>NZ_JBEPOL010000005.1:0-495592 GCF_040546795.1 Devosia sp. UYZn731
TGTGCAGCGCTGCGTGCTCTGGCGGCCCCGGGGGCTCCGCGGGGCGCGCCGCCCCCCCCCCCCCCCCCCCCCCCCCCCCCCCCTTCGCTGGGCGCGGTGGTTGGGGAAGGCCCCCTCACCCGACGCTGCGCGTCGACCTCTCCCCCGAAGGGAGAGGTGAAGAGGGCTAATCCTGACCTAGAGCGCATTGAACGCCCCAAGCCGTTTGGCCATCCACAAATACAGCCCCATGATGATGATCGGCACGACCGTAAACGCCGCTGCCAGTGGAATATTCCCGGCGCTGCCCTGTTGGGCATAGACGGCCTGGCCGATGATCTGGCGGGAAGAGCCGACGATATTGGGAATGATGTAATCGCCCAGCGTCAGCGAGAAGGTGAAGATCGAGCCGGCGACGAGGCCGGGCAAAGCCAACGGAAAAATGACGTGCCAGAAGGTCTGTGTTGGCGTGGCGCCGAGATCGCCCGAGGCGTCGATCAGGTTGACCGGGACGCGCTCCAGCGCCGCCTGCGTCGGCAGGATCATGTAGGGCAGCCAGATATAGAGGAAGACCAGGAACGTACCGGTATAGCTCACCGAGAGCGAATTGCCGCCGATGACGGGGATGGACAGGAATGCATCGAGCAGCGGCGTGAGATGGAGGTCCTCGAACACCCAATTGAGAATGCCCTCCTTGGCGAGGATCAGTTTCCAGGCGTAGACCTTGACCAGATAGCTCGACCACAGCGGCAGCATGACGCCGAGGTAGAACAAGGCCTTCCATTTTCCCTTGGCATAGCGCGCGGCCATGTAGGCGATGGGGAAAGCGACAACACCCGAGGCCAGCGTGACCACTGCCGCCATGAGCACGGTGCGGACGATGATGTCGAAGTTGGAGGGGCGGAAGAGCTGGGCGTAGGTGCTGAGGGTGAATTCGGGAACGACCAAGCCGGAGAATTCATCGAGCGAATAGAAACTCTGCAGCAGCAGCGCCAGCAGCGAGCCGAGATAGATGATGCCGAGCCAGAGGACGGGCGGGGTCAGCATCAGGAAGACCAGCAGTTTGGGATGGCGCCAGAAGGCATCGGACAGCGCGCCGAAGATGCCGCCGCGCCGGGGAAGGATGGCGCCGCTGTCGAGCGTGGTCACGCCTCGCGCTCCATCAGGTGGAGGGCTTCGGGCGCAAACGCGACGCCGACCGTGTCGCCGATATTGGCGGTGCTGCCGGAGGCGGGGACGACCGCGTGGATGGACGTGCCGTTGAGATCGAGGCCAAGCCGGGTGGTCGAGCCCATGAAGCTTTTGGCCAACACAAGGCCCTGCATGGCGGCGCCGGCGGGCGGGACAATCTGGATGGCTTCGGGGCGCAGGCTCGCCCAGGCGCGCTGGCCGGCCATGGGCGCGACGAAATCGGGCGGCAGCACATTGGACGAGCCAACGAAATCGGCGACGAAGCGCGAATTGGGGTGGTTGTAGATTTCCTCGGGCGTGCCGACCTGCATCACCCTGCCATCGCTGAACACCGCGACCCGATCGGCCATGGACAGGGCTTCCCCCTGATCGTGGGTGACGAAAATGAAAGTAATGCCGAGCGAGCGCTGCAGGCTTTTGAGTTCCTCCTGCATGCTCTCGCGCAGCTTGAGATCGAGCGCGCCCAGCGGCTCGTCGAGCAGCAAGACCTTGGGGCGGTTGACGATGGCGCGGGCCAAGGCGACGCGCTGGCGCTGGCCGCCCGAGAGCTGGCCGGGGCGGCGGGCGCCGTAGCCGGAGAGCTTGACCATAGCCAAGGCGTCTTCGGCCTGACGGTGGCGCTCGGCCTTGTCTACCTTTTTCAGCATCAGCGAGTAGGCGACGTTGTCGAGCACGTTCAAATGCGGAAACAGCGCGTAGTCCTGGAATACGGTGTTTACGTTGCGCCGATAGGGCGGCACGCCTTCGGCGGTTTCGCCGAAGATTTCGATGTGGCCGGAGGTCGGTTGCTCGAACCCGGCAATGACGCGCAGGCACGTGGTCTTGCCCGAGCCAGAGGGGCCGAGCATGGCGAAGAACTCGCCGGGCGCGATTTCCAGATCGACGCCGTCCATAGCGCGGACGGCACCGAAATGGCGCGAAACCTGGTGGAGGGAGACGGCCGACGTCATGCTATCTCCCTCCGATCACCGTCAGCTGCCCATGACGGCGATGTAGTCCGAGACCCAGCGCGAATAGGGCACGCATTGCCCGCGCCCTTCGCATTGCGCGGTCGGAGTCTTCCAGAACTTGATCTTGTCGAAATTGTCGAAACCGTTGGTGGCGCAACCGGTTTCGCCCAGCAGTTCGCTAGCGGTACAGGCGGCGGGCACGGTTGGGACCGAGCCGAACCAGGCGGCGACATCACCCTGAACCTGCGGGTTGAGCGAGTGCTCCATCCAGGCATAGGCGCAATTGGGGTGGGCGGCATCGGCGGCCAGCATGGTGGTATCGGCCCAGCCGGTGGCGCCTTCGGCCGGGATGGTGGAGGCGATGGGCTGCTTTGAGGCGATCAGCGTATTGACCTGGAACGGCCAGGAGCCGGAGGCCACGACGCCCTCATTCATGAAATCATCGACCTGGACGGCCGCGTCATGCCAGTAGCGACCGACCAGGGCGCGCTGGCCTTTGAGCAGATCGAGCGCAGCGGTGTATTGGGTTTCGTTGAGCTGGTAGGGGTCCTTGATGCCGAGGTCGGGCTTGGCGGCCATCAGGTAATTGGCGGCATCGGCGATGTAGATGGGGCCGTCATAGGCCTGCACGCGGCCCTCATTGGTCTTGCCGTCGGGCAGGTCCATCTTTTCGAAGACGACGTTCCAGCTTGTCGGCGCCTTGGGAAAGGTCGTGGTGTTGTACATCAGGACATTGGGGCCCCACTGATAGGGCACGCCATAATGCTTGCCATCCACAGTGTACCAAGGCGCGTCCTGCAAGCGCTTGTCGACTGTGGACCAGCTCGGGATCAGGTCGGTATTGACCGGGACCACCTTCTTGCCGGCCACGAGACGCAAGGAAGCATCGCCTGAGGCGGTGACGAGATCGAAGCCGCCGCCGTTCATCAGCGTGACCATTTCGTCGGAGGTGGCGGCAGTCTTGACGTTGACCTTGCAGCCACTGGCTTTCTCAAAGCCGGTGACCCAGTCATAGCCGGGATCACTTTCGCCGCGCTCGATATATCCCGGCCAGGCGACGATATTGAGCTCGCCCTCATTGGTCCCGAGCGTCGTCATCATATCCTGGGCCATTAACTGGCCGGTGAACAGCAGCACCATCGAAAGCGCTGTGGCTGTCCGCAGTGTCGATTTCATTGCAGTCTCCCTGTTCCTGAACGAACCGAGCCGGCCTTGAAGACCGGTCGCGCTCGGGAGCGGGCGCGGAGCGCATGGCTCCCTGGGGAGAGCTTAGAGCGCCCGTTAACTTTCGCAAATCTTTTGTGACGAAGCCTCGTATCGGAAAAACCGATACCTCATCAGGGCCGCTGACGAGGATGATGGGCCTGAGCCATGAAGATGAAGTCCCGCGCGGCGCGCGGCAAGGTCGAGCCCTTGCGCCACACCATGCCGACCTGCACCACCGGCAGTACGCCGGCAATGTCGCGGCTTTCGATGCGGTCGCCTTCCAGCGACCAGGGCCGATAGATTAGATCGGGCAGGATGGCGACCCCTGCCCCGGTCGCCACCAGACTGCGCACGGCTTCCACGGAGCGCGTGCGGAACGCCACTTGCGGGCGGGCGCCCAAGGCCGACAGGAGCTTGCCGGTATTTTCCTCGGTCTCGTCCACCGTCAGCATGATCAGCGGTTCCTTGGCGATGTCGTTGATCTCGATGATCTCGGCGCCGGCCAGCCGGTGACCCAGCGGCAGCCAGAGGCGATAAGGTGAGGTCTCGAAAATCTCGGCCTGCAAGGCGACGCGGTCGCGCATGTTGGAAATGACCATGACGGCCACGTCGAGTTCGCCGCCGATAAGTAGATGCTCCAGATAATCGCCGTTGTCCTCGATGGCAGTGACGTTGACCGAAGGCTGGGCGCGGCGGTAGCGGGCCAGCAGGTCGGAGAGAATGTAACCGGCCACCAGCGAGGTAACGCCCAGATGCAGCGAGCCGGCTTCGGCGGGGACTTCGTCGGAAAAGCTGTGGCGGGCGTCGGAAACGCTGGAGAGAATGCGGGTGGCGTGGCGATAGAATTGCTGACCCTTATTGGTCATGGTCAGCCCGCGCCGGTGGCGCTCGAACAAGGTTACGCCCAGATCGTGTTCAAGGTCCTTGATCGCATCGGTGACCGCGGATTGGGAGACGGAAACGACATGGGCCGCGCCCGACACCGTCTGGGTTTCGCAGACGGCGACGAAGTATTGCAGTTGACGCAGGGTGAAGGCCACGCGGGTCCGATGGGCTGGGAGTAATGAGGCGAGGCTAGCGACGGAATGGCGAGTTGAACAGCCTTCACCTCTCCCTTTGGAGAGAGGTCGACCCTCTTGGGTCAGGTGAGGGGGCCTTTGCCGGGTGAGGTGCGAGGGGGAAGGCCCCCTCACCCGGCGCTGTGCGCCGACCTCTCCCCCCAGGGAGAGGTGAAGAAGATTACCGCCCGCCTTCGATCTTGCGGTGGCGTTGGTTGATGCCGCCGGTGCCATAGGGATATTCCGCCATGTCGGGCTTGCTGACGGCGTCGAGCGTGGCGAGTTCATCACTGGTCAGCGTCAGGGACGTGGCGGCGAGGTTATCGGCGAGCTGCTCGCGGGTGCGGGCGCCCAGGAGAACCGAGGTAACGGCCGGCTGTGCCGCGACCCACGCCAACGCGATCTGGGCCGAGCTGACGCCGCGCGCCTTGGCGATGGCGGCCACGGCATCGATGACCTGCCACGTCTGTTCGCGGGCATTGCGCTTGTCGAAGGCCTCCATGCCGCGCTTGGGATTTTCGCCCAGGCGGGTGTCGCCGGTCGGGGTCACGTCGCGCTGATATTTGCCGCTGAGCCAGCCGCCGCCGAGCGGCGACCAGGGCATCAGCCCCATGCCGGCATCCAGCACCGCAGGCACAATTTCGTGCTCGATATCGCGCATCAGCAAATTGTATTGCGGCTGTAGTGTCACCGGGGCCGTATAGCCATTGGCCTTGGCCATCCACACGGCCTTGGTCAATTGCCAGCCGAGGAAATTGGAGAAGCCGTAATAGGCGATCTTGCCATTGCGCACGCTGTCGTCGAGGAAGCGCAGCGTTTCCTCCAGCGGCGTCAGCGCGTCCCAGGCGTGCATCTGGTAGAGGTCGATCTGCTCGACCTGCAAGCGGCGCAGGCTATCGTCCAGCGCCTTGCCGAGATGGCGGCGCGAGATGCCGATTTCATTGGGGCCAGTGCCCATGGGAAAACGAGCCTTGGTGGCGATGACGAGCTGCTCGGCCTCGCTTTTGTGCGCCTTGAGCCAACGGCCGATGATTTCCTCGGAAACGCCGGCGTTATAAACGTTGGCTGTATCGATGAAATTGCCACCGGCAGCGACGTAATCATCCATCAGCTGACCCGACATGGCCTCGTCGGCCTCATGGCCGAAGGTCATCGTGCCCAGAGCATAATTGGTCACGATCGCGCCGCTCGGGCCGAGTTTGCGGTATTCCATAATAGGCTCCCTTTGGGGATGTTCGAAATGGGGTTCGCCGCCCGATAGCCTGTCGCTGCATCCAGGGAACGGACGCAATTATTGACGATATGACAGTTTCTTGTCGGGCGGGGCGCGATTTGAGGTACGCAAGTCAATACTGCACCGAGAGGGGGCGTGGGGCAAGAGCCTAAGCGCCAACCGCCGAACGCATCGCGACGCGATATTCCAAGGGGGCCAGCCCATGTTTGCGCCGGAACGCCTTGGCCAAATAATTGGCATTGGCGAAGCCTGTCGCCGCAGCGATGGCGACGACACTCATATCGGTGGCCAGCAGCAGCCGCTCGACCCGCTCCAGCCGCCGCTCGAAGACGAAGACCGATGGGGAGGCCCCCAAAGCCGCCGAGAATTGCCGCACGAAATGGGCGCGGCTCATCTGCGCGACCGACGCCATACGCTCGACATTGATGGCACTGGCAAGGTTGGCATCGACATAGGCCACGGCCCGCGCGATAGCCGGTGGCAAAGCTGGCCTCGGCTCGGCATTGGTGCTGAATACCCCATCATGCAGCGCGACGATGGCAGCGTAGGCGGCGCTCGAGGCCTCGCCGGGCAAAATCCCCGGCCGATCAATCAGCGCCAGACAAGCGTCAGCCATCCTGTCGATTACCGGCTCCGGCAGGGTCAGCACGGGGCCGGCTGCGTCGATCACCTCACGGGCGATGCGCAGCGCTTCGCGACCGTGCAGCACGATCCAGAAATACTCCCAGCTCTGGCCGCGTTCGAGCCAGTAGCGGTGGGCATGCGGCAGGCTCAACACCATGGTCTGCCCCGGCGTCAGGCGGTGTTGGGCTCCGGCATAATCCAGCCTGCCCTGCCCCGCTATGGTGTGCTGCAATACCAGGAACGGCGCTGTGCCGCGCTGCAAGCCATCCCAGGAATAGACCTCGTTGACGCGCTGTTCGTAGCCGGCGCTGATCGCCATGGCGTGCAGCGGCACGGCGCTTTTCGGCAGCGCCAGCACCCGCAGTTTATGGCCGTAGGCAATCAGATCATCGAGCACAAAATTACCCGCCCGCGCATAAGTTTTCTCTACACCGATCCGGCCCCTGCCGCTAGACATGGAGCAGAGAAATTAGCCGCAACGCGGCAGGGAGAGATTGATGGCCTTCAAAGTTACCGTCATCGGCGCCGGCTCGATCGGCTTCACCAAGACGCTGATCTCGGATCTGCTCAAGGTACCCGAATTCGTCGACTGCGAATTCGCGTTGACCGACATCAATCCGGCCAATCTGGATATGGCCAAGCAGATCATCGACATGATCGTTTCGGTCAATAATTTACCCGCCAAGGTGACCGCCACCACCGATCGCCGCGCCGCCATTACGGGTGCGCGCTACATCATGAGCTGCGTGCGGGTCGGCGGGCTCGAGGCCTTTGCGACCGATATCAAGATTCCGCTGAAGTACGGCGTCGATCAGTGCGTGGGCGACACCATCTGCGCCGGCGGCATTCTCTATGGGCAGCGCAATATTCCGGTGATCCTCGACTTCTGCAAGGACATCCGCGAAGTTGCCGAGCCCGGCGCGCTGTTCCTCAACTATGCCAACCCCATGGCGATGAACACCTGGGCGGCCGAGCAATATGGCGGCGTCAACGTGGTTGGCCTGTGCCATGGCGTGCAGCATGGCGCTCATCAGATTGCGCAGGTTCTGGGAGTCGAGGACAGCGAGCTCGATTACGTGTGCTCAGGCATCAATCACCAGACCTGGTACATCGATATTCGCGCCAAGGGCCGCAAGATCGAGGCGGATGAGCTGATCGCTGGTTTCGAGCGGCACCCGGTCTATTCCAAGCAGGAAAAGGTGCGCATCGACGTGCTCAAGCGCTTCGGGGTCTATTCCACCGAAAGCAACGGGCACCTCAGCGAATACCTGCCCTGGTATCGCAAGCGTCCGAACGAGATCAATCGCTGGATCGACATGAGCGATTGGATCCACGGCGAGACCGGCGGCTATCTGCGCCACTCGACCGAGCGCCGCAACTGGTTCGAAACCGATTTCCCGATGTTCAAGGAGCAGGCCAACAAGCCCCTGTCCGAGCACAAGCGGACCACCGAACACGCCAGCTACATCATCGAGGCGATGGAAACCGGGCGCGCCTATCGCGGCCATTTCAACCGCCGCAACAACGGCATCATCACCAACCTGCCCGATGACGCCATCATCGAAAGCCCCGGCTATGTCGATCGTTTCGGCATCAACATGATCGAAGGCATCACCCTGCCGACCGCTTGCGCCGCGACCTGTTCGGTGTCGGTTTCGGTGCAGCGCCTGTCGGTGGAAGCCGCGATGACGGGCAATTTGGATACGCTCAAGCTGGCCGTTTTGCACGACCCGCTGGTCGGCGCTATCTGCACACCCGACGAGGTCTGGGCCATGGTCGACGAGATGGTCGTGGCGCAGGCCCAGTGGCTGCCGCAATATGCCGACGCGGTGCCGGCCGCCAAGGAGCGCATGGCCAAGTCAACGGTCAAGACCACCGATTGGGAAGGCGCCGCGCGCAAGCGCGTCCGCTCCGTGGAAGAGCTGCGCGAGATGACGGGCGGGCATCACTAAACGTCCCCAGCACACAAAAGAACCCCTCCCGAACCGGGCGTCCCTTGTGGGGCGCCCGGCTTGGTTTTAGAGTGGGGTGGGGAGAGCATAACGCATGGAAAAACCTGCGCATTTCGTCATTGTGGGCGGCGGGACCGCCGGCTGGATCGCGGCCTTCATCATTCAGGACGAGGCGCGGCGGAAGGGGCTGAACGCCAAGATTTCGGTGGTGGAGTCATCCAAGATTCCAACCGTCGGCGTCGGTGAAGCAACGACGGCGGCGTTCCGTGTGCTGCTCAAGCATTTCAAGATCGACGAGTTCGAGTTTTTCCGCAAGACCGATGCCAGTTTCAAGCTAGGCATTCGCCATGAAGACTGGCGGCGCAAGGGTTTTACCTATTACGGGCCGATCGACGATCCGCATCAGGTGATCCAGGCGCCGGCGGGGGCGCCGTCGGATTATCTCAACGTTTATGCGGTGGCGGCGGGGCGGGCAGTGCAGGAGATGCATCTGTTCCAGCCACTGCTGGAGCAAAAGAAGGCGCCTTATGCGCGCAAGGCGGATGGATCGCTGGTGCCGCTGGGGCCGTTTCATCACGCCTATCACTTCGATCAGGCGCTGGTCGGCAAGTTTTTTGCCAGCAAATCCAAGGGTGTAGATATCGTCGATGCGACGGTGGCGAGTGTCGAGCGCGATGCGGAGAGTGGGCTGATCACCGCGCTGGTGCTGGACGATAACCAGCGATTCGAAGGCGATTTCTTCATTGATGCGACCGGGTTCCGCAAGCAGATTATCGTCAAGGAACTCAAGGCGCCATGGGTGTCCTACGCGAAGGAATTGCCGGTCAATCGGGCGCTGCCGTTCTGGATCGACATCAAGCCCGGCGAAGAATTGGCAAATTATACAAGGGCTTGGGCGCAAAGCTCGGGTTGGATGTGGCAGATTCCGACGCGGACGCGCTATGGCTGCGGCTATGTGTATTCCGATGAATTCTCAACGCCTGAGGAGGCCAAGCTCGAGGTGGAGCGGGTGCTGGGGCATGAGATCGAGGTGCGCAGCGACATCAAATTCCAGATTGGGCGGCTGGAGAATGCGTGGATCGGCAATTGCATCGGGGTGGGACTGAGTTCGAGTTTTCTCGAGCCGCTGGAGTCCACTTCCATCCATGGGACTATCGTGCAGATGATGCTGTTCGCGCAGCATTTCATGAAGAATCCCAGGGACATAACCGACAAGGATAGAGCGGATTACAATGCCCGGGTGGGGCGGCAGGTCGATGATTTCCGCACGTTCGTGAACACGCATTACGTCACCGAGCGGGACGACACACCCTTCTGGCGGGAGGTGAAGGCCAACCGCATTCACCCCGAAACCAAGGAACGGCTGGCGCGCTGGCAGAGCCAGATGCCGCGGCAAGAGGATTTTCCCAATTATCTCGGTGGCTTACCGCATATCGAGACGCAGTTGCACTATCCGGTGCTGAGCGGATTGGGTCTGTTGAGCCAGGACGTGGCGCGGCGGGAAATGGATCGCGACCCCAAGCTGAAGCGGTTCGCCCAGGAGACTTTCAATTCGCTGGTGAAGGAATATCGCGCCGCGGCGGGTCAGGCGATGCAGCATGCTGAATTTCTTGCTGCGGTCCAGGAGATGGGATGAACGACCTTGTGCCGTTTATCCTCGCGGTGCTGGCGCTGCTTGCGGTGCCAGGGCCAACCAACACATTGATGGCCGCCGTTGGCGCCAGTCGCGGGGTGGTCAAGTCGCTGCCGTTTTTGGCGGGTGAGCTGGGCGGCTATTTTATTGCCATCACGTTTTGGACGGAAGTTGTCGGCGCAGTGGCGACGAGCCAGCCGCTGGTGCCGGTGGTGGCCAAGTTTATCGCGGCGGCATTTCTGATCTGGTCGGGGTGGAAGCTGTGGAGCGCAGCGGGGCGGGCCGATCTGAAAGAGCGCGGAATTACCCTATGGCGGGTGTTCGCGACGACGTTGATCAACCCCAAGGGACCGGTGTTTGCGTTTGCGATTTTTCCGCAGGTGGGGTTCGTGGCGAGAGTGCCGTATCTGGGTGTGTTCGCGGTGCTGGTGGTGGTTACGGCGATCGGGTGGATGAGCCTGGGGATGGTGGCGCAGAAGTCGGCGCGGGGGTTGTTGACGTCGGCGCGGGTGGAGCGGGTGACCTCTGTGGCGCTGGCGGTGTTTGCGGTGCTGTTGGTGGTGCAGACGGTGGAAGGGATGCTGGCTCACTGAGGTGCATGCTCCCCAAACCAATCGGCCCCGGTGCTTTCGCATCGGGGCCGTTGTGCAAGCAGGGAGGACTAGTCCAGAGCCGCTTACGCGACCTGCTGCTTGCGGGAGAGGCGGGCCCATTCGGGCAGCATGGTGCCGTGGGCGATGAGGAGATCGTCGACCAGGTTCCAAATCTGGTCGAGATCGAGTTCGGCGGCGGTGTGGGGGTCCATCATGGCGGCGTGGTAGATGTGCTCGCGGTTTTCGGTCATCAGGGCCGCGACGGTGAGTTCCTGCACGTTGATATTGGTGCGGATCAGTGCGGTCAGCTGCGGGGGCAGATCGCCGATGAAGGTGGGCTGGATGCCCGAGGCATCGACGAGGCACGGCACTTCGACGGCGGCGTTATTGGGCAGCGAGGTGATGACGCCGTTGTTGCGGACGTTGCCGTAAATCACCGAAGGCTCGCCAGTCCACACCGAGTTGACGATGGAGGAGGCGTATTCCTTGGACTGCGCCACTTCGATGCGGTCGGCGTTGCGGTAATCCTGACTGGTCTTCTTCCACTTGGCGATCTGCTCGATGCAGCGCTTGGGGTATTCATCGAGCGGAACGCCGAACTTCTCGATCAGGTCCTCGCGGCCTTCCTTGATGAAGTAGGGCGTGTATTCGGCGAAATGCTCGGAGCTTTCGGTGACGAAATAGCCGAGGCGGGTGAGCATTTCATAGCGCACTTTATTGTTCTGGCGCGGATTCCACTTGCTGGCCTTGGGCGCCTTGCCGGAGGCATAGGCAGCCAGCAGATCAGGATAGAGATCGCGATAGGAGCCGTCGGCTAGGCGATGCTCGAACTTGAGGTAGAAGGCCATGTGATTGATGCCGGCCGAGCGATAGCGGATTTCCTCGTAGGGAATATCGAGATCGTGGGCCAGTTCCATCGCTGTGCCCTGCACCGAGTGGCAGAGGCCGACCTGCTTGATGGTGGGGTATTTTTCGGCAATGGCCCAGGTGTTGATGGCCATAGGGTTGACGTATTGCAGCATGACCGCCTCGGGGGCCACCTGCAGCATGTCTTCGCAAATGCTCCACAGATGGGGCACGGTGCGCAGGCCGCGCATGATGCCGCCAACGCCGAGAGTATCGGCAATGGTCTGGCGCAGGTTGTACTTTTTCGGCACGTCGAAATCGATGACCGTCGAGGGCTCGTAGCCACCGATCTGGAAGCAGACGACGACGAAATTGGTGCCGTCCAGTGCCTGACGCTGGTTGGAATAGGTCTCGACCTGGGCCGAAACGCCGAGGGTGGCGATCAGCTTGCGGGCGATGACTTCGCTCTCTTCGAGACGGGTCGGATTGATGTCCATCAGGCGGATGGTAGCGCCGGCCAAAGCCGGGCGCTGCAGGATATCGCCGACGATGTTCTTCATGAACACGGCCGAGCCGGCGCCGATAAAGGTAATCTTGGGATTTGCCATAAAATGCTCCTAGGCGGCTATTTCAAACGCAGCGCGGACAAGGCGCCTTGTGTAATCGGTTTGCGGATTGGTGAGAACGTCGGCGACGGGGCCCTGCTCGACGATTTTGCCGTTTTGCATGACCATAACGCGGTGACAGAGGGCTCGGACGACCTTGAGATCGTGCGAGATAAAAAGATAGCTGAGGCCCTTTTCGTCCTGCAGCTTGCGCAGCAGGTCGATGATCTGGGCTTGCACGGAGAGATCGAGCGCCGAGGTCGGCTCGTCGAGCAGGATGAATTCGGGCTCAAGCGCGATAGCCCGGGCGATGGCGATGCGCTGGCGCTGGCCGCCGGAGAATTCATGCGGGAAGCGCTGCAGGATCTTATCGGGCATGCCGGCATCGCGCAGTGCCTGACGCACCCGATCGCCGCGTTCACCACGGTTGGCCCCGATATTGTTGACGATCAGGCCTTCCTCGATGATCTGGCGGATCGACATGCGCGGATTGAGCGATGAGAACGGGTCCTGGAACACGATCTGCATACGGCTACGCAGCGGTCGCATCTGCTGGCGGTCCTTGGTATCGATGCGCTCGCCATCGAAATAGATTTCGCCGCCCTGGTTGTTGATCAGGCGTATCAGGGCTTGGCCAAACGTGGTCTTGCCGGAGCCTGATTCACCCACAATGCCCAGCGTTTCGTGGCGTTGCAGCTTGATATCGAGATTGTCGACGGCGCGTAGCTCGAAGAAATCGGGCTTGAAGAAGCCGCCGCGCTTGAGCGTGAAGGCAACCTTGACGTTCTTGCCCTCCAGCACCGTCTCGCGCATGTCGCCGAGCGGATTGGCGGTACCCTTGGGCTCAGAGGCCAGCAGGTGTTTGGTATAGGCGTGGGTGGGATTGGCGAACAAAGCTTCAGTGGCATTGTGCTCCTGCACCCGTCCGTTCTGCATGACGTAGACATATTCGCTGAACTGGCGGACCACGGTGAGGTCATGGGTGATCAGGATCACCGCCATGCCGTATTTGTCCTTGAGGTCCTTGATCAGGTTGAGAATCTGCGCCTGCACGGTCACGTCGAGCGCCGTGGTGGGCTCGTCGGCGATCAGCACGTCCGGCCGGTTGGCGAGGGCCATGGCGATCATGACGCGCTGGCGCTGGCCGCCCGAAAGCTGGTGCGGATATTGCAGTAGGCGAGCGCCAGGGTCGGGAATCTGCACCTCTTCGAGCAGGTCGCGAGCCTTTTCCATGGCCTGGCGGCGGTTCATCTTGTTGTGGAGATGGATCACCTCGCAGATCTGTTGGCCGATGGTGTAGACCGGGTTGAGCGAGCTCATCGGCTCCTGGAAGATCATGGCGATGTCGTTGCCGCGCAGCTTGCGCATATCGCGGTCGCTCATCTTGACGATGTCCTGGCCCGATAGCGTGATCTGGGTCTGCGGCGCGATGGTGGCGCGCTTGGTGAGCAGTTTCATCAGGGCGCGGGCGGTGACCGATTTGCCGGAGCCGCTTTCACCGACGAGGGCAATGGTTTCGCCCTTGTGGAGCTGGAACGACACGTCGCGGACGGCGTGGACGATGCCGCCCTCGACCTTGAAATCGACGCCGATATTGCGGGCGTTGAGGATCAGTTCGCGGCCATGGGAGCCGAGATCGTGGCGGGTGTTGGAAACAGGCAAGTTGGTGTCGGTCATGGTCTTGCCCTACTCAATACGGATCGATGGCATCGCGCAGGCCGTCGCCCAGCGCGTTGAAGGCAAAGACGGTGATCAGTACGAACACCACCGGCGACAGGATCCATGGATAGGAGCCGATCACCGAGAAGGTGCCGGTATCCTGCAGCATCAGGCCCCAGGAGATCAGCGGGGGCTTCACCGCAAAGCCGAGGAAACCAAGGAAGCTCTCGAGCAGCACGACGCTGGGAATAGCCAGGGTGATGGCCACGATGATGTGGCTGAGCACGTTGGGCAGGATGTGGCGCGTGATGATGCGCGCATCGCTGGAGCCCACCGCGATGGCGGCGCGAACGTATTCGATGCGGGCGAGCGACAGGGTTTTTGAGCGCACTTCCCGGCTCAGTTGCGCCCAGCCCAAGATCGCCATGACGGCGATGACGAAGGTGAGGAACACATTGGACGGCGCCGTCACGGGGATGAGCGAGGTCAGCGCCAGGTAGAGCGGTAATTGCGGGAAGGCGAGCACGAACTCGACGAAGCGCTGCACCCAGGCATCGGTGCGGCCGCCGAGATAGCCGGAGGTAATGCCGACCAGCGTGCCGACGATGGTGGTGAGGGTAACCACGGCGAGGGCGATCATCAGCGAGATGCGCGAGCCCACAATGCCGCGCGACAGGATATCGCGGCCGAACTTGTCGGTTCCGAGCAGCTGGATCGGGCGCCCATCGGTGGTGCCGAAGAAGTGGATATTGGCCGGGATGAACCAGAGCAGCTTGTAGTCGTAGCCGGTCACGAAGAGGCGCGTTGGGGTCGGATTGGACTTATCCGGTCCGTTGAGGGGCTGGAAGGTTATGGGGTCGAACTCGCCGCTGTCGCCGATGGGGTAGACATAGGGGATGAGGCTGAAGGCGCCGGCCGGGTCCTCGAAGGCAATGACATCGGGCGGGGCGAACGGCAGGTTGGCCGCCTTGGGGTCCATCGGTGCGAAGAAATCGGCAAACACCGAGACCACCAGCAGGAAGCAGACGAGGACCAGGCCGATCATGCCCATGGGCGAGCGCTTGAAGCGGCGCCAGACCAGTGTCGCATAACCCTCATTACCGTGCGAAAAGCGCGTCTGCACAGGATTGGTGGCTTCTTCGGCCGGGGTGGGCATGGCCACGCCAGCGTCGGTGGGCAGCGGGATGGAGGATTTGGTGTTGATCTCGTCGACCATCAGGCTTCTCCCCCGAGGCGAATACGCGGATCGATGATGACGAGCAGCAGGTCGGCGATGATATTGCCGATGATCAGCGTTGTCGCCAGTACCAGCATGAAGGTGGCGGTGACGAACACGTCGCCGACGCCCATGGAGCCGACAATGGCGGGACCAACCGTGGCGAGGCCGAAGACGATGGCCACTTCGATTTCGCCACTCAGCATATAGGGCAGCACGACGCCCTGATAGGCGATGAGGGGATGCAGCGCATTGGGCACGGCATGCTTCATGATCACCGCAGCTTCGGGCAAGCCCTTGGCGCGCGCGGTTTCGATATACTGGGCGTTGAGCACGTCGAGCAGGTTGGCGCGCATGACGCGCATATTATAGGCCAGCCCGCCGAAGGTGGCGATGAAGACCACCGGCCAGACGTGGTAGACGAGGTTGACGAACTTGTCCCAGCTCCAGGGCGCCCCGCCGTATTTGGCCGAGAAGAACATGCCCACTTCCTGTACGTTGAGGCGGAAGACCATGATGTAGAGGATGATGATCGCGAGCAGGAAGCGCGGGATGGTCATGCCGAGGAATGAGATGATGCCCAGCGTGGTATCAACCCAGCTATATTGGCGGGTGGCGGCCAAAATGCCGAGGCCAATGCCGAGCACAGAGGCCAGGATGTGACAGGTCAGCGCCAGTGCGATGGTGGCGGGCAGCCGTTCCAGCACCACGGTGCCGACGGGCTTGTTGTAATACAGCGAATGACCGAAATCGAAGCGGGTCACGATGCCGCCGATCCAGTTGAAATATTGCATGACCATCGGCTCGTTGAGCCCGTTGGCGGCGCGGTAGGCTTCGGCCTGGATTTCGGCTTGTTCGGCGGGGACGCCGCCCTGGTTCATCAGCATCGACTTGATGTAGTCGCCGTAGTCGCCCGGAGGCGCTTGGATGATGGTGAAGGTTACGACGCTGAGCAGGAGCAGCAACGGGATGGCGCTCAGGATGCGCATGGTCAGAAATCGGAGCATCGCTGCGGCCTTTCGGTAAACTTCTTAGTCGCATCTTCGAGCAAAAAACGGGTGCCCGCTTTTTTGCGCGATGCTTGGGTGGGCAGGGAGCGAACCCCCTGCCCGTGTTCATGGCGTCAGCGATTACTCGCTGATCGGGCCGGCGGAACCCGGGGCACCCGGCAGGGTGTTGGGATGCAGCTCGAAATTGCCTTGCTTGTCGGCAGCCACGTAGACGCGCTCGCGGATGATGTTGTCTTCAGCCCAGTTGAACATGAAGACAGGGGCACCCACGGGGATGTTGGAGAAGCGCTTGTTGACGATCAGCGCACCGGGATACTGGGTCAGGCCGACCGAGTAGACGTTTTCGGTGAAGGTATGCTGATACTTCTTCATCAGGTCGGCGCGTTCGGTCGCGTCGGAGGTGGCAATGAAGCTGTTCACGTCGGTGACCAGTTCCTGCTCGAAGGGGAGCAGGTCCAACGTGCCGTCAGTGCCGGCGCGATGGAAGGGGTGGGTACGCGGACCGGTCGGCGCGAGTGCCGAAGTCCCCTGCACCACGGCCACCATTTCGGCGCCCTGGCGTTCCACCGACCAGTCATACTTGCCTGATTCAGCCATATCGTCACGGGCGGTACCGGTCTGGAAGTTGGCAATCACGCGGATGCCAAGCGGCTCCAGTTGCGCGATGACGCCTTCGGCCAGGTTAGTATCGGTGCCGTAATCGGTATTGGCGAGGACCGTGACTTCCAGATCGCCACCACCAGCCGTACCGGCCGGGAAGTTGCGAACGCCATTGCCATCGGTGTCCTTGAGGCCAAGGCCGTCGAGCAGCGCATTGGCTGCGGCGACGTCATAGCCGTAATAGACGGTCGAGGCCTTGTCGTAGAAGGTGGTGCCGGCATAGAGGCCGCCCGGATAGATGGCGGTGAACGGACCACGCACCAGGCTGTCGCCCAGGCGCTGCCGATCGATGGCCATCGAGACAGCCTTGCGGAAGTCGAGCTGGCGGTTGAGTTCGCGCACGGCCTGGCCGCGAGCATCGGGTTCGCCCCAGCCATTGGCCGAGAAGTTCATGCGTAGCGCATAGCCGATGGTGCGGGCACCGAACTGCAGACGCGCCGGAGCGGTCGGCTCGGCGGAGCGCTTGAGCGCCTCGACATAGCTTTCGGCCTGTTCGAGGTTGGAGAAATCGCCCGAGCCGGCCACGGCCTGCACGTCACGATCGGCCCAAGTGGAGAGGCGATACTGCAATTCGTCGAGATAGGGCAGCTGATTGCCGTTCTCGTCGGTCTTCCAGTAGTAGGGATTGCGGCGCATGACGACGATATCGTCGGGACGGTATTCAACCGGTACCCAGGCGCCCATTACCGGCATGTTCATGAATTCGGGCGGGAAGGCGTTCTTGTACTGATCGTAGGTGTTGGCGGTATTGTACTTGGGATGCTGGGGCTTGAGGATATGGCTCGGGCCGGGGCAGAAGGTGCCGTATGCCATGGCATAGAGGTACTGGGTCGGACGGACCTCCTTGAAGGTCCACTTGATCGTATAGTCGTCGACCTTTTCAAGCGTGGTGCCGACACCGAAGGTTTCGGGCGTCGCGCCATTGAGCGGGGTCACATTGGGATCGTTGACGTTGTCGTTCCAATAGAACATCGCGTCGTCGGCGTTGAACGGGACGCCATCGGACCACTTTGCGCCTTCGATCAGATGCATGGTCAACTGGTGGCCATCTTCGGACCATTCCCAGCTCTTGGCCAGGTTCGGCAGGGGCTCGAGTTCGTCGGCCTTGACCTCGAACAGCGGGCCGGTACGCGTCAGGCATTCGGAGAGGCCGATATCGATGCCGCCCCAACCCTGAGACTGGCCGCCGATATAGTTCCAGCCTTCCGGCCGGCCGCCGATGACGTGACGCATCACGTCGCCATAGACGCCAACGCCGTCTGGCATATTGCCGGTCTTGAACACCAGCGGCTCCTTGGGCAGGCGCTCGGCAACCGGCGGCAGCGTGCCATCGGCCACGAATTTATCCATCCAGGCGGGCTGGTGGTATTCTGGCAGCGCCTTGTATTCCTGGATATCGGAGACGCCAACAAAGACCGGCGAGCTCTGCGCAGCGAAGGCCGGCGGATCGGGCAACTCGGCCGCGAAAGCCATCTGCGCCTGCGTGGCGATCAGGGAAACGCCCAGCAGCAAGCCTGCCCCGCCAAGGGCAATTGCATGTTTTCTCATCATTCCTCCCATAGCAGCGGAACGGCGTTGATCGCCGCGCCGAATTACACTCTTCGGCCGTAGGTCCGTGCTTGAGCCAAAATCCTATCCCTTGCCAGCGCGCAAACAATCCGGTTTGTTAGAGACTTATTCCGGGATTCAAAGATATGAACGCTCTTGTATGGATGAGCTGAACGCCGCGGGCGACCTCGTTCGCATCGGCCGCGGCAAGGCCCCCCGCCCCACCCCGCGCCCCGATCGTAAATTCTACGCGTCGGGCCGCGCCTTTGGCCGGTTCGGGGTGCGCTCGTTTCCGCCCCAGCTCATGGCGGAGCCGCACAGCCATGGCCATATCGAGTTCAACTGGCTCACCGCCGGCACGATGGACTACCTGGTCGATAGCCGCCCGGTGACGGTGGGATCGGACCGGCTGGTGGCGTTCTGGGCCGGCATTCCGCACCAGACCGTGGCGCTGAGCCCCGAGACCGCAAGGGGACGGCAGGTCAATATTTACCTGCCGGTGGATGCCTTCCTGGATATGCCGCAACTGGGCCTGCTCACCGAAACCCTGATGGGAGGCGGCGTGGTGCAATTGCGACCCGAAAGCATCGGGATCGATACGCTCGATCGCTGGCATGGCGATTATCGCAGCGGCAACAGCTTGCGCACCGATATCGTCAAGACCGAGATTGCCGCCATGTTCCGCCGCGCCGCCTTGACCGGCTGGGACCTGCTGCTGCCGGCCTGGATCGAAAATTCCAGCGCCCGAACCCGCACCGCCGCCCCGGTGCGCTATGTGGTGCGCATGGTGCGCCATATCGTTGAGAACCTGACCGACCCGCTGACGGCGCAATCCATTGCCGACGTGGTGGGGCTGCATCCCAATTACGCCACCAACCTGTTTGCCAAGGTGATGCATATCTCGGTGCAGAAATTCGTGGTGCGGATGCGACTGATCCGCGCCCGCTCGCTGCTGTTCGAGGGCAACCTGTCGGTGTCCAACATCGCGTTTCAGTCTGGCTTCAGCTCGCTGACGCAGTTCTACGAGCATTTTCGCAATGCCTATGGGATTACGCCGAGTGAGATGCGCCAGGACGTGATTGATCGCTAGTATTTGGGTGCGCGAACGGGATGTTGCGGTGAAACTCCCCCATCCTCGCCACCGTGCTGCCCCCGGACTTGATCCGGGGGTCGCTCATCGCACATGCCGCGTTGTGAGAGGCCCGCGGATCAAGTCCGCGGGAAGACCGGTGCATGGGATGCATTGGTGTCTGCAATGGCGCAGCATAACCACTTCCTGTCATCGCACCGTCATCATTGCCACCTAATCGCGCAGCAACAACCAGCCGGATCGATTCATCTCATGTCACAGACACTTAGCAATGCCCGCATCGTGCTGGCCGATCGCACCATGAACGGATCGGTGCGCATCGAGGGCAGCACGATCACGGCGGTCGAGGAAGGCGCAGGCGGGACGGGTGAGGCGCTTGATTTCGAGGGCGATTATCTGCTGCCGGGGATCATCGACCTGCACACCGACAACATTGAGCACCACCTCAATCCCCGCCCCGCAGTGCGCTGGCCCGCGCCGGTGGCGGCGGTACTGGCGCATGACTGGCAGGTTCTGGGAGCGGGCATCACCACGGTGCTGGATTCGCTATCTATGGGCGATTACGACAGCCAGGGCGCGCGCACCGCGATGCTGGAAGCGGCGATCGGCGCGGTAAACCAGGCCAAGGCAGCGGGCGTGCTCAAGGCCGATCACTATTTCCACTTCCGTTGCGAATTGTCCGATGCCGGGCTGCTGGATCTGGCCAAGCGGCATATGGACAATCCAGATCTTCGCCTCGTCAGCATGATGGATCACACGCCGGGCCAGGGGCAGTGGCACAATCTGGACATTTATCGCGCCTATCGGCGCAAGAAGAATGGCGTGGTGTGGAGCGACGCGGAATGGGACGTCTATATTGCCGGGCGTCAGCAGTCGCAGGCGCTTCATGTCGGGCCCGCACGTCTCTGGATCGCCGAGGCGGCAAAAGCGCGTGGACTGCCGATGGCCAGCCACGACGATACGACACTGGGCGACGTTGACCGCGCCCATGCCGATGGCATCGCCATCAGCGAATTTCCGACCACGCTGGAAGCGGCGCGATATGCCCGCCAACTGGGCATGCAGAATGTGATGGGCGCGCCCAATATCGTGCTGGGCGGCTCCCATTCGGGCAATGTCAGCGCCGCCGCACTGGCCGACGAGGGGCTGCTGGATATTTTGACCTCGGACTATGTGCCGGCCAGCATGTTGCAGGCAGCGTTCATCCTGGCGCAGCGCGGGGTGGCGATGCATGACGCCGTGGCCATGGTGAGCAGCCGGCCGGCGGCGGTATTGGGATTTGCGGACCGGGGGCGGGTCGAGACCGGGCTGCGGGCGGACCTGCTCCGCGTGCGCGTGGTGGACGGGCTGCCGGTTATCAGCGGGATCTGGGTCGCCGGCCGCAAGTTCATGTGAGATGGACCGAGGGGGTTAAATCCCCCCTCGGGATCGATTATACGGCGACGCGTTCGGCCATCGGGCGGCGGCGCAGGCTTGGTGTGGTAATCGCCGGCGGATTGTAGTTGGCCTCGTTGAGGCCGACATCGGTGCCGGGCGGGACGATCTGGTCGATGCGGTCGAGCATCTCGTCGGTGAGCCGGACTTCGGCGCCGGCCAACAGGTCATCGAGATGGGCCATGGTGCGCGGGCCGAGCAAGGCCGAGGTCACACCCGGATGGGCCATGACGAAGGCCATCGCCATATGGGTAAGGGACATTCCGGCCTCCTCGGCCAGCGGGATGAGCTGTTCGACAGCGTCGAGGCTGCGTTCATCGCTCATCTGCTTGGGCATGAACTTCGCCCGCAGGCTATCGGGCAGGGGCTGGCCCTTGCGGTAGCGGCCAGTGAGCATGCCCTTGGACAGGGGACTCCACACCATCACCCCCATGCCATAGCGTTGCGCTGTGGGCAGCATGTCGCGCTCGATGCCGCGATCCAGCATGGAATAGGGCGGCTGCTCGGTCCGAAAACGGGCGAGACCGCGCTTTTCGGCGACCCACTGCGCCTCGACGATCTCGGAAACCGGGAAGGTGGACGAGCCAATGGCGCGCACCTTGCCGGCCCGCATCAGGTCGGTCAGCGCCGACAGGGTTTCCTCGATATCGGTATCGGGCGTGGGACGGTGGATCTGGTAGAGATCGATATAGTCGGTTTGCAGGCGCCGGAGCGAAGCGTCGACCGCCTGCATGATCCAGCGCCGCGAGCCACCCTGCTGGTTGGGATCGGTGCCCATGGGGCCGAAGAATTTGGTGGCCAGCACCACAGTGTCGCGCCGGCCCTTGAGCGCCTTGCCGACGATCTCCTCTGACTCGCCGGCGCTGTAGCGGTCGGCGGTGTCGATGAAATTGATGCCGGCGTCCAGCGCCTTGTGGATGATGGCGATGCCGTCGTCATGATCGGGATTACCGAGCTTGCCGAACATCATCGCGCCCAGGCAATAGGGGCTGACTTTGATGCCGGTTTTTCCGAGGGAGCGGTATTGCATAATGGTCTCCTTGGTTCGGTTGGGGACTGTTGTGCCGCTCACCACGGGATGGTCGTATTGTCCCACATGGTGAAGGTCCCGCTGGGAGCGTCGGGGCCAAACAGGGCAACGCGGACCACTTCGCGGGAGCCGTCCTCGATGGATTCAGTGCCCTCGAAATTATTGAGCGCGGTGCTGGTAAAGCCGGGCGAGACCAGGTTCACCTTGATGCCGCTGCCTTCAAGCTCGATCATCATGGCCAGCGTGATGCCGTTGAGGGCCGTCTTGGAGGCGGCATAACCCGGCGTATAGATAGCGCGGTAGGGAAAGGCCGGATCGGCATTGGCGGCGAGCGAACCGACGCCGCTTGAGACGTTGACGATGCGCGCATCGGACGACAGGCGCAGCAGCGGCAACATGGCCTGGTAGACGGCGAGTACACCAAATACATTGGTATCCCAGATGGCGCGGACTTCGTCGATGGAGACGATGCTGGCAGCGCTGGTCTTGGTGAATTCCGCCATGGTGACCGGGCCTGTCCGGTTGTTGGAAATGCCGGCATTGTTGACCAGCAGGTCGAGGCGACCGAACTCGGTTCGAATGCGTTCGGCGGCGGCGGCGATCGAGGCGGCGTCGGTCACGTCGATCTGGATGGCAATGGCCCCTGCCCCAATTGACTTGGCGGCAGCTTCGCCTTTTTCGGCGTTGCGCGAGCCGAGCAGGACGGTGACGCCATTGGCGACGAGTTCCTTGGCGAGCTGCAGGCCGACGCCCTGATTGGCCCCGGTGACGAGGGCGATGCGTTGATCAGTCATGATGATATCCTTTTTGCGCTGCTGTGTGGTCAATGGCGCCGCGATGAGCTATATTGATCTAAACGGAACAGCATTCCGTCTATATACGGAACATTGTTCCGTTTTTGCAAGAGGAAATTTTCGCCGTGAGCGCAGACGTGCCTGCAGCAGGAGACGACATCGGTCAGTCAGCGAGGAAACCGCGGGCGCCGCGCGCCGATGCGGTGCGCAATCTGGATGCCTTGCTCAAGGCGGCGATGGCGGTGTTCACCTGCTCGGGTGTCGAAGCGCCGGTGCGCGAGATCGCGGATAAGGCCGGTGTTGGCGTCGGCACGCTGTATCGGCATTTTCCGCAGCGCGTCGACCTGGTGGTGGCGGTGTTCCGCAACGAGATCGACGCCTGTGCCGATGCCGCGCCGGTGCTGGCTTCTGTGCATAGTCCGGGCGAGGCACTCGGTCTGTGGATGCAGCGCTACGTGGATTTCATTAACACCAAACGCGGGCTCGCAGCGGCGCTCCACTCCGGCAATCCGGCGTTCGATCCCTTGCCGGCCTATTTCTGCGAGCGTCTCCGCCCTGCCCTGCAAAGCTTGCTGGATGCCGCCACTGCCGCGGGCGAAATCCGTGGCGATATCGATCCGGACGATCTGCTCGAAGCTGTCGGCGGCCTCAGCCGCTCCGCGCCAAACGGCGATCTGACCCAAGCCCGCCGCATGGTGTCGCTCCTGGTGGATGGGTTGCGCTATGGGGCAGGCCCCAAGGCGTAGTCGCCACTTCAGGCCAGCGCTTCAAGCATTGCCCTGATTTTGGTGGCTTTCTCGAAATGCTCGAGACGGTGGGTTTGAATCCACCAGGTTGCCGCTTCCATCAAGAGGTCCGGGTCGTCATTTTTGTTGGCGAAGAAGGCGTAGAAGGACAGCCCTACGCCCGGTCCCTTTTCTGGGCGATCTTGGCATCGCAGACGGCCATGGCCTTGTGTCGGAGGGACGCTCGCATGGGCGTTTCTTGCACAAACAAAAGGGGCGCCATTGGCGCCCCAGTTTCGGGAGGGAACGGGAGATTTCAGCGCCGCTTGCGGTCGACCTGGTGGTAGGCCTTGCGGGCATGGAATTCACAGTAGGGGCTCGTGTCCTGGGCGTGGCCGCCGCAGAAGTAGAAGTCCTTGTTGAGTGGATCGCCGATGGGCCACTTGCAGGTGTCCTCGGTCAGTTGCAGCAGGCTCAGGCGCTTGTCTTCGGGAATGAAGATTTCCTGGCTCGCCGGCGCCACATAAAGCTGCGCTTCGATCTCGGGGTTCGAGGCCAGGGCGGTGGCGCCCATGGTCTGCGGCCGGCTGTTCATGCTGGCGCGGGCCTTGTTCATCCCCGCCATCGCATTGCCGATGGTCGAGGCAGGGCTGGCCACCCGGCGCGGCGCGGGACGCGCTGCCGGACGGGCGCGGGGCGCCGAATTGGTGGGCTTGGCCCGGGCCGAAAGTTTAAGCCGGTGGACCTTGCCGATGACGGCGTTGCGGGTCACCCCTTCGCCCAGTTCGCCCGCGATCTGGCTGGCGCTCAGGCCCTCCATCCAGAGCTTCTTCAACGTCTCGACGCGCTCGTCGGTCCAGCCCATGGGCTGCGCTCCTGAAACCATCGTCAAAGCAGAATCCTTCATTGCGCTCCCAGAATGGCCTGGTCGCCAAATATCGCTATACGTCGTATGTTAGGTGGGTCCGCCACACGAGATATCGTGTCCCCAACGCGTTCTATACTACGCTATCGGTGGAATCGGGATCAAGAGTCCAAGCCCATTTTCCCCGGAAAAACGACTGGTTAACATCGCGTAAAGAAAGGCTGAGTCAATTCAGTCACTTGGCGCGCAAACATTGACTTTCAAAGCAAAAATGCTCTATGTCAGGGCCGGAACGCGCTGCATAACTGGAGCGCGTTTTTGGTTTTTTCAGGGCCAGTGATAATTCCGTCATCGCCCTGTGCCTTGTCTGTCACACCTAATGAAGGTCAATGTCCATGTCTGCGCTTTTTGGCACCTATGCTCGGTCCGAACTCTCGTTTGAGCGCGGCGAAGGCATGCGCCTTTTTGACCAGAACGGCGTGGCTTATCTCGATTTCCATTCCGGCATCGCCGTCAATGCGCTCGGCCATGGCGACGCGCATCTGGTCGCGGCGCTGAAGGGGGCGGCCGAAAAAGTCTGGCACACGTCCAACGTGTTCACTATTCCCGAGCAGGAACGGCTGGCCCAGCGGCTTGTCGATGCCACCTTCGCCGAGGCGGTATTCTTCACCAATTCGGGCGCAGAGGCGCTGGAATGCGCCATCAAGACGGCGCGGCACTATTTCTTTGCCAAGGGCGAGCCCGAGCGCTTCGAGATCATCGCCTTCACCGGCAGCTTTCACGGCCGCACCATGGGCACGATCGCGGCAGGTGGCAATCCGAGCTACCTGGAGGGCTTCGGTCCGGCCATGCCGGGGTTCAAGCATGTGGCGCCGGGCGATCTGGCCGCCGTCGAGGCGGCCATTACCCCGCAGACCTGCGCTATCCTGATCGAGACCGTGCAGGGCGAAGGTGGCGTGACCGCCATGACCAATGAATTCATGCAGGGGCTGCGCGCGCTCTGCGACAAGCATGGCATGCTGCTGGTGCTCGACGAAGTCCAGTGCGGCTATGGCCGGACCGGGCGCTTCTTCGCCTTCGAATGGAGCGGCATCACGCCTGACATCGTCGCGGTGGCCAAGGCCATCGGTGGCGGCTTCCCGCTGGGGGCGTGTCTCGCCAAGGGCGATGTTGCCGCATCGATGGTGCCCGGCACGCATGGCTCGACCTATGGGGGCAATCCGCTGGCGACAGCGGTCGGCAATGCGGTGCTCGACCGTATTCTGGCGCCGGGCTTCCTCGACCAGGTCAACCAAATGGGCCAGAAATTGGCCTGGCACCTGCAGCAACTCGCTCAACGGTTTCCTGATTTCGTGGTCGAGCAGCGCGGCAAGGGCCTGTTGGCCGGTATCAAGATCACCCCGCCGGTGCGCGACTTTGTCGCCCGGCTGCGCGATGATCACAAATTGCTGGCCATCGGCGCCGGCGACAATGTTCTGCGCTTGCTGCCGCCGCTGATCGTATCGGAGGCCGATATCGAAGAGGCCATCGAAAAGATCGCGGCAGCCTTCACCGCGATCGAGGCGGAAACGGCTTCGGTGCCGGCGGTCGACTGATGCAGGACGCACCTCAATATTTCGGACGGCGACGACGCGGTTTGTTTCCTCCACCCTGAGGCGGAGGCAGCACTCATTGCGGTGCCCGTAGGGTGCCGCCCGCTTTTCTATGCGTCACAAAGGAACCCGGCCCATGACATCGACCGGCACACCAAGGCATTTTCTCTCGATCGACGATTTCGACTATTCCGAATTGCGCGGCATGCTCGCCGCCGCAGGCTCGCTTAAAGCCCGCCTCAAGCAGGGCGACCGGCCAAAACTGTTGCAGGACAAGGTCCTGGCCATGATCTTCGAGCGCCAGTCCACCCGCACCCGCGTCAGCTTCGACGTCGGCATGCGCCAGCTCGGCGGGGAAACAATCATGCTCTCCGGCCAGGAAATGCAGCTCAGCCGCGAAGAAACCCTCAGCGACACCGCCAAAGTGCTCAGCCGCTATGTCGATGCGATCATGATCCGCATTCTCAGCCATGCCGACCTGCTCGACCTGGCCGAAGCCGCGACCGTGCCGGTCATCAATGGCCTGACGCGCCGCGCGCATCCCTGCCAGATCATGGCGGACCTGATGACGTTCGAGGAACACCGCGGCAACATCAAGGGCGCCAAGGTGGCCTGGGTTGGCGACAGCAACAATGTGCTGCATTCCTGGGTCAACGCGGCCGAGGTGTTCGAGTGCCACCTGACCATTGCGGTGCCGGACGAGTACAGCCCTGAAAAAGACCTGATGCAGGACATCCGTCGGGCGGGCAAGTATGTGACGCTCATCGAGGACCCGCGCGAAGCGGTGGAAGGCGCCGACCTCGTCATCACCGATACCTGGGTGTCGATGGGTGACGTGGATATCGCCGAGCGCCGCCGGGTCTTGAAACCCTACCAGGTCAACACCAATTTGATGGCCTTGGCGGACAAGAACGCTCTCTTCATGCACGACCTGCCCGCTCATCGCGGCGACGAGGTAACCGACGAGGTGATCGACGGTGCTCAATCGGTGGTGTGGGACGAGGCCGAAAACCGCCTCCATGCACAAAAAGCCATCCTGTGCTGGGCCTTCGGCGTAGAGACGAATTAAGAACAGATTTCTGGGTTAAACCGCTCTCTGTTCAATCACGGTGTCATTCCCGCGAAGGCGGGAATCCATTCTCTGGTTATCGCCAGCAGAGCAGAATGGGTTCTCGCTTGCGCGGGAATGACGTTGTGGTTTGGATCGACACCGGGAGGCCAAGCCTGCCGAAAGAAACCGATAAAATGACGACGGACGCGACCGCCATGCCTGACACACTGATGAGTTCCCTCGGCCTCGATCGCCCGGAAACCGGCGATGATGCGGTCGTGCCGTTCACGCTCGACAAGCTCGATACCCGTGGCCGCTCGGTGCGGCTGGGCGAGGCGCTCGATACTATTCTGAGCCGCCACAACTATCCCGCGCCGGTCGCCCGGCTGCTGGGGGAGGCGGTGGTGCTGGCCTCGCTGATCGGCTCGTCGCTGAAATTCGATGGCCGCTTCATCATGCAGACCCATACCGATGGTCCAGTGAACCTGATCGTCGTCGATTTCGACGCGCCGGACGGGATCCGCGGCTATGCGCGCTATGACCACGACGCGCTGCTGAAGGCTTCGGAAGAGGGCAAGACCAAGCCAGGCGAACTGCTGGGCCATGGCCATCTCGCTATGACCATCGACCAGGGCGCCGACATGGAGCGTTATCAGGGCATCGTGGCGCTCGAGGGGGAGAGCCTTGAGGAAGTCGCGCATACCTACTTCATGCAGTCCGAACAGATCCCCACAATGGTGCGGCTGGCGGTTGCCGAATTCATGCAGAAGGGCGATCACCGCGCCCATTGGCGCGCCGGCGGCGTGCTGATCCAGCATCTGCCCGAGCATGGGCAATCGATGATGGCCGACCTGCCCGGCGATGGCGACTTCGACAATCCGCATACTTCGGACCCCGACTTCGTCGAGCCCGATGTGTGGAACGAAGCCAAGACGCTGTTGATGACGCTGGAAGATATCGAACTGGCCGATCCGGACCTGTCGCCCGAACGGATGCTGTTCCGGCTCTATCACGAGACCGGGGTGCGGGTGTTTACGCCGACTACGCTCGTGGAACGCTGCACCTGCTCGGTCGATCGGATCGAGGATATGCTGGCGACCAGCTTCACCGCCGAGGACCGCGAGGAGATGGCGGTCGATGGCGAGATCGAAGTGGTGTGTGAGTTCTGCTCGACGGCGTACCACTTCAATCCGCATCAGTTCGACGCCAAGCACTAAGGCTAAAATCATCAAAACAGTCAGCACCGCTGCCCCATCGGGCGGCGGTTTTTTGCTTACTTACAAGCACTTGCGCAATTGTACAATTATGACAGTATGCCCGTAGAGTAAAACAGGCGGGGCAGCGCCAGTTGATCTTTTTGGGGACGTCGCATCGCGCGCGAACAGTGCGCATGGCCGATGGGTATTGGGCTATTGCCCGCGATACTCAATTGACCTCGTCTCGGGCCGGTTGAGCCATGTCCGATGCACTGGACCTCATTGCGGCGGTAATCGGCACGGACGATGCCCAGGGTTTGACCGCCGAGCAGGTACTGGAACGCGCGCTGGAGCGTGAGGTCGACCCGCTCAGCTATTGCGCCAATACGCTCAATCTTGGTCAGATCCCGGTC
This sequence comes from Devosia sp. UYZn731, assembly GCF_040546795.1. NCBI lineage: Bacteria > Pseudomonadati > Pseudomonadota > Alphaproteobacteria > Hyphomicrobiales > Devosiaceae > Devosia > Devosia sp. UYZn731. The sequence continues at coordinate 28,155 of NZ_JBEPOL010000005.1, forward strand.
ATGGAGAGGGCGGCGCGCTGGGCCGGCTTCGCCTTTTTCGATGTGATCCCCCGCGGCCTGTCGGTTCATGCCGAACACTATCCACTGGCAGAACTGGCGCGGGCGCGCGCCGTGCCACTGCGGCTGATCGATCGCCACGTGTTCTTCTCGGCCCCCGGTTTCTTTGAAATCCTGGCGCTGCGAACCCGGCTGCGCGAACGGCCGCAACTGCATAGCCGGGTGTGCTTCGTGCCCGAGGCGGCGATCCGCAGTTATATGGTGCAGGCCAGCTCGGAAGCGCTGGTCGACAATGCGCGGCAAGGGCTGGCGCGGCGCTGGCCCTTTGCCACAGCGCAGTTGGAACTGACCCGGCCGGTGCGGATCGTCTTTGTGGTGGCGCTGACGCTGCTGGTTGGGATCATCGTTATGGTGCCGTTCCTCGGGCTGAGCTGGCTGTTGCCGCTGAGCGTGGTGCTGCTGGGCCTGCCCGCAGTGTTGCGGCTGGCAGCAAGCTGGCGCGGGCTGGTTCAGGGCGGGCCGCCAGCGCCGCCGGAGCGGCCGGACGATGCGGAACTGCCGGTCTATTCGGTGCTGGTGCCGCTGCGCGACGAGGCGCATATGGTGCCCCAATTATACGCCGCGCTGCGGGCGCTAGATTATCCGCCGGAAAAACTCGACATCAAATTCGTCGTGGAGGACCGCTCGCGCGCCACGATCGATGCGGTGGGCCGCCTGCCGGACGACGGTAGTTTTTCGCTGATCTGCGTACCCGATGCGGCGCCGCGCACCAAGCCCAAGGCGCTGGGTTTCGCGCTGCCGGCGTGCCGGGGCGATTTTGTGGTGGTATTCGACGCCGAGGACCGGCCGCACCCAGACCAGCTCTGGCAGGCCGCGGCAGCGTTTCGCGACCAGCCAGACGTGCAATGCCTGCAGGCCGAACTGCTCATCGACAATGCCGACGAGCACTGGCTGGCGGGCTTGTTCGCGGGGGAATATGCCGGGCTGTTCGGCACGCTGCTGCCGGCGCTGGCGGAATGGCAATTGCCGATGCCGCTGGGTGGAACCTCCAACCACTTCCGCATTGCCGCGTTGCGCGACATCGGCGGCTGGGACGCGTTCAACGTGACCGAGGACGCGGACCTGGGCGTGCGGCTCGCCCGCAGCGGCTATCGCACCGCGATGCTCGCCTCGCACACGCTGGAGGAAGCCCCGACGCAATGGCGAAGCTGGCTGGGCCAGCGCACGCGCTGGATGAAGGGCTGGATGCAGACCTTTATCGTGCACACCCGTTATCCGATCACGCTGCGGCGCGAGATGGGCTGGCGCTCCATGTTTGCCTTCAAGATCACCGTGCTGTCGATGATCGTATCGCCGCTGCTGCATACGGCGCTGTTGCCGACACTGTTGGTGCAGACGGCGATGAACCAGTACCTGTTCGGTGGCTTCGGCTGGACCTGGGCAGCGCTGCATCTCGGGCTGCTGTGCTTTGGCTATTCCACCACCCTGGCGCTGACCCTGATCGGCCTGCACCGGCAGCGGCGTTACCGGCTGATGGTCCTGCAATTGCTGCTACCATTCTATTGGCTGCTGCTGGCCATCGCTACGCTGCGCGCCCTGCATGAACTGCTGGACCGGCCATTCTATTGGGCCAAGACCGAGCATAGGGTGCGCAAGACCGGCCTGAGCGTAAAAGCGCGGATCAGGCAGACGGGAGGCATATCCAAGGACCCCAAGCATCCCAGGCCCGCCGAGTAAGTGTCCGGTGATCTGTGGCCCCTGCTGCCGGATCGGCGCGGTTCGGGCCGTCCTTAGTGGTAAAGGGAACGGAGATCCATGATGAGGAACATTATCGCTGCTGCCTTCGTCAGTCTGGACGGATTAGGCGCGAAGGGTGACGGCCTAGCTGCGCCAGCGGGGTGATGGCTCGAACAAGGTTTGCAGGGTTTCGGGCGCCTCGCCATTGATGCGGCGGAGCAGCAGGCGGGTGAGTTCCCCGCCGGCGGTGAACACGTCCTCCACGATGCTGTCGAGCCTGGGGAACAGCGTCGGCAGGATGTCCGAGGTCTGCTTGTAGATCAGCTCGATGCCCTGCCCGAGCTTCAGGCCGCCATCCTGAAGGCCGCCAATCAAAGCGAGGGTGCGCATTTCGCTATCGCAGATGATGCCATCGGGCCGGTCGGCCCGGTGAGCGATATCCAGGCCAAGCTGGCGGATTTCGTCGGGCCCGCCGCGCAGGGCAGCACTATCCATGATCGTGCCGACAATGCCCAGCCGGGCGGTGGCGTGATGGAAGGCGGTGACGATATTGTGGTGATTGGTGGTGCTGTCATCGCCCACCAGCATCAGCAGATGCTTGCAGCCCTTGGAGGCCAGCCGCTCGGCCGCCACGGTGGCAAAGGCTTCGGAATGGAAGTCGTGATAGGCGTGCTGGGTGAAGAACTCGGTGCGGCCGTGGCTGACGAAGGGGAAATTGGCGTCCATCAGCAATTGCACCCGCCGGTCGCGCGGCCCGGTATGGGTGATGATCACGCCGTCGGCGGTGCGGTTATCGAGCACGTAGCGCACGGTTTCCACCGATTGGGTGCGCACGAATTCGGGGATCACCGTCAGGTGGTAGCGCGAGCCCCGAATGGCCTGGCCGATGCCCTGGATCATCTGGCGGGCGAAATCGATGGAATCGTCGCCGCCATCAAGTACCAGGGCGATGACATTGGTCTTGCCGGTTCGCAGGCGCACGCCGGCCCGGTCGGGCACATAACCGACGGCCTTGGCGGCCTCGGCCACCTTACGGCGCGTTTCCTCCTTGAGCGCGGTGCCGCCGCGCAGCGACAGCGAAACCGTCGACTGGCTGAGGCCGGTCAGTTCGGAAATCGTGCGCAGCGTGGCGCGCTGGCCAATCGCCCCCGCGCCGTTTCCGCTGCCTTTGTCTTTGCCGCCAGCCATTGTCTGTCCGATTGTCTCCAGCGGTCTTTTACACCCTGTCACCAGGATTCAAAACAACGAAGATTTTGCAACGATGCAGGATGAGGTACGCCCTTCAACAGCGGATATTCACAGGACGAATGTACTCTAAGCTATTCATAATAATGACGATAAACACAGACGACGTAAGTCGCTCGACTCTTTTTGCCGGCCACCATTGCAACGTTGCAATTAACATGATTACCTCTGCCGGCGTCGGAGGAGGGTTCGGCGCAAAGGCCGCGCATTGTCGCGGTGCGAGCACCTGAGGAGGAGTTCATGCTCAAACGGAATCTAATGGCGACGGTCGCCGCTGTGGCCATGGCTGCAGCATCGGTCATGCCAGCGCATGCAGAAATCACCTTTATGTATGCCACCTGGCTGTCGGGCCTCGTGGAACCAGGTGTCGCCAATTTCGAAAAAGCGACCGGCGAAAAGGTCACCGCCATCAAGCTGCCCGACCAGGGCTATGACCAGCGCGTGGCGCTCGACCTGTCGGCCGGCACTGCCGCCGATGTGGTGCTGATGGACAGCTTCATGGTGAGCGAACTGGCTTCGGCCGGCTACCTGCACCCGCTGGATGAGCTGGCCAAGGGCTGGGACCAGTATCAGTATTACCTCAAGGGCCTGATCGAAGTCGGCTCCTATGACGGCAAGGTCTATTCCCTGCCCACCGACACCGACGTGCGCATGCTGTGGTACAACAAGGCCAATTTCACCAAGGCCGGCATTGCCATGCCGTGGGAGCCCAAGAGCTGGGCCGACGTGCTCGATGCGGCGCAGAAGCTCAAGGATGCGGGCGTCGAATATGCGTTCCAGCTTCCGGCCGGCACCAAGCAGGGCGAAGCCACCACGATGCAGGGCTTCTACATGGCACTGCTCGGGGCTGACGTGCCCGAGGGCGACCGCAACCGTTTGCGCGACCGTACCAGCGGCAAGTGGATCGGCGATAGCCCCGGCATCCGCAAGACGCTGCAGCTTTATCACGACGTCTATGTCGGCAAGGAACTGACCGCTCCCGACCTCAACTACGCCACCGATATCGGCGCTTCGGTGCGTGAAGCCATGGCCAACAACACCATCGGCATTCTCGCCTCCGGCTCGTGGGAAGATGCGTGCCTGTGGGATTGCACGGGTGCCAATGTCCCCAGCCGCGAAGAGCGCGATGCGCTGGTCGGCTGGACGCCATGGCCGGGCTCGGGCGATCCGGGCACCAATGCCACCACCAATATCTCCGGCGGCTGGGCTGTGGGCGTGAACGAAAAGGCCGCCGACAAGGACACGGCGTTCAAGCTGGTCGAGGCCATTTTCGACAAGGCTAACTTCGAGGCCTGGACCATCGCCAACCACCGCATGGGCGTGCGCACGGACATTTCGGAATCCCCGGAATATACCGCTGACGCCTATCTGGCCAAGGCGACGGCGCTCGCCGCCACCACGACGGGCCGTGACACCGTCCCCGGCTACCAGACCGTTTCGGCGCTGATCCAGCAGGCAACCGCCGATATCCTGGACGGCGGCACCGTTGAAGACGTGGTCAAGGAATATCACGACGCCCTGGTCGACGAGTTCGGCGCAGACGCGGTCGAAGTCTACCAGTAATACCGAGGCCCTCCCGGCACGGCGGCGCATGGGTTCTCCCTGCGCCGCCAGTACGGGAGTTTTTGAGAGCACTTGCGGATGCTCCACCACACTTGCTTCCCGCGGACTTGATCCGCGGGTCGCTCAGCAAGCCACTTGGAGCCGTGCGTGCGGCAACAGGCCCGCGGATCAAGTCCGCGGGAAGGACCGGTGGTGGTGACGAGCATTAAAGCCATCAGGGGCAGTCGAAACAATGGCGATGAAAAACCAGATCAATCCCTGGCTGGCATCCAATGTCTGGCTGCTCGTCCTCGGCATGTTGCCGGCCTTTTTGCTGCTCGCCGCGCTGATCTATTTCACCGCCTGGGCCTTCAGTTTCTCTTTCACCGATCTCGAACTCGTGGGCCGCAAGTCGGTCAACTGGAGCTGGGTTGGCTTCGAAAATTACGTGCGCCTGTGGACCCGCAAGGGGTTCCTCGATGCGCTGTGGACCACGGTGATCTTCACGTTCTTCTCCGCCATTGTGGGTCAGAGCGTGCTCGGCTTCCTGCTGGCGGGAGCGTTGCGCACCACGAAATCCAACCTGCGCAGCTTCATCGAAGTGGCCATCATGCTGGGCTGGCTCTTGCCCGATATCGTGGCGGCATTCCTGTGGTCGGCGACCACCTCGCAGACCGGGCTGATCAATAACCTCATCATCACCCCGCTGGGCTTCAAGCCGGTCAATTTCATCAGCGAATTCGCGCTGCCGGTGGTGACCATCGCCAATATCTGGAAGGGCACCGCCTGGAGCTATCTGCTGTTTTCGGCGGCGCTGGATTCGGTCTCGCGTGAAGTGGTGGAGGCCGCCAAAGTGGATGGCGCGACGCCGTTCCAGCGCGTCTGGCTGGTCATCCTGCCGATCATCCGGCCGCATATCGCCACCAATATGCTGTTCATCACCATCTGGACCTTCACCTATTTCCCGCTGATCTACGCGCTGACCGGCGGCGGGCCGGGACGACAGAGCGAGACCCTGGCCATCTTCATGTACAAACAGAGTTTCGGCACCGGGAAACTGGGCTATGGCAGCGCCATTTCGGTGGCCATGCTGCTGATCGTGGGCGCCATGTCGCTGATCTATCTGCGCCTGCTGCGGGAGCCTAAATAATGGAAAACGAAGGCCATTCCCGCGCCATGGCTCTGGCGCTGTCGTTCATGGCGCTGATCTGGATCAGCCCGTTTGCCTGGCTCATCCTCAACGCATTCGACCCCGCCGCAACCGGCCGACTGGCCATACCGCAGGGCGTCACCCTGGGCAATTTCGCCCAGGCGATGAGCGGCGATGCCGGCCGCCAGTTCCTCAACTCGGTCTATATCGCCGCCGGCACCGCCACGCTGACGGTGATCGTCGGCATTGCCGCCGCCTATCCCCTGTCGCGGCTCAAAATCCCCGGCCGCAATGCGTTCCTCTGGGCGCTGGTAGTGATGCGCATGCTGCCCTCGATCGGCGTGCTGGTGCCAATGTATTTCGTCTCGCAATCCATGGGCCTCTTGAACAATTACGGCGTCGTGCTGGCGCTGACCATTCTCAACCTGCCCTTCACCCTGCTGCTGCTCAAGAACTTCTTCGATACGGTGCCGGTCGAGCTGGAAGAGGCCGCTTATGTCGAGGGCGCCAGCCTTTGGCACATCGTCACCCGCATCGTGCTGCCGCTGTCGCGCGCGGGCATTGCGGTAGTGTGGTTCTTTACCTTCACCGGCGCCTGGAACGAGTTCCTCTTGCCGCTGATCTTTTCGCGCACCGAACAGGGTTTCCCCATGTCGGTGGGCCTCTATGCTGCCTTCGGCCAGAACGGGGCGATCCAGTACGGGTTCCTCGCGGCCTATTCCATTATCTACGCAGCGCCGGCGGTCGGCGTCTATTTCTTGTTACGGCGCAACATGAACACAGGTTTCGCCGGTGTCGGAGTTAAAGGATGACCTATTCCAATCCCCTGTCCACCAAGCTTGGATTGCTGGACGACGATCTGAAAACCGAGGGGAAACTGCTGCGGCTGTGCGCCGATCTGCACGCCAAAATCCTGACGCCGCTCGAAGTGCCATTCCAGTGGCATTATATCGAGGAAAACCTGAGCGCCGACAAAGCGCTGAAGACCGATTGGCGCGGCTGGAAACAGTTCGACGCGCGCACCGTCTGGGCGCGCAGCCAGGATAATACCTGGTTCGCCGCTGAAATAACCGTGCCCAAGGAAGCGGCCGGCAAGACCTTTATTATGCGCGTCACCTCGCAGTGGAGCGACCGGCCCGGCGGCACCGATCCGCAGTGCCTCGCCTATCTCGATGGCGCGACAGCGCAGGCCATCGACGGCAACCACAATGAAGTGGTGGTGATGCGCAAGGCCAAGGCCGGCACCAAGCGCGTGGTCCACGTCAACGCCTTCACCTTCTTCCCGCGCCTGCTGGTCGGCTTCACCGTCGAATTCTTCATCCGCAACGAGCGCGCCGAAAAACTCTATTACGACCTGCAAACGCCGCTGGAAGTGGCGACCCGCCTGCATCAGGCCGATCCGCGTCGCCATGCCATCACCAAGCTGGTCAATGACGCGCTGCGCGCTCTCGACCGGCGCGGCGCGCATACCGATGCCTTCGAAGCCACGCTGGGCGCGGCCGAGAAGATCGCCGCCAAGATCTACCAGCTCAAGGACACCGAGGTGATGCCCACCATCACGGCGGTGGGGCATACCCATCTCGATGTCGGCTGGCTGTGGCGCGTCATGCATACCCGCGACAAGACCGGGCGCAGCTTCGCCACGGTGATGGAGCTGATGCTGGAATATCCGCAGTTTGTCTTCATGTACAACCAGTCGGTGCTGTTCAATTTCCTCAAGACCGACTACCCGGAAACCTGGGCGCGGCTGAAGGAAAAGGTCAAATCCGGCCAGTTCGAAATCGAAGGCGCGATGTGGGTCGAGCCCGACGTCAACATCGTCTCGGGCGAGAGCCTGGTGCGCCAGATCATGCGCGGCCGCCGCTTCCATATCGAGGAATTCGGCGTCACGCCAAAGACCGTTTGGTTGCCCGACACCTTCGGTTATTCGGCCAACCTGCCCCAGGTGATGGAGCGCTCGGGGCTGGAATATTTCGTCACCAGCAAGCTCAGCTGGAACGATACCGACCGGCATCCCTATGACACCTTCTTCTGGCGCGGCATCGACGGCACCAAGACCAAGGCGCAGCTGATTACCGCCCAGAAATTCGGCAGCGAGCAGATTTACACCACCTATAACTCGGACCTCTCGGTCAGCGAAGTCATGGGCGCCTGGACCCGCTATGAGCCCAAGCAGGCCCATGACGAAGTGCTGCTGTGCTACGGCTATGGCGACGGCGGCGGCGGCCCGACCCGCGCCATGATCGAGCGCGGTACGCGGCTGGAGCGCGGCATTCCCGGCGCGCCAAAACTCAAGCTCGAAGGCATTGCGCCCTTCCTCGATCGTCTCGGCACCGCGATGGAGGCCGATCCGGCCCGCTTCCCCGAATGGAATGGCGAGCTGTACCTGCAATATCATCGTGGCACGCTGACTTCGGTTGCCAAGAACAAGGCCAATAACCGCCAGGGCGAGCGGGTGATGAAGGAGCTGGAACTGCTCAGCGCCCTAGCCCATGCGCAGAGCGGCGCAGCCTATCCCAGCGCCCAGATCAACACGTTCTGGGAAACCATTCTCATCAACCAGTTCCACGACATCCTGCCGGGAACTTCGATCCCTGAGGTCTATGTCGATAGCGACAATGAATATGGCGAGCTGTTCTCGACGTTGGCCTCGGCCAATGGGCCGTGGCACTCGGCGGCGGCGGCTATTCCCGGCGCCAAGAGCGGCACGCGGTTGTTCAACTTCACCAGCCAGAGCCGCACCAATGCGCTGGTCAGTCTCGGCAGCGACGCGGCGCTGGATGGCGCGGGTCTGGCTCAAGGCGGCACGACCCAGCCCCTGCAGAAGCTCGTCGGCGCCGGTGGCGAGACCAGCTATGCCGCGCCGGTCAGCGCACTGGCACCGCTGGGCTGGACCGGCATTGAGGTCGTGTCCGGCACTGCGGCCGCCAAGTCGAGCTTGAAGGCGACGACCAGCCTGCTCGAAAACGATCTGATCAAGGTCAGCTTCGACAAGGCCGGTGAGATCACCTCGATCCTCGACAAGAGCCGCAACCGCGAAGTCATAGCCAAGGGCCAGACGGGCAATCGCCTGGTTGCCTATGAAGACAAGCCAATGGAGTGGGACGCTTGGGACATCGACCGCTATTTCGAGGAGCAGTTCTGGCCGCTCAGCGACAGCAAGGCGAGCATCACTGTGGTCGAAACCGGCCCGCATCGCGCCGCGATCCGCATCGAGCGCAGCTATAACCTGTCAAAGGTCGTGCAGGTCATTTCGCTTGAAGCCGGCGCGCGCCAGCTCGAATTCGACACCTTTGTCGACTGGCAGGAGCGCGCCACCGTGCTCAAGGCGTGTTTCCCGTTCGACCTCAACGTCTCGGAAATCCGCTCGGAAATCCAGTTCGGCCACGTCAAGCGGGCGACCCATCGCAATACTTCTTGGGACAAGGCCCGCTTTGAAGCCTCGATGCATCGCTGGGTGGATATGAGCGAAACGGACTTTGGCGCTGCGCTGCTCAACGATTGCAAGTATGGCTATGACGCCCTGGAACAGACCGTGCGGCTGACGCTGCTGCGCGGCTCCAGCTTCCCCGATCCCAAGGCGGATCTGGGCGAGCATCGCCTGCGCTATGGCCTCTTCATCCACGATGGCGTTGCCGATCTGGCGCAGGTGCATCGCGCGGCGGAGCGGTTCAACAACCCCATCGCGGTGCTGGGTTCGGTCAAGCCGGGTTCGGCGTCTGGGGCGAGCGAGAGCTTCGCTTTTGCGACCTGCGATGCGCAGAACGTCACCGTCGAGACGGTGAAGAAGGCTGAAAAATCCGGCGCCTTGGTGATGCGGGTTTTCGAGACCGCCAATACGCGGGCGATCGCGACGATCAAGTTTGGGTTGAAGATCAAATCGGCCAAGCTGGTGAACCTGATGGAAGAGGGCGACGAGGGCAAGGTGAGCGTGGTGGACAACACCGTGGTGCTGGAGCTGCGGCCGTTCCAGATCGCGACGCTGATGGTTGAGACGGCGTAAGGCGCGGTTGCCGCGGGGTAAGCTCTGTAGTTGCGGAGCCCCGATCTGATCCCCTCCCCCTTGAGGGGAGGGTTAGGGTGGGGGTGTCGAGGTTGCGACGACCATCGAGTGCGCGGTGGCCACGACGCCGATCGAGTGCGTGGTGGCCACGACACCCCCACCCCCGACCCCTCCCCTCAAGGGGGAGGGGAGCCGACGCCCGGCGCTTGGACGAAGACAAAAAGGAGACCACGATGAGCGATGTTCAACTGAGCGGCGTGCACAAGTCCTACGGCAATGTGCCGGTGCTGCACGGGGTCGATCTGACCATCAAGTCGGGCGAGTTCGTGGTCTTTGTGGGGCCGTCCGGGTGCGGGAAGTCCACACTGTTGCGGATGATCGCGGGGCTGGAGCATATCACCGGCGGGGAGGTGCGCATCGGCGGCAAGGTGGTCAATGATGTCCCCTCGCCGCAACGCGGTATCGCCATGGTGTTCCAGAGCTACGCGCTCTATCCCCATATGAGCGTCTACGACAACATGGCCTTCGGGCTCAAACTGGCCAAGACGCCCAAGGCCGAGGTCGACAAGCGTGTCCGAGAGGCGGCACGGATCCTGCAGATCGAGCCCTATCTGGATCGCATGCCTAAGGCCCTGTCCGGCGGACAGCGCCAGCGCGTCGCCATTGGCCGCGCCATCGTGCGCCAGCCCAAGGTATTCCTGTTCGACGAGCCACTATCCAATCTCGATGCCGCTTTGCGCGGCCAGACCCGCGTCGAGATCGCCAAGCTGCACGACACCCTCGACGCGACGATGATCTACGTCACCCACGATCAGGTCGAGGCCATGACGCTGGCCGATCGCATCGTGGTGCTCAATGCCGGGCGCATCGAACAGGTGGGGACGCCGCTGGAGCTGTACCGCCATCCGGTCAACACCTTCGTGGCCGGCTTCATCGCCAATCACACGATGAATTTTGTCGCGGTGACCCCCAAGGGATCAACGTTGACGCTACCGGGCGGCAAGACCATCGTCACCAGCAATCCGCAGGCGGCCAAGGCCGCGAGCCTGGGTGTGCGGCCGGAACATCTGGGCCTGACCGACACTGCGAATGCGCAGTTCACCGGCACGATCGAGGTTATCGAGCAGTTCGGCGAGTATGCGCTGATCCACGTGCTGCTGGCCGATGGCAATCACCTGACGGTCAAGCTGGACGGGGCGCCGGATCTGCATCTGCACACGGAAGTGCATGTCGGGCTGGACCCCGCCGTGGTGCATCTGTTCGACGCAGAGGGACGGGCGCTGCGGTCAGTCTAGAGCCTCACGGCAGCAGCACGTCGACCCGCATGCCCTCCCCGGGCTTGCTCTTGATGGTCAGCACGCCACGGTGGCGGTGCACGATGTGCTTGACGATGGCGAGGCCAAGGCCAGTGCCCTTTTTCTTGCGGCTGGTATCGGCATCGATGCGATAAAACCGCTCTGTCAGGCGTGGCACATGCTCGGGTTCGACGCCTGGCCCGTGGTCGGTGACGCTGACCTGATGGGCGAACCCGACGCGGCCGGCCGCCCCAAGCTGGACCTCGACGGTCTTGCCGTTGGAGCCGTATTTGACGGCGTTGTCGATCAGGTTTTCAAACACTTCGTAAAGCTGGCTGCGATCGCCGGTGGTGGTGGCGGGGCCGTCCGGTAGGGTCATGATAATTTCGACATTGGCGGCGCGAGCTTGCGTCTGCAGGCCGTCGCGCACTTCGCGCAGCAGCGCCGCGAGGTCGATACTGCCGGTGGGGCGCACATGCTGATGCATCTCGATGCGCGACAGGCTGAGCAGGTCATCGATCAGCTTGCTCATCCGCTCGGCCTGCCCGCGCATGATGACGAGGAATTTCTCCCGCGCCGCCGTATCCTTGGCGGCCGGCCCCAGCAAGGTATCGATGAAGCCCAGCAGCGAGGCCAGTGGCGTGCGCAGTTCGTGGCTGGCATTGGCGATGAAATCGGAGCGCATCGCGTCGACGCGCTTGAGCTCGGTCAGGCTCTGGAAGGTCACAATCAGGAGGCGGCCTTCGTCTTCGAACCATTCGGTATCGGGACGCCGCAGCGGGGTGACGACGACCTTGTCCCAGGTCTCGGAGGGCAGGGTTTCGTGCAATTCGAATGTGCGTGTCGTGCCGCTACGGCCGGCGCCGTCGATGGCCTGCACCAGATCCGGATTGCGCAGGTAGAAGGTGACCGGATTGCCGGCGATCAGGTTAGGAAACTTTCGCGCCGCAGCGCTATTGGCGTGGGTGACGAGCGCGCGCCGGTCGAGCAGCAGGCAGGGGTCGGTCAACGCATCGGCGAAAGCGGCGATCCATTGTTCGTCATCGGTGGCGATCTCGCTGGCGCCGGGCATGACGGTTTCGACACGGATTTCGGCAGCCGGCAATAGCGCTGCCACCACCCCCATGATGAGCCAAGCCAGCAGCGCATTGATGGGGTTCAGCCCGGCGGAGAGCACCAGAGCCAGCAGCACGCCGGCCAGTACGAGTAGCAGCGTGGCCCGGCTGAGCAGGCGCGACATTAGCGTTACGACAAAGCTACGCGGTTGGGGGGAACTGGAAACGAGCATCGACACCGTAAAAAAACCACAGCGGCCGGAGCCACTTGCACACAAGCGATCTTCATAGCACGTTCAATGCGACAAGGGAGAGACAGGTGAGCAATCCGTTCGACGACTTCGACATCGAAAATCCCAAATTGCCCAAGGACATCAAGAAGAACGCCATGACGTCCGGCGGGTATCCCTACGCGGACAAGCTCGATTGGGACGTCTACGAGGCCGAAATGCTTGATCTGCAAAAGCAATTGGTGCTGCTGCAGGCCCATCTGGCCAAGACTGGCGAGCGCATCATGCTGGTGTTCGAAGGCCGCGACGCCGCGGGCAAGGGCGGCACGATCAAGACTTATCTGGAAAATCTCAATCCGCGCTACAACCTGAATGTCGCGTTGCCCAAGCCCAACGACCGCGAAAGCACGCAATGGTATTTTCAGCGCTATGTCGACTGGCTGCCGGCGGCCGGCGAAACCGTGTTGTTCGATCGCTCGTGGTATAACCGAGCCGGGGTCGAGCTGGTGATGGGGTTTTGCACGCCTGAGCAGACCGAGCATTTCCTGGAGGAAGCGCCGGAATTCGAAAAACGCCTGACCAATGACGGCATTCATCTGTTTAAGTTCTGGCTGTCGATCGGCAAGGAAATGCAGTTCAAGCGGTTCCATGACCGCCGTCATGATCCGCTCAAGGTATGGAAGCTGTCGCCGATCGATCTCAAGGCGCTCGACAAGTGGCAGCCCTATTCGGAGGCGCGCGACGAAATGCTCAAGCGCACTGACACGGCACACGCGCGCTGGACCATCATCCGCGCCAATGACAAGCGCCGCGGCCGACTCAACGTCATTCGTAGCGTGCTCGACCGGCTGGATTTCGTGGGCAAGGATCACGCGAAAATCGGCAAGATCGATGCCAAGATCGCCATGAGTGCCGAGGAGTTCCTGGCAATGGACGGAGTGGACGCGGCGTAGGCTGAGGGGAGCGATGCAGCGTTAGTACCGATCATTGCAGTCGACGCCTCCACCTGGAAGGGGGCGGATCAAGGTGGGGGTTCTTATTCTGTAATTGGGGCTCTCGCACCCCCACCCGGCCTCCCCCTCGAGGGGGAGGAGCAGGTTTGTGGGAGACGGGCGTGGCTAGAAAATCCACCGCACGGCGCCAGCCATTTGACCTTCCGGTCAAAATTATCCACAGGGGACGCACCAGGCCTTTGACAGGGGAAGCAAAAGGCTTTCATCTGTCGTTAATCTTTCATGATCGCTGGTGAGGGCCGGCGCATGAGGATGGAAGTCCGGATCGGCGATCCGGCTGGGGCACGGCATGCTTGACGATCGTGCAGAGGCGCGCCTGGAGGCGAGCCAACTGCCGCCGGCAATCACCATCAATCCCGAGGGGCGCTCGCCCTTCGTACTGGTTTGCGACCACGCCTCCAATCGCATTCCCGAGCGCTATGGCGATCTGGGCCTGACGCTGGCGCAGCGGCTGGAACACATCGCCTGGGACCCCGGTGCGCTATCGGTGTGTCAGGCGCTGGTCGACCTGCTCGATGCGCCGCTGGTGCATTCGACGGTGTCGCGGCTGATCATCGACTGCAACCGCGAAACAGACTCGCCCGAGTTGATCCGCACGCTGTCGGAAGCCACGGCGATCGCCGCCAATATCGACGTGAGCCCGGAGGAACGAGCGCGGCGGATTGGGGACTATCACGCGCCGTTCCATCTTGCCATCGAGCGGCTGCTGGACCGGCGCGCCGGGCGTGGTTTGCCCACCGTTCTGGTCTGCATGCACTCGTTCACGCCGATTTACCTCAATGTGCAGCGGCCCTGGCCGATCGGACTGATCCACGGCCGCGACACGGGCTATACGCAAAAGCTGTTCGACGCGCTCAAGGCCGAAGACCCGACGCTCGACCTGGGCTGGAACGAGCCCTATGCGGCGCTCAACGGGGTGACGCTGACGCTGGAAAAGCATGGCGACGGGCGTGGGCTCGACGCCACCATGATCGAAATTCGCAACACTGAAATTCTCGAACCCGCCGGGGTCGCCTTCTGGGCAGCCCGGCTGGCCCGATGCCTCGTGGCCGCGCATGAGGCGCGCGGCAGGGCAGCGGCTCGCTAGACGACAAGATTGGGGCTTAAAACTGGGGGCTTGAACTATGGCAGAGACGAAAAAAGTCGGCAGCGTCGCCTATGCGACGCGAGAGAGTGACTACTTCGAAAAGCGCGGCCTGACGCGCTATGCGGGCATCTGGTCGCTCTGGGCGCTGGGCGTGGGCGCGGTGATCTCCGGGCATTTCTCGGGCTGGAACTTCGGTTTCATCACCGGCGGCTGGGGCGGCATGATGGTGGCAGCGGCCATCATCGCCGTCATGTATCTGGGCTTGGTCTCCTCGATTGCCGAGATGAGCCCGGCACTGCCCCATACCGGGGCCGCCTATTCATTCGCGCGCACCTCGATGGGGCCGTGGGGCGGCTTTGTCACCGGCCTGTTTGAAAACGTCGAATATGTACTGACGCCGGCGGTGATCGTCACCTTTATCTCCGGCTATTTCGGCTCCATTACGGGGCTGGACACGGCTCTGTACCCCATCCTGTGGATCGTGTTTTTCGCCATATTCCTGGCGCTGAACATTTATGGCGTAGCGCTCAGCTACAAGGTCACGCTGGTTGTGACGCTGATCTCGCTGGCAGGCCTCGTGTTCTTCTGGTTCAGCGCGTTTCCCAATATCGATTTTGGTCGCTGGGCACTCAATATCGGCGTCGGGCCGGACGGTGGGGCAGTCGAATTGCCCGAGGGCAATGGCTCCTGGTTCCCCTTTGGCTGGCAGGGGGTCCTGGCCACCCTGCCCTTCGCGGTCTGGCTGTTCCTCGCCATCGAGCAGGTGCCGCTGGCCGCCGAGGAATCGGTCGATCCCAAGCGCGACATGCCACGCGGCATTCTGTTAGGGTTCTGCACCCTGCTGCTCAGCGCGTTCATGATCGTGCTGCTCAACCCATCGATCCATGGCGTGGGCAGCTTCGCGCTGGGCTCGTCGCTGGAGCCGGCGCTGCTGGGCATCCGCAACATCTATGGCGATGCCGCAGCACCGCTCTTCGGCGTGGTGGCATTGATCGGGCTCATCGCCTCGTTCCACACCATCTTGTATGCGCAGGGCCGCCAGGTCTATTCGCTCAGCCGGGCCGGCTATTTCCCGTCGGCGCTGTCGGTGACGCATCCCAAATACAAGACCCCCCATATCGCCATGATCTCGGGCGCGCTGCTGGGCCTTCTGGTCATGCTGGTCATCTGGTTCGTCAATGGCGGCGGCGGCGAGGGCGAAACCCAGCTTGGCGATGACATCATCGGCTCGGTACTGCTCAATATGGCGGTGTTCGGCGCGATGCTGAGCTACATCATGCAAGCGCTCAGCTTCATCATCCTGCGCCGCAATCTGCCCAATATCGAGCGGCCATTCCGCTCCCCAGTGGGCATTCCGGGCGCGGTTTTGACCATCATCATCGCGGCCGTGACGCTGTTCTACCAGTTGCAGGACCCGAACTTCTTCAAGGGCGTGATCTGGGTCGTGGCATGGTGCGCTGTGGGCGTCGTCTACTTCGCGGTGGTGGGGCGGCACAAGCTGATCCTGTCGCCAGAAGAAGAATTCGCGATGGAACATCAGAAGGCGTAACGCCAAGCGGGGCCGCGGTTCGCTGTGGCCCCGCAATCAAGAACACTGTGGGAGTTTCGCATGGCCGCCTATTCGCTCGACGCGCTCAAGGCCGACGTCGCCGCCGGCACGATCGATACCGTGCTCGTCGCCTTTCCCGATATGCAGGGGCGACTGATGGGCAAGCGGTTGCAGGCCGAGTTTTTCCTCGAGACCGCCCATGACGAGACCCACGGCTGCGATTACCTCTTGGCCGACGATATCGATATGGAGCCGGTGCCCGGCTACGAGGCCGCCAACTGGGCCAAGGGCTATGGCGATTTCGTGCTGAAGCCCGATTTGACGACGCTGATGAAAGCCACGTGGCTGGAGGGCACGGCGCTGGTGCTGTGTGACCTTTCAGATCACCATCATCACAAGCCCATTCCGCATAGCCCGCGCGCCATTCTCAAGCGCCAGATCGAGCGGCTGGCGGCGATGGGCTATACCTGCAACGCGGCGACGGAGCTGGAATTTTACCTGTTCGACGACGATTTCCGCACGGTGCACGACAAGGGGCACCGCGACCTCAAGACGTCCGGCTATTACATCGAGGATTACCACATCTTCCAGACGAGCAAGGAAGAAGGGGTGATGCGGGCGCTGCGCAAGCACCTGCAGGCCTCGGGCATTCCGGTGGAATCGTCCAAGGGCGAGTGGGGTCCGGGGCAGGAAGAAATCAACGTCAAATATGCCGATGCACTGACCATGGCCGACCGGCATGTGGTGCTCAAGAACGCCACCAAGGAAATCGCCTATGCCCAAGGCAAGGCCGTGACCTTCATGGCCAAGTGGGATTTTGGTCTCGCCGGCTCATCGAGCCACATCCACATGTCGCTGGCCGACAAGTCGGGCAAGCCGGTGTTCGCCGACCCCAGTGCCGAACGTGGCATGAGCCAGACGATGGCGCATTTCATGGCCGGGCAGATCGCCCATGCGCGCGACATCACGTACTTCCTCGCGCCCTATATCAATTCCTACAAGCGCTTCCAGGCGGGGACGTTTGCGCCCACCAAGGCGATCTGGAGTTCGGATAATCGCACGGCGGGGTTCCGGCTGTGTGGCGAGGGTGGCAAGGCCATTCGGGTCGAATGCCGGATCGGTGGGGCGGATTTGAACCCGTATCTGGCGATGGCGGCGCTGATCGCGGCGGGCATCAAGGGGATCGAGGACAAGCTGCCGCTGGAGCCCGCCTTCGTCGGCGACGCCTATGTCACCGAAAAGCTGCGCGAAATCCCCAAGACCCTGCGCGAAGCCACCGAAACGCTGCGCCATTCGGTTCTGCTGCGCGAGGTGTTCGGCGAGGATGTGGTGGGGCACTACGTGCATACGGCGGAATGGGAGCAGTTCGAGTATGATCGGCGCGTGACCGATTGGGAACTCAAGCGCGGGTTCGAACGCAGCTAGGCCATTGCCTCGCTACGATGCGAGTGCTTATTGAAAGCGCAATTTTCAAGCACGGTGTCATTCCGCGAAAGCGGGAACCTCGTCTTCGACCAGCTACACCAGCAAGAATGGGTTCCCGCTTACGCGGGAATGACGCCGTGGAAATCAGGAATCCGCCATGACCGAGACAGTCAAAATCATCTCCCCCATCGACGGCAGCGTTTACGCCGAGCGACCGCTGGCGAGCGGCGCGGAGATCGAGGCGGCAGTGGTGCGAGCCAAGGCTGCGCGGCAAAGCTGGCATGAGATCACGGTGGCGGAGCGGGCCAAGGTGATGAGTCATTTTGTCGACGCGCTGCTGGAGATGAACGACGAAATCGTGCAGGAACTGGCCTGGCAGGTGGGGCGGCCGGTGCGGTTCGGCGGGGAGAAGCGCGGCGTGGAAGAGCGCGCGCGGCATATGATTGCGATCGCGGAGGCGAGTCTCAAGCCATTGGAAAAAAATGATAAACCGGGGTTTACGCGGTATATTACGCGCGAGGCGCTGGGCACGGTGATGGTGATTGCGCCGTGGAATTATCCGTTTTTGACGGCGGTCAATTCGATCGTGCCGGGGCTGATGGCGGGCAATGCGGTGATCCTCAAGCATGCGAGCCAAACGCTGTTGGCGGGGGAGAGATTTGCCGAAGCGAGCAAGCATGCTGGACTTCCTGAAGGGATTTTTCAAAATCTGGTGCTGGGGCATGCGGACACCGAAAAACTGATCGCCTCGGGCGCCATCGACCACATCAATTTCACCGGCTCGGTCGAGGGTGGTCGCAGGATCGAAAAGGCGGCGGCGGGGACGTTCGCGACGCTCGGACTGGAACTGGGCGGCAAGGACCCGGCCTATGTGCGGGGCGACGCCAATTTGGACAATGCGGTCGAGAACCTGGTCGACGGTTCGTTCTTCAACTCCGGGCAGAGCTGCTGCGGGGTGGAGCGGATTTATGTCGATGCGAGCGTCTATAACGGGTTTGTCGAGCGGTTCGTCGAGAATGCCAAGGGGTGGACGCTGGGCAATCCGCTGGATGAAGCGACCGTGGTCGGGCCGATGGCGCGGGGGAATTTTGCCGATCACGTGCGCGGACAGACCGAGGAAGCCGTGCGCGGTGGGGCGAAGCGGCATTTGAATTCAAGTCATGCGCTCGATAAGGACGGCTCGCCGTATCTGGCTCCGGAGGTGTTGACCAATGTGAACCACCAGATGTCGGTGATGCGCGAGGAAAGCTTTGGGCCGGTGGTCGGCATTATGAAGGTGGCCGATGATGAGGAAGCCATCACGCTGATGAATGACAGTCCTTATGGGTTGACGGCCTCGATCTGGACCGAGGACCTGGATGCGGCGGGCAAGATCGGCGCGCGGGTCGAGACCGGCACGGTGTTCGCCAATCGCTGCGATTATCTCGATCCGGGGCTGGTTTGGACCGGGGTCAAGGATACCGGCAAGGGCGGCGCGTTGAGCGAGATCGGCTATGCGAATTTGACGCAGCCAAAGAGTTATCATTTCAAGAGCGTATAAAACCACGCACTATCCAAACACGCGATGTCACCCCGGCGCAGGCCGGGCCCATCCCCGACATATCAGGATGGATCCCCGCGTTCGCGGGGATGACACAGTGGGCGGGGGAGTATCGGGAACAATGAGGGCGCCATGAGCACCAAAGCCAACTGGAACTACCCGACCGCAATCAAGTTCGGTGCGGGTCGGATCGCCGAATTGCCTGAGGCGCTGAAGACCGCGGGTATCAGCAAGCCGTTGCTGGTGACGGATGCAGGGCTGGTCAATCTGCCGGTGACGCAGAAGACGCTGGCGCTGCTAAAGGCCGCAGGGGTCGAGGCGGGCGTGTTCGCGGATGTGAAGCCCAATCCGATCTCGGCCAATGTGGAAGCGGGGATCGCGGTGTTGCGCGCGGGCGGCTATGACGGCGTGATCGCCTTTGGCGGCGGCTCGGGGCTCGATACCGGCAAGGTCATCGCCTTCATGGCGGGGCAAACGCGGCCGATGTGGGATTTTGAGGATGTGGGCGACTGGTGGACCCGCGCCGATCCCAAGGGGATTTTTCCGATCGTCGCGGTGCCAACCACGGCGGGGACCGGCTCGGAAGTGGGCCGCGCCGGAGTGATCACCGACGAGACGACGCATACCAAAAAGGTAATCTTTCACCCGCTGATGATGCCCAAGGTGGTGATCGCCGATCCGGAACTGACGGTGGGCATGCCCAAATTCATCACGGTGGGCACCGGCATGGATGCGCTGGCGCATTGCCTCGAGGCCTATTGCGCGCCGGGCTATCATCCGCTGGCGGATGGCATCGCGGTCGAGGGTATTCGGCTGGTCTTCGAGAACCTGCCCAAGGTTTATCTCGATCCCAATGATATCGAGGCGCGCGGGCACATGATGAGCGCGGCGGCGATGGGGGCGACGGCGTTCCAGAAGGGGCTGGGCGCCATCCATGCGCTGAGCCATCCGGTGGGGGCGCTGTACGATACCCATCACGGCATGACCAATGCGGTGTTCATGCCCTACGTGCTGGCGGTCAACCGCTCGGCCATCGAGCAGCGGATAGCGCGGCTGGCGGCGTATCTGGGATTGTCGCCGAGCTTTGAGGCGTTCCAGCATGCGGTGCTGGCGCTGCGGGTGCGGCTGGATGTTCCCCATACGCTGCGGCAGTTCAATGTGGATGATAGCAAGCGCGATCTGATCGGGGAGATGGCGATTGTCGATCCGACGGCGGGTGGCAATCCGATCGAGCTGACCAAGGCGCGGGCGCTGGATATTTTTGATCGGGCGCTGAACGGCTGGGTTTAAGGGTTGCGGTAAGACCCCCACCCGGCCTCCCCTGGGAGGGGGAGGAGTTCGTTCCGTAGGTTTAACTAAATTGAGTCCCAAGAATGGAGCTGCTCCTCCCCCTTTCAGGGGGAGGCAGGGTGGGGGTGTTTGGAGCCACGATGGTAGGATTGGGGCTAAACATCCCCCCACCCTTGATCCCTCCCCGCGAAGGGGGAGGGTGTCGACTGATTATTCAGTCGCCTACAAGTTCCGCCACCGTCTGCGCCGATCCGATCTCAAACAGGCTTTCCAGATGCTCGATCACTGTGCCCTGAAACACCTCGTTGTCCGCCAGATCGGTGCCGAACACTTCGGTCAGCGCGGATAATCCGTCGAATAGCGCTTCTGGATCGCCCCCTGCCCCCGCGGCAATCGCCATCATGCGCATGGCGAGCGGGTCCTTCACGTCGATGGTGTCGCCGTTCTCGTCGATGCCCATGACGTAGCGCATCCAGGCGGCGACGCCCAAGGCGAGGTGGGTGATGGGTTGGTCGGCCTTGAGGCGGTCGCGGATGGTGCCGAGCAGGCGTTGGGGAAGTTTTTGTGTGCCGTCCATGGCGATCTGCCAGGTGCGGTGCTGCAGGGCGGGGTTGCGGAAGCGCTCCAGCAATTGATCGCGATAACCGGGTAGGTCGACGCCGGGCATGTCGAGGGTCGGGATGGCTTCTTCGGTCATCAGGTTGTGGATCAGCTTGACGAAGGCCGGATCGCCCATGGCGTCCGAGACATATTGATGGCCGGCGAGATAGCCCAAATAGGCCAGCGTCGAATGGCTGCCATTGAGCATGCGCAGCTTCATGCGCTCGAACGGTTCGACATCCTTGACCACTTGCGCGCCGACGGTTTCGAAGGGTGGGCGGCCGAGGGGGAAATGGTCCTCGATGACCCATTGGGTGAAGGGCTCGGTCATGATCGGCCAGGCATCTTCGAGCCCGGTCAGGGAAGTGACCATGGCGCGGTCGGCGTCGGTGGTGGAAGGAACGATGCGGTCGATCATGGTGCCGGGGAAGGCGACGTGTTCGGCGACCCAGGCGCCCAAAGCGGGATCGCGCAATTCGGCGAAGCGGACGACGATGCGGCGGGTGGTGGGACCATTGGAGGGGAGATTATCGCAACTCATCACCGTGAACGGGCGGATGTCGGCGGCGCGGCGCTGGGCCAGAGCCGCCACGATCATGCCCGGTGCGCTGCGTGGGGCATCGGGATTGGCCAGGTCGTGCACGATATCGGGATGGTTCGGATCGAGTTCGCCGGTTGCGGGCGCATAGCAATAGCCCTTTTCGGTGACAGTCAGCGAGACGATGCGGATGGCGGGCGAAGCCATCAGGTCGAGCAGTTCGCTGCGCTGGGTATTGGCATCGAGCACCTTGAGGATCGAGCCGATCACCCGCGCCTTGGTGCCCGAAGCGTCGCGCACGGCGACGGTGTAAAGCCCGTCCTGCGGCTCGAGCGCCTCCTTGGTATCGGGGCGACGCAGGCTGGCGCCGACAATGCCCCAGCTGGGATGGCTCGCCAGCAGGCTATCGACATAGACCGCCATATGGGCGCGGTGAAAGGCGCCGATGCCGAGATGGACGATGCCAGGGGTCACCGTGCTGCGGTCATAGTCGGGGACGGCAAAGCCCGTAGGCGATCCGGCAAGGGTTTTGGCGCTCAGGCGGGTCATGGCGGCAGAATCTCCAAACAACAGGGCGCAGCATAAGGCCTTCCAAACTTGTATGGAAGACTATGCGCAATCTTGCGGCGCAGGTGGGTTTGACGGCATAACCCATAGGGACGCAATGGAGATTTTGAGCTTGGCACAGCGGTTCGTGAGCATTGGCGAGTGCATGATCGAAATGGCCGGAGGCGAGGATCGCCAGTACCGGCTGGGCTATGCGGGCGATACGCTCAATACGGCCTGGTATATGCGGGCGCTGCTGGACCCTGCCTGGGAGGTGGATTATTTTACCGCCTTGGGCGAGGACCGCTATTCGGGCGATATCCGCAAGTTTCTCGACAGCAACGGCATTGGCACGCAGTTCATCGGTACGGTCAAGGGACGGCGGCCGGGGCTTTACATGATCCACCAGGAGCATGGCGACCGCCATTTCACCTATTGGCGCGACCAATCGGCGGCCAAGCTGATGGCCGAGGACAAGGACGCGCTGAACGTGGCGCTGGAGGGCGCCAGCATGGTATATTTCTCGGGCATCACCATGGCGATCCTGCATCCCCGGGCGCGGGGGCGGTTGCTGGGGGCGATCGTCAAGGCACGCGATGCGGGCGCGAAAATTGTGTTCGATCCAAATTTGCGGCCGGCGCTGTGGAGCAGCCAGCGCGTGATGGCCTCGATGCTGACCGCGGCGGCGAGCGTTTGCGATATCGTGCTGCCGACGCATTCGGACGAAGCGCCGGTGTTTGGGGATGCTTCGGTGGAAGAGACCGCCGATCGGTATCTGGAACTGGGGGTCGAGGAGGTCGTGGTCAAGGACGGGGCCAATCCGGCGCTGATCGCGACGGCTGGCGAGCGGGTCACCGTAGCGCCACCGGCGGGGGCGGTGGTGGTAGACCCGACTGGTGCCGGAGATTCCTTCAATGGGGCGTATTTGAGCGCGCGGTTGGCAGGCAAGTCCTTGCAGGACGCGGCGGCGGCGGCGCATCGAGTGGCGGGGATCGTCATCGGGCAACGCGGGGCGTTGGTGGAGCCGGGGTTGGTAAGGTAGGTCTCACCTCGCCCCTTCGGGGAGAGTCGGGTCGCTCTTGCGAGCCGGGTGAGGGGGCCTTTCTTGGTCTGGTGTTCGGGGAAGGCCCCCTCACCCGGCCTTCGGCCGACCTCTCCCCCAAAGGGAGAGGTGAGAAAAGGTCAAAAACTCCGATCGCCAATCTGAGCGAGATAATCCACTTCCTCGGGCGTCGATGCCCGTCCCAGCGCCGCGTTGCGGACCGGGAAACGTCCGAACTGCGCGATGCAGTCGTGGTGTTTCTGCATAAAGCCGAGTTGATCGGCGTCGCCCAGGGCGGAGTACAGTTTGAGGCCCTCGTCTTGGACGGGCAGCGACTCGGCGTGCATGAACGGCAGGTAGAAGAACGGACGTTGTACCGGGCTGACCACTTCGTCCGCGCCTTGGGCGATGGCTTCCTGGGCCAGGACCAGGGCCATCTTGTCCTGGGCGAAGGCTTCAGGCCGCTTGCGGAACAATTGGCGCGAGAACTGGTCGAGCACGATGATTTCGGCCAGCCGACCGACGCCGGTGGCGCGCCACTGCCAGGCTTCGCCCTTGGCGACATGGGCATGGGTTTGTGCGAAGCCTTCGGCGATTTCGGCATCGAATTCCGCCTTGCCGCCGAACCAGTCGTCGGGGCCGTGCTGCTCGAACCAGAAGGCGATGATATCGGCCGCTGTGCGCATGAAAAATCCTCCCGCTCAATGAACGGGAGGATTAGCGGTTTGTCTCGGTTTGGTCGAGCCTTCAGGCGACCAGCAGCTTGATGCGGTTGCCGAACGGGTCCTGGGTTTCGATGCCGCCATCGATATTCGACACCGGCGCCTTGGCGGCGGTCAGGCGGGCGCGGACACCCTCGAGCGTTGCCGTATCGGGCAGCACGATGGTGAACCAGCGCAGGCCGGCGGCGCCGGCGGGCGGCAGGGCGGCGTTCTCGCCGGACCAGATATTGAAGGCGATGGCGTGGGGGGCGTAGTCGAGGCCAACATCGCCCATGCCGAACGAGGTGATCAGGAGGTACCCGGCAAAACCGATCACATCGCGGTAGAAATCCATCGCCATGTGCAGGTCGTTGACATGGACGTGGACGTGGCCGATGCGCGTGCCGGCGGGCATGGAGGGGACGAGCACCGGCTTGTCGCCAAGCTCGTCGAGCAGGCCATCGAGATCGATCGGCTCACGGCCCGAATGCGGTTTGCCCTCGGTGGTGACGGCGTAATGGCCCAGTTTTGGATCGGCCAGCGTGCCGCGCCAGGGGGTTTCGAAGGTGATTTCGATGCCATTGTGGTCGAGATCCCAGAGATAAATGGCTTCGGACACCAGGTGGTCGGTGGGCGAAATCTGCACCTGGCGCTGCAGGGCGCGGACGGCCATTTGTGCAAGATCGGGCCGGGTCGGTACGTGGATGGCGACGTGGTAGAGGCCGATGGTACGGGGAACGGATGGACGGGTGGCGCCGGTTTCGAGCACGATCAAGGGCTTGCCGCCGGCACCCAGGGTCAGCAGGTTGCCGGTTTCGGCGATGAGCTCAAGACCGACGACATCGCGCCAGATGGCAAGCGCCTTGGCTTTTTCGGTGACGGCGATGTGGACCGGACCCAGCTTGGTGGTCAGCGGCAGAATGGGGGCCGAGCGGACGTCGGTCTGGATGCGGGCATCGATCATTGATTGTCTCCCGATGAATTGATCTGACGCTGATATAGGCCGGGCCTGCTGGTCTCACCATGTCCGACAAGGCGAAGGCATTGTTCGTCAATGGTAGCGCAAAGCGGCCTTCCCCACTCGGCGCATTCGTGGTGAATTGCCTTCGCCTTCCGCGATCGCGACGATTGCGGGCTTCACCGTAACCCTGGATGTGATCTGACATGAAAGTCATAGTCATTGGAGCAACCGGCACGATCGGTGCCGAAATCGTCACCGCCCTTGCGGGGCATGAGGTGATCACCGTATCGCGCAGTGCCGGCGAGTATCGCGCCGACATCCAGGACAAGGCGTCGCTGGAAAAGCTGTTTGCGGCGATCGGCGAGGTGGACGCGATCGTCAGCGCGGCGGGTGGCGGGGCGTTCAAGCCGATCACCGAATTGAGCGACGAGGACTATGCGTTCAGCCTGGGCTACAAGCTGATGGGGCAGGTCAACGTCATCCGGACGGGCATGAAATATATCAAACCGGGCGGCTCGATCACGGTGACCTCGGGCACGCTGGCGCGGGTCGCGATGCCGGCGGCGGCGGCGATCGGCATGATCAATGCGGGCCTTGAAGGCTTTGTGCGCAGCGCGGCGCTCGACCTCAAAGGCAAGGTTCGGCTCAACGTCGTCAGCCCGCCATGGGTTGCCGAAACGCTGAGCGGGATGGGCCAGGACCCGGCAGGCGGCCAGAAAGCCGCCGACGTGGCCAAGGCCTATGTGAAGGTCATCACCGGCACCGCCACGGGCCAGATCATCGATAGCCAAACCGGCAAAGCGGTCTGAAATGCAAACGCCGGGGATTGCTCCCCGGCGCTTTTTTACTCTCCGGCGATGGCGAGGCCCTTGGTGAGTTCCAGCGCCTGGCGCTCGAACAGACGGCGGTAGATGCCGGCGGGCTGGCGCACGAGGAGTTCGTGGGTGCCTTCCTCGACGATGCGGCCCTTGTCGAACACCAAGAGGCGATCCAGCGCCCGCACTGTCGACAGGCGGTGGGCAATCACCAGCGTGGTGCGGCCAACCATCAGGCGTTCCATCGCGTTCTGGATCAGAACTTCGCTTTCGCTGTCGAGGCTGGATGTCGCCTCGTCCAGGATCAGGATCGGCGCGTCGGCGAGGAACGCACGGGCGATGGCAACGCGCTGGCGTTCGCCGCCCGACAGCTTGACGCCGCGTTCGCCCACCATGGTCTCATAGCCCTTGGGCAAGGACATGATGAAGTCGTGTGCCGAGGCCTGCCGCGCCGCCAGCTCGATCTCGGCGCGGGTGGCGCCGGGGCGGGCATAGGCGATGTTCTCGGCCAGGGACCGATGAAACAACACCGGCTCCTGCTGCACGATGGCGATCTGCTGGCGCAGGGAGGCCTGCTTCACCGTGGCGATGTTCTGCCCATCGATGACGATCTGGCCCTGGTTCACGTCATAGAGACGCTGGATCAGCTTGACGAAAGTGGTCTTGCCCGAACCCGAATGACCCACCAGCCCGACCCGTTCGCCGGGCGCAATCTTGACCGAGAAATCCCGGTAGAGCGCGGTGGCGTGCGAACCGTATTGGAATGTCACATTCTCGAAGGCGATGGCACCCTTGCCGATCTTGATCACGCCGGCACCCGGCTTGTCATCGATGCCGAGGGACTGGCTGTGCAGGGCCACCAGTTCTTCCATGTCGTTGACCGAACGCTGCAGGTTGCGCACGTGCTGGCCGACATCGCGCAGATGACCCGACAGCACGAAGAACATGGACAGCACGAAGGTGATATCGCCCGGCGTCGCCGCACCCTGCTGCCACAGCAGCAGGGCCGTGCCCAGAATGGCCGTCTGCATGATGACCATCATCAGGCCCTGTGCACCGCCGTTCAGCGTGCCGCGCTGCCAGGTGCGGCGCGTGCGCTTGCGCCATTTGCCGACGACATGGGTGAGCCGAGCCTCCTCGCGCGTTTCGGCGCCGAAGGCCTTGACCACGGGGTTGCAACTGACGGCATCGGCCAGCGCGCCACCCATGCGGGTATCCCAGGCGTTGGCCAGGGTCGCGGCGGGCGCGACGAAGTTGACCGCCAGGGCGATGGTGACGACGACATAGATCAGCGACCCCAGACCCACGACCAGGCCCATGACCGGCCACGCCATGCCGAGAATCACGCTGGCGCCGACCAGCATGGTCAGCGACGGCAACAGCGCCACCAGCAGCACGTCATTGAGCAGATCGATCGCGCCCATGCCGCGCGTGATCTTGCGCACCGTGGAGCCGGCGAAGCTGTTGGCATGCCAATCGGTGGAGAAGCGCTGGACGCGATGAAAGGCATTCGCCGTCACGTCGCTCATGATGCGCAGCGTGAAGGTGATGATGTTGAAGAACACGAACTGCCGCAGCACCACCGAGCCGAGGTAAAGCCCCGACATGACGAGGAATGCGGTGACCGCCGCACTCCAGAACTGGGCATCCTGGCCACTGCCCGATGCCACTGCATCGACCATATGGCCGGCGAACAGCGGAACCAGGGCTTCGGCCAGGGTGGCCACCAGCACCAGAACGGCGATCAGGGCAGCGCGAAGCGGCTGCTGGCGCCAATAGCCCATGGTGAAACCAAGGACATTGCGGAAAGCGTCGGCACTAAAACCGGATTTCTTGGACGACATAATGGTGACCCGGCCACGATTTTGGCGCGCCGGCCCTCAAGGGTAGACATGAAAGGCACAACCGTGGCGGGAGAGAAATCGACCCGGCACTCAGAGGGGTTGTGATGAAAAAACCGCGGGCGGCACCAGGGCGGGCCGCGGATGGGGACCTAACCTCGGAGAAGCCGAGAGGTGCCCATAGGGAAGCCGGTGAACATATCTGTCATACAACGCCTCCCCTGTCGTTCGATCTGATGCGGTGGACGATTTGTAGCCAAACAGTTCGGCTTTGCCAACCGCGAAATTCGCGGTCGGACGAGTTGTGTTGCGTGAATGCAACGCTGGCAGGTGCAGCCGGCGCTAGATCAGGGAAGGTCGCGCGTGATCCACTGGCCGTAGCCGAGCGCTCCCATGAAAACGCTGAAAAATGCGACGACAGCACAGATGACGACAATGGTATCGGCAGGCATTGGGCTCACTCCATTTGGATGCAAGATGGAATAAGCGCGTTGCCGGGTGGGGGCTTTGATCTGGATCAAACCAGGATTGCGACGACGCAACGCTTCAACACATGCGTTGCGGACGCGGAGGCGAGGCCCTATGCCGATCCACCCTATTCCCGACGGGGCGAGGAATAGAAAGCACGACGCTTCTTATTCTTCTCCCCCATCGGGAGAAGGTGGCGCGCAGCGCCGGTTGAGGCCGTCTGCCCTCAGAGTTCCCATTCTTGCCCTTGCCTTGCCGCGATGGCTGGTTAGGGTAACGCGCAAATCAATCCTGTTTCGGAACATGTCATGACCACTCCTCCCATCGATCCGGTAAAGCTCGACAAGCTCGGCGAAGTCGCCATCAAGGTGGGGCTGCAACTGGCGGAGGGGCAGGACCTCATCATCACCGCGCCGATGACCGCGGCGCCGCTGGTACGGCGGATCACCGAGCATGCCTACAAGGCCGGTGCGGGCCTCGTGACGACGATCTATTCGGACGAAGAAGCCACGTTGATGCGTTACAAATACGCCAATGACGCCAGCTTTGATCGCGCGGCCGGCTGGCTCTATTCGGGCATGGCTGAGGCCTACAAGAACAATGCCGCGCGGCTGGCGATTTCGGGCGACAATCCGATGATGCTGGCGGGACAGGACCCGGCCAAGGTATCGCGCGCCAACCGCGCCAATTCGGCTGCCTACCGCCCTGCCCTCGAGCTGATCACCGGCTTCGACATCAACTGGAACATCGTCAGCTATCCGACGCTGGCCTGGGCCAAGCTTGTGTTCCCCAATGACGCCGACGATGTCGCGGTGGGCAAGCTGGCCGATGCGATCTTCGCGGCTAGCCGCGTCGACCAGCCCGATCCGATCGCGGCGTGGAAAGAGCACAATGCCAATCTCAAGAAGCGCTGGACCTGGCTCAACGAGAAGAAGTTCGCGTCCTTGCACTATACCGGGCCGGGCACCGACCTGACGGTGGGGCTAGCCGATGGCCACCGCTGGAAGGGCGGCGCGTCCGAGGCCAAGAACGGCGTCACCTGCAATCCCAATATTCCCACCGAGGAAGTGTTCACCACGCCGCATCGCGAGCGGGTCGATGGCTATGTGGCGGCGACCAAGCCGCTGAGCCACAATGGTTCGCTGATCGAGGAAATGCAGGGCCGCTTCGAGAACGGGCGCCTGGTGGAGCTCAAGGCCGCCAAGGGGCAGGACGTTTTCAACAAGGTGCTGGACACCGACGAGGGCGCGCGCCGGCTGGGCGAGGTGGCGCTGGTGCCGCATTCGTCGCCAATTTCGGCTTCGGGGATTTTGTTCTTCAATACGCTTTATGACGAGAATGCCTCCTGCCATATCGCGCAGGGGCAGTGCTATGCGGATTGCTTCATCGACGGCAAGAGCCTGAGCCAGGAGCAGATTTTCACGCAGGGCGGCAACAAGAGCCTGATCCATATCGACTGGATGATCGGCTCGGACAAGGTGGATATCGATGGCGTCCACGCCGATGGCACGACCGAACCGGTGATGCGCAAGGGCGAATGGGCCTAGTCCGGCGCGTCTATAAACTGATCGTTGCGCTTGTCGTCCTCGTCCTCCTGGTCGGGGGCGGCATGGCGGTGGATATCTGGCGGTTTGCCGGTCAGAGCTCGACGGATAAAGCCGATGCGGCTTTGGTGCTGGGCGCGGCGGTGATCGGATCGACGCCGACGCCGGTGCTGGTGGAGCGGTTGCGCCACGCCGCTGACCTGTTCGAGAGCGGGCAAGTGCGGCGGATCGTCGTGACGGGCGGGCTGAGCCCGGAGGATGACCTGACCGAGGCGCAGGCCAGCAAGAACTGGCTGGTGGCCGAGGGCGTGCCGGCGGATGATGTCCTGCTGGAGGACAAGTCGCGGACCACGATCCAGAACCTGCAATTCGCCAAGCCGGTGCTGGAGGCGAACGGGCTAGGCTCGGTGCTGGTGGTCAGCGATCCGCTGCATATGCGGCGGGCACTGATGATCGCGGGGCGCGTGGGAATCCGAGCGGAACCATCGCCGACACCGACCAGCAAATATCAGAGCTGGCAGACGACTTTGCCGTTCTTGGCAAGGGAGGTTTGGTTCATGGGGCAGTATCTGGTGACGGGGATGTAGCCTCGGTGCGTGTGACGGGCACCTGCTCCTACCTCCCCCCATCAAGGGGAGGTTTCTCTCCACTCTTGGGATTTGATTCAGTTCGACCCGCGGACTTGATCCGCGGGTCTCATGCCGCTTGTGCCGTGTTGAGAGTGGCCCGCGGGTCAAGCCCGCGAGAAGGACGGTGGATGGGGTGATTTTGGGACAATACCCAAACGGCCCTAGCCCAGGAACTCATATTTGGCGATCGATTCCGGCTTCATCTGGATCGAGAAACCGGCTTGGCTTGGTGGCATGTAGGCGGCGTTCTGGATCACGCAGGGGTCGAGGAAATGCTCGTGCAGGTGATCGACATATTCGATCACGCGGCCGTCCTTGGTGCCCGAGACGACCAGATAATCGATCATCGACAGGTGCTGCACATATTCGCAGAGGCCGACGCCGCCGGCGTGGGGCCAGACGGGGAGGTTATACTTGGCAGCCATGAGCAGCACCGATAGCACCTCGTTGAGGCCCCCGATGCGGCAGGCGTCGATCTGGACGATGTCGATGGCGCCGTCTTTGATGAACTGCTTGAACAGGATACGGTTCTGGCACATTTCGCCGGTCGCGACCTTCACGGGGGCAATCGCCTGGCGGATGGCGCGATGGCCGGAGACGTCGTCGGGGCTGGTCGGCTCCTCGATGAAATAGGGGTTGAAGCGGGACAGGTGCTTGACCCAATCGATCGCCTGGTCGACTTCCCAGACCTGGTTGGCGTCGATCATCAGGAAGCGATCGGGCCCCATGATCGAGCGGACGATTTCCAGGCGCCGGATATCATCCTCAAGATCGCGGCCGACCTTCATCTTGATGTGGTTGAAGCCTTCGGCGACGGCCTCGGTGGCGAGGCGGGTCAGCTTCTCGTTCGAGTAGCCGAGCCAGCCGGCCGAGGTGGTGTAGCACTGGTAGCCCTGTGCCTTAAGGGTCGCGACGCGCTCGGCCTTGCCGGCTTCGGCTTTGCGGAAAATGGCGAGCGCTTCTTCGGGCGTGATGGCGTCGGTGAGATAGCGGAAGTCGATGATCGAGACCAGTTGCTCGGGGGTCATGTCGGCGACGAATTGCCAGACCGGCTTGCCGGCATCCTTGGCGAGCAGGTCCCACACCGCATTGACGACGGCGCCGGTGGCGAGGTGCATGGCGCCCTTGTCGGGGCCGATCCAGCGCAGCTGGCTGTCGCCGGTGACGTGGCGCCAGAAGCGGCCGGGATTTTCAGCGATCCAGGCGAGGTCGAGCCCGACGACGCGCGAGGTCAACGCCTTGATGGCGGCGACGACCACTTCATTGCCGCGGCCGATAGTGAAGGTGAGGCCATGACCTGCGTGGGCGCCGTCGGTTTCGAGGATG
The DNA here is from genome assembly GCF_040546795.1 of Devosia sp. UYZn731. Lineage (NCBI taxonomy): Bacteria > Pseudomonadati > Pseudomonadota > Alphaproteobacteria > Hyphomicrobiales > Devosiaceae > Devosia > Devosia sp. UYZn731. The sequence continues at coordinate 59,324 of NZ_JBEPOL010000005.1, forward strand.
ACGTAGGCGGCGGAGTAATCGGGATCCGGGTTCATCGCATCGGAGCCGTCGAGGGCGTCCGAGGTGGGGAAGCGGAGATCGTGGGTGCGCAGGGCGGTGATCTTGGTCATGGATATTATCCTGAAAAGCACCCTCACCCGTCTCGGCTTCGCCGATCCACCCTCTCCCCGACGGGGAGAGGAATAAGGGGCATCGCATGTTTGGCGGGCGCGGAGCCCATTCTTCTCCCCGACGGGGAGAAAGTGCCCCGACGGGCCGGATGGGTCGTCTACGCCGTCCAGCCACCGTCGATGACGTGAACCTGGCCGGTCGTGTAGGTGGCGCCGGCGAGATAGACGGCGAGGTCGGCGATTTCCTCGGGCTGGCCGATGCGGCCAATGGGCTGGCGGGCGATGAACGCCTTCTTGGCGGCTTCGAAATCACCGGTGGCATGCCAGCGCTCGTGCAATGAGGGGCTATCGACCGTGGCAGGGGCGATGGCGTTGATGCGGATGCCCTGCGTGACATAATCGGCCGCAATCGACTTGGTCAGCCCAATCACGGCGGCCTTGGAGATGGAATAGGCAGCGCGGTTCGGCACGCCTTTGACCGAGGAGGCCACCGTCGACATGTTGATGATAGCGCCGTCCTTGCGCTCGAGCATCTGCGGCAGCACGGCCTGAATGGTGCGGACCTGGGCCCGGACATTGAGGTCCAGGGCAAAATCGAGGTCCTTGTCGCTCATCTCCAGCACGGTGCCGTTGTGCACCACACCGGCGCAGTTGAAGAGGATGTCGATGTGGCCGATTTCGGCGACGGCTTTGTTGACGTCATCGGTCGAGAGCACGTTGAGGATGCGGGTGGTCACATTGGGCGTGCCGTCCAGCTCCTTGAGCTTTTCGGCGTTAATATCGGTGGCGATGACCTTGCAGCCGGCCTTGACGAAAGCCTCGACCGAGGCGCGGCCGATGCCTTGGGCGGCAGCGGTGATGAGGACGATTTTGCCGGAAATATCGGACATGGTTGGTTCCTATTGAATGATGGAACGGCTGCCTTCGACCACTTGGCGGTCGATGGCGGCAAAGTCCCAGGCGATGCCGAGGCCGGGGGCGTCGGAAGGCCGAGCCTTACCGTTCTGGATCGTCATGTGCTCAGTGGTCAAGTCATCCAATTGTGGGATGTATTCCACCCAGCGCGCATTGGGCACGGCGGCGCAGAGCGAGACGTGCAGTTCCATCAGGAAATGCGGGCTGACGACGATATTGAAGCACTCGGCCATATGGGCAACCTTGAGCCAGGGCGTGATGCCGCCGATGCGACCGACATCGACCTGGATCACCGAGGCGGCGTGGCGCTGCAGGTATTCGCGGAAATGGCTGACGGAATAGAGGCTCTCGCCGACGGCGATGGGCAGGCTGGTATGTTCGCTGAGGCGGACATGGCCGGAGATATCGTCGGCGGGGAGTGGCTCTTCGAGCCAGCCGATATCGAGCGGCTCATAGGCGCGGGCGCGGCGGATGGCTTCATCGACCGCGAAGGCCTGGTTAGCATCGGTGAAGATTTCAAAGCCCGGCCCGACGGCTTCGCGCACGGCGGTGATACGGGCGACGTCCTCGTGGATCGGGCGGCCAACCTTGAGCTTGGCGCCCTTGAAGCCGAGGGCCTTGGCGCGCAGCGCGTCCTCGACCAGCGCGGATTGTTCCAGATGCAGCCAGCCGCCTTCGGTGGTGTAGAGCGGGATTTCGCGTTGCGCCCCGCCGGCCAGCTTGTGCAGCGGCAGGCCGAGCTTGCGGCATTTGAGATCCCACAGCGCGGTATCGATCGCCGCCATGGCGATGGCGGTGATGGCGCCGATGGTGGTGGCGTGAGTGAGGAACAGCAGGTCGCGCCAGATGGATTCGATGTCATAGGCATCGCGACCAAGAACCGCGGGGCAGAGCGTGCGGTTGAGCAATTCCATGACGGAATGGCCGCCGGTGCCAATGGTATAGCTATAGCCGGTGCCGGTGACGCCATCGCTGTCCGTGATGCGGACGATGGGGGTTTCCTGGCTGACGAAGGACTGGATGGCGTCGACGCGCTTGACCTTGGGCTTGAGGTCAACCATCAGCAGTTCGATTCGGGTGATTTTGGCCATCTAGACGTTTCCTCGGGCGGTGCCACGGAGGGACCCCCTCCCCTCCCTCCCCGCAAGGGGGAGGGTGTCTGCCGGTGGGACGGCACGATCCAGTTCAAAGAGTGGAGAGGCACCCTCCCCCTTGCGGGGAGGGTTGGGGAGGGGGTGGCCCATGGCAAAATTTATCATCACGCACGCACACTCTTTCCACTCGCCGCATCAAACACATGCAGCCGCGTCAGATCCAGCGTGAAGTCCAGACTCTCGCCGGGCTTGACGACGCGGGGATTGAGCATTTTGCCCTGAACTTCCTTGCCGCCCAGATCGGTGAACAGGATGGTTTCGGTGCCCAGCGGCTCGGCGATGGCGATGGTGCGGGTGATCGAAATGGCGTTCTCGGTGCCGTGCAGGGAATGGCCCGCAGGCGCGAGGCTCTCCGGGCGGAACCCCAGGATGATGGACTGACCTTCGGTCACAGCGCTATCGGCGGGCAGCGGCACTTCCACGCCGTCGCTCAGCACCGCCTTGCCGGCCTTGACCGTGGCATCGAGCTGGTTCATCGGCGGGGAGCCGATGAAGCCGGCGACGAAGGTGTTCACAGGGTGCTCGAACACGTCCGAGGGCGTGCCGATCTGCTCGATATGGCCATCGCGCATGATGACGATGCGGTCGGCCAGGGTCATGGCCTCGACCTGATCGTGGGTGACGTAGATCACCGTCGTCTGGACGCGCTGGTGCAGCTTTTTGATTTCGACGCGCATCTGGCCGCGCAGCTTGGCATCGAGGTTGGACAGGGGCTCGTCGAACAGGAACACGTCGGGATTGCGGACGATGGCGCGGCCCATGGCCACGCGCTGGCGCTGGCCGCCCGACAGGTTGGCCGGCAGGCGATCCATGTAGGGCCCGAGGCTCAGGATCTCGGCGGCCTCATCGACACGGGTCTTGATTTCGGTTTCCGGCATATTGGCGATCTTGAGCCCGAAGCCGAGATTGTCGCGCACGGTCATGTGCGGATAGAGCGCGTAGGACTGGAACACCATGGAGATGTTGCGGGCGCGCGGCGGCAGGTCGTTGACGACGCGGTCGCCGATGGAAATGGTGCCACCGGTGATCTCCTCCAGCCCCGCGATCATCCGCAGGGTGGTCGACTTGCCGCAGCCCGAGGGGCCGACCAAAACCACGAATTCATTGTGGGCGATATCGAGATCGATGCCATGCACCGTTTCGATCTTGCCGTAGGTCTTGACGACTTTTTCCAGGCGAACGGGAGCCATGGGTTATCCTTACTTGACGCCGCCGAAGGTGAGGCCGGCGATCAGGTGTTTCTGTACAACGAAGGTGAGGACCAGCGCCGGGATGATGATGAGCACGGCCATGGCGCTCATGCCGGTCCAGTCGACGGTGAATTGGGCGGTAAAATCCATCAGGCCGACCGGCATGGTCTTGGATGCCGTGGTGCGGGTGAGTTGGCTCGCCAACGCATATTCATTCCACGAGGTGAGGAAGGCGAATATGGCGGCCGAGGCCAGGCCCGAGCGGGCGAGTGGGAACTCGACCTTCCAGAAGGCCTGCCAGCGGGTGCAGCCATCGATCTGGGCGGCTTCAGACAGGTCCACCGGAATCTGGCGGAAGAAGCCGTCGGTGAGCCAGATGGTGAAGGGGATATTGACCGCCATATAGACCAGGATCATGCCGAAGCTGGTATCGATCAGCCCCAGCCGCGCCCAGATGATGAATAGCGGCAGGCTGAGCGCCACGCCGGGCACCGTGCGGCTGAGCATGAAGGCCAGGAACAGCGTGGCTTTGCCCTTGAAGCTGAAGCGGGCGAACGAATAGCCACCCGCCATGCCGATGACGACAGCGACAACGGTCGAGGTGATCGAGATCACCAGCGAGTTGATGAAATACTGCGCCACCGGCAGGCCCTGCTGGGCCGACGACAGGCCGAACAGGCGGGCAAAGTTATCCAGCGTCGGGTTCTGCGGAATCCAGACGGCGGGACGGGCCAGCACTTCGATATTTGGCCGGAACGCGGTCAAAACGACCCAGAGGCCCGGCACCGTGAGGATGGCCATGGCGACGAAGACGCCGAAGCGGATCAGCCAGCGCTGCCAAGGCTTTTCGATGGTGAGCCGGCTCATTGTGCGCCTCCCATAAAGGTGCGCGCGGCGACCAGCTTGCGGTAGAAATAGAAGGTGAAGACGATCGACAGGATGATCGACACATAGCCCATAGCGTTGGCCATGCCCATTTGGGAATTCTGGTAGCCGGTGCGGGTCATCAGCGTCCACAGCAGCTCGGTGCGCCCGGCGGGACCGCCATTGGTCATGATCTTGACCATGTCATAGGCCCGGGCGACATCGAGCGAGCGGATGGTCATGGCGATGTAAACAAAGGGCATCAGGAACGGCAGCGTGATGTGCTGAAACACCTGGAGCGGGTTGCAGCCATCGACGCGCGCGGCCTCCAGCGGCTCCTTGGGCAGCGCCATCAGGCCCGCCAGCAGCAGAATGGCGAACACCGAGGTACTCATCCAGATTTCGGCGAAGATGATGGAGAAATTGGCCAGCGTGCCATCGACCAGCCACGGAATGGGCTGGCTGATGATGTGCAGGTCGAACAGGGCGTTGTTGAGCAGGCCTATGCTGTCGTTGAAGATGTATTTGAACTGGAAACCCACCAGAATGGGCGAGAACATCATGGGGAACATCATGATGGTGCGCAGCGTGCGCTGACCCCAGGTGATCTTGTTGACCAGCAGCGCCAGGCCCAGGCCCAGCAGCATTTCCAGATTGAGCGTGATGGTGACGAACACGAAGGTGCGCCCGAAAGCCCACCAGAAATCCGCATTGGTCAGCAGGCGCTGATAATTGCGCAGCCCGATGAACTGGAACAGCGTGGCGGGCTTGGTCAGGTTATAGGCGGTGAAGCTGGTCCAGAACGAGACCAGCAGCGGCACCAGCACCACCGACAGGATGACCACGATCGCCGGCAGCAGCAGCACATAGGGAATGGCGCGCGGCGAGGCGAACCAGGACACACGGTCCTTGGTTTTAAATTGCGGCAATGATTGAACGTCTGCGGTCAAGAAAAGCGACCCCCACCCTAGATCCCTCCCCACAAGGGGAGGGAGACGACTGAAATTATTGTTTCCCGAAGCACGAGCTATCGGTTCTAGCGCTCCCTCCGCCTTGCGGGGAGGGCAGGGGTGGGGGTTCGTGCCACGCTCATAGCTCAGGGAACTTGGCCGCCCGGCGAACCGGACGGCCATTTGGCTTACTGCACCAAAACGCCGGCATCTTCCAGGATGGTGGTCGCTTCGGCTGCAGCCTGGTCGAGCGCTTCCTGGGGGGTCTTTTCGCCCACGATGGCAGCCTGGAGCTGGGGCCAGAGCACGTTGCTGACTTCAATCCACTGTGGGATCAATGGCGGCGTGCGGGCATCGGCAAGCGAGGCCTGCCAGATCGGGAACATCTCAGCCAAAGCGGTCTTGCCGTTCTCGTTGAAATACTTCACCGCGGCATCGAACGTGGCCGAACGGGTCGGCAGGTTGCCGGCTTCGGCTTCCATCAGTTCGCTATCGTCATTGGTCAGGAACACGGCCAGGGAAACGGCGGCCGGCTTGTTGTCACAGGCTTCGGTCACGGAGAACGAGTGCGAACCGGACCAGCCGCCACGCTTGCCGGAGGTGCCCACGGGCGCAACGGCGAAGCCAAGGTGATCGGCGATCTTGGAGGCGGTCGGATCGCTGTAGAAACCCGCAAAGCCCGGCCAATCCAGATCGACGGCCAACTGGCCGGCGGCCATGGCCTGGCCGATTTCGTCCCAGGTGTAGTTCACGGTGCCGGCCGGCACGGCGCCGGCGTCATAGATGTCCTTGAACCAGTTGAGGGCCGCGACGCCCTCGGGCGAATTGAAGGTCGGCTTCCAGTTGGCGTCGAACAGGTCGCCGCCATTGGCGCGCAGGATTTCCATGAAGCGGCCGGACATGCCTTCGTCCTTGCCGGCGAATGCAGTCCCGTAAAGGTTGGGGGCATCGGCGAAGAAGATAATCTGCTGCTTGAATTCGTCGAAGGTCTTGGGCGGCGCCAGATCGCTGCCGAACTTGGCCTTGTAGGCTTCCATCTTCGCGGGGTCCTCATAGAGGTCCTTGCGATAGTAGAGGTTGGACACGTCGGTGACGCGCGGCAGTTGCACCAGGCGGCCATCGACCATCGAGGCCTGCAGCGTGCCAGGGACGTATTTGGCCAGCTCGGAGGCCGGGATGACCTTGCTTAGGTCGATATAGAGATCGCCATACTGGGGGGCGAAGCTGGTGTGATTGGAGCCAACGCACCAGGTGATCTGGCCGGACGCAATGTCCTGCTTGATTTCACGGTCCAGGTCGAAATGGTTCTTGGATGAAACGATTTCGACCTTGGCGCCGGTCAGCGCTTCCCACTCGGGAATACGGGTATAGAGCTTTTCGTACTGCGTGCCGCCGATGAGCTTTACCTTGAGGGTATAGCCGGGGAACGAGCCATAATCGAATTCTTGCGCCATGACGGCGCCCGACAGCGTCGCCAGGGCCACCGAGGCCAGAAGGGCCTTGGCCAGGAACTTGGTTGCCATTGATTTCTCCTCCACAGGGGACCTTCCGATGCCGCCTCGCTTTGAGGCTTGATCATCCATATTTGAAAAGTCTATTCGTAGGTAAGCATAAACTTCGCCACGCCGTCAACGGGCCGATGTGGGGGAAATGGGTTGTGGATGCTAACGGAACGCTAGCAATTCGCGGGTGAATGGGTACCATTATGGGTGCAGCCGCCTTGGGGAGGATATCCGTGGCACTGGATGACGACATTGAGCGCTATCGCGCGCCGGCGCTCGACAAGGGCCTGGATATTCTAGAGCTGCTGGCTGCCACCGATGACGGTCTCAGCCAGGCCGAGATCGCCAAGGCGCTGGAACGCTCCCCCAATGAAATCTACCGCATGCTCGACCGGCTGGTGCGGCGCGACTATGTGCGGCGCACGCTGGAAGACCGTTACGAGGTAACCCTCAAGCTGTTCGAACTGGGGCACGCGCGACCACCGATGCGGCGGCTGATCAGCCAGGCCACGCCGGTACTGCGGCAGTTTGCGCTCAACGCGGAGCAGGCGGTGCATCTGGTGGTGCAGGACCGCAATATCCTGGTCGTCATCGCCCAGGTCGACAGCCCCGGCTATTGGAACGTCTCGATCCGGGTGGGCTCGCGCATCGGCCTGGTCAATACCGGGTCCGGACATGTGTTCCTGGCGTTTTCGCGACCTGAGGAGCGCCTGCTGATGCTGGAAGAGCAGGATATCGGCACGCCCGAGAAGCTGCCCAAAGGCCTTGCCGCCCGGCTCGACGGGGTGCGCGAGCAGGGCTACGAGAATATGCCGAGCGCCCAGACGCCGGGCGTGTCCAACCTGTCGGTGCCGATCTTCGGGCCGATGGGTTCGGTGATCGCCGTGCTGACCTGTCCCTATACGCAACGGCTCGACAAGCTCGACGCCCCCAATACGCAGCAGGTATTGAACCTGTTGCGGGACGCGGGGCAGGAACTATCGCGGCGCTCAACGCCAAGCGCCTAGGAGGAACGACGCATGCGCATTCTCGATACCCATCTGCATCTGGTTTATCCGGAGCGGTTTTCCTACCCTTGGCTGGAGGGGGCGCCGGCGATCAATCGGCCCTGGCCGGTGGAGAATTATTTCTCGGAGGCGCGCGGGCTGGGGATCACCGGGGCGCTGCATATGGAAGTGGATGTTGCGGACAAGGACATCGTAGCCGAGACGGAGTTCATGCTGAGCCTGCCGGGCATTGTGGGGGCGATTGCGGCCTGCCGGCCCGAGGGCATGGGGTTTGTCGACCAGATCGAGCAGTTGAGCGAACATGCCCATGTGAAGGGCGTGCGGCGCATTTTGCATCAGGCGCCGGATGAGTTGAGCCAGAGCGACCTGTTCGTGGAGAACATTCGCCACCTGCCCGATTATGATTTGAGCTTCGATCTGTGTGTGCGGGCCGATCAATTGCCGATCGGCACGATGCTGGCGCAGCGGGCGCCAGATGTGCAGTTCATCCTCGATCATTGCGGCGTGCCCGATGTGGCCGGCAAGGGGCTCGATCCGTGGCGCGGCTATATCACCGAACTCGCCAAGCTGCCCAATGTGGCGGCCAAGGTGTCGGGGATCGTGGCCTATGCGGGCGCGGACTGGACGGTTGCGGACCTACGGCCATTTGTCGAGCATATCATCGAGAGCTTTGGCTGGGACCGCGTGGTGTGGGGCTCGGATCATCCGGTGGTGACGCTGACCGGCTCGCTCACGCGCTGGGTCGAGGCGACGCGCGAGATCGTCAAAGGGGCGAGCGAGGACGAGCAGGCAAAGCTTTGGCATGGCAATGCGGAGCGGATTTACGGGGTTTGAGATGAGCGCAGTCGACCTGGAGGGGAGGGTCGGGGTGTAGGGCTCCTCACCGAGCGACTTGATGGCACGACACCCCCACCCTAGCCTCCCCTCAAGGGGGAGGGGATCGATCGAATTTGCGGTAATATAGAGGACACTATGAAACGATATGGCGCCGTTATTGGGCTGAAGCCCGAGCAGATTGCTGAATACAAAAGGGTCCACGCCGCGGTGTGGCCGGACGTGCTCAAGCAGATCAAGGCCAGCGGGATTACCAATTATTCGATTTTCCTGCGTGAACCGGAAAACCTGCTGTTCGCCTATTACGAATATGTGGGCACAGACCACGACGCCGACATGGCGACGATGGCGGCCGATCCGCGCACGCAGGAGTGGTGGGCCGTGTGCATGCCGATGCAGAGCCCGTTGATAACGCGGACAGATGGCGAGTGGTGGGCATCGAGCGAGGAGGTGTTCCACCTCGACTAGGATTTTGATTCATCTGTGAAGGCTCTATTTTCAAGCATGCTGGATTTCTGGTTCGCGTCCCTCTTGTGTCCATAACTCGCATGTGAAAAGATTATTCACATAAGAATGATGATCGCAGATCGTCGCGAGGAGGCGGAGTTGAGCGCGGATTATTCGGCATTGCGCCAAAGCTGGCCGCGGCCCAGCGCACCGCGCCCCATCGTGATCATCGGCGCCGGTGGCATCGTCAACGATGCGCATCTGCCGGCCTATCGGCTGGCCAATTTGCCGGTGGCCGGCGTGTTCGACATCGATCGCGACAAGGCGAGTGCCATGGCGGCCAAGTGGGACCTGCCGGCATTCGCCACGCTGGAAGAGGCGATCGCCACGCCCAATGCGATCTATGACCTGGCCCTGCCCCCGGTCGCGCATCTGGATGTGTTGCCGAAGCTTCCGGACGGCGCGGCGGTGTTGCTGCAAAAACCGATGGGGCGCGACCTTGACGAGGCGAGTGCTATTCTGAGGCTGTGCCGCGCCAAAGGGCTGGTAGCGGCGGTCAATTTCCAGTTGCGATTCTCTCCGATGATGCTCGCGGTGGCCGATGCACTGGAGCGCGGCTGGCTGGGCAAGCTCATCGACACCGAGGTGCACCTGAACCTCGTGACGCCATGGGAATTGTTCCCATTTCTCAAGGGCGCGCCGCGCGTCGAGATCGCGGTACATTCCATCCACTATCTCGATCTGATCCGCGCCATGCTGGGCAATCCGGTGGGCGTGCATGCGCGGACGATGGGACATCCATCGACCGATCTGGCGCAGACGCGGACCTCGGCGCTGATCGATTTCGAGGACGGGGTGCGCACCACGATGAGCATCAACCACAACCATGATTTTGGCCGCGAATTCCAGGACGCCAGCTTTCGGTTCGAAGGCACCGAGGGCGCGGCCATGGTCAAGCTGGGCCTGCTGCTGAACTATCCTGTGGGCGAGCCGGACGAACTCTGGATCACCCGCAAAGGCGAGGACTGGACACAGGTGCCCTTGAGCGGGGGCTGGTTCCCGCATGCCTTTATCGGCACGATGAGCAATCTGCAGCGCTTTGCGGCGGGCGAGGACACGGTGCTGGTCACCTCGGTCGAGGATGCGTGGCACACGATGGCGCTGGTCGAGGCGGCGTTTGAGTCGGCGGCAAAGCCGGCGACTTTGGTGAGGGCGGGGTTGTGATGTTTGAGAGCCACGATCTGGTCCCCTCCCCCTTGAGGGGAGGGCTAGGGTGGCGGTGTCGGGGCTCGACCATCCTCCCCGGTCGGCTGGGGGCACAACACCCCCACTCCAACCCCTCCCCTCAAGGGGGAGGGGCCTTCAGTGCGGTGGCTCTCAGGCAACGAGGCAGGTCATGAGCGAGTTCGAACACACCGTGGGCGTGCACTCCACCCATCCCAAGACCATGCCCGAGGCGCATGCCGATATTCCGGTGTGGAACGCCGAGAACTGGTTCTACGAGGACTGGCAGGTCGGGCACAAAATTCGCTCGCTGCGCCGCACGATTTCCGAGGGGGAATCGATGGCGTTCAATGCGCTGGTCACCGACATGCACCCCTATGTGGCGGACGATATTTTCGCGCAGACCGAGGGGCAATTCGGCAAGCGGCTAGTGGCCGGCGCCTTCGTGTTTTCGGCCGGGCTGGGGCTGGTGGCGACCAATTGCGTCAATGCCTTTTCCTATGGCTATGACCGGCTGCGCTTCATCAAGCCGACCTTTATCGGCGACACCATTTATACGATCCGCACCAATCTCGAGAAATCGCCGAAATACCAGAAGCTCGGGCTCTGCCGCGCCAGCTATGAAGTGTTCAAGGGCGAGGGTGAACTGGTGCTGTATTGCGAGCATATCCAGACCGTGAAGTACCGCCGGCCGGAAGATTTTGTGGGGGCCACCGGTGAAACTAAGTAGCGCGAGCATCGAGCGCCACCGGGCGGTTCGCTCCCCCTTGAGGGGAGGGCCAGGGTGGGGGTGTCGGGGGTGCGGTAACCCCGGTGATCTTGACGAGCACGACACCCCCACCCCAACCCCTCCCCTCAAGTGGGAGGGGCTTTTCGCGCAGCACGCCACCTTCGTTCCGAGTACACCATGACCCAAGCCGATACCCCTCTTCTCGACGGCCTCGTCGTGGTCGACATGTGCCAGTTTCTCAGTGGCCCCTATGCTAGCCTGCGGCTGCAGGATCTTGGCGCGCGGGTGATCAAGATCGAGCGGCCGGATGGGGGCGACCTCAGCCGGCGGCTCTACCTGAGCGATACCGAAATAGGCGGGGATTCGACGATTTTCCATGCCATCAACCGATCCAAGGAGAGCCTGGCGCTTGACCTCAAGAATGCTGACGATCTGGCGGCGCTGCGCAAGCTACTGCTCAAGGCCGACGTGGTGCTGCAGAATTTTCGACCCGGCGTGATCGAACGGCTGGGGCTGGATTACAACGCGGTCAAGGCGATCAATCCGGGCGTGGTTTATGCCTCGATCACGGGCTATGGCGATGAAGGCCCGTGGGTGGATCGGCCGGGACAGGACCTGTTGGCGCAGGCTCGAAGCGGCGTGATGTGGCTCAATGGCGATCATGACCAGGGGCCGGTGCCGTTCGGGCTGGCGATTGCCGATATGCTGGCTGGCGCGGCGGTGGCACAGGGGATTTTGGCGGCTTTGGTGCGGCGCGGCATTTCCGGCCAAGGCGCGCATATCGAGACGAGTCTCCTGGAAGTACTGGTGGATTTCCAGTTCGAGGTTTTGACTACACATCTCAATGACGGACGGCGGGTGCCGAAGCGCAGCGAATTCCGCTCGGCGCATGCTTATCTGTCGGCGCCCTATGGCGTGTATCCCACGGCGGATGGATATCTGGCGATCGCGATGACACCGCTGGGCAAGCTGCAAAAGCTGCTGGAGATCGAGGCGCTGGGCACTTATGCCGATCCCAAGAGCTGGTTCACGGCGCGTGACGCGATCAAGCAGTTGATCGCCGAGCGGCTGTCGGGCCAGACGACGGAGCATTGGCTGGGCATTCTGGAGCCGGCCGATATCTGGTGCGCCAAGGTGCTGGATTGGCCCGAACTGATGGCGAGCGAAGGCTTTAGGGCGCTCGACATGCTGCAGACGGTGACGCGGGAAGACAATGTGTCGATCACCACGACCAAGTCGCCACTGCGCATCAATGGCAAGCGGGCGCAGACCACGCGCGCCGCGCCGCTGATCGGCGAGCAGAGCGCAAAAATCCGGGCGGAGTTCGGCTTGTGAGCATTACCCTCAAGGGCATGACCTGGAAGCATCCGCGCGGCTATGACCCGATGGTGGCGACGTCGGCGCTGTGGCGCGACAAGACCGGGGTGCAGATCGATTGGGACCAACGCAGCCTGCAGGACTTCGAGACGTTTCCAGTGGAGGAACTGGCGCGGGAATATGACCTGATCGTCATCGATCATCCCCATGTGGGGCAGATTACCGATGAAGGGTGCCTGGCGCCGCTCGACGTGGCAGGGCGCGAGGATGAGCGGGACGAGATGGCGCGGCACAGTGTCGGGCAATCCTACCCGAGCTATAATTGGGCCGGCCATCAGTGGGCGTTTCCCATCGATGCGGCGACGCAGGTGCAGGCCTATCGGGCTGATATCGTGGAGGGGCCGGCGACGAGCTGGGCGGATGTAATCGGGCTGGCGAAGGCGGGGCAAGTGGTGCTGCCGATGCTGGCGCCGCATAGCCTGATGACGTTTTACACGCTGGCGGGCAATCTGGGGCACGCCTGCAATACGGGCGCGGGCGAGCTGATCGAGGCGGCGGCGGGGGCGGATGTGGTGGAGCATCTACGCGAACTGGTGGCGCTGATCGAGCCGAGCAATTTCGCCATGGACCCGATCGCTGCGTCCGAGGCGATGGCGCACGAGCATCCCGTCGTAAGCGTGATGCCGTATGGCTATGGCTACCTCAGCTATGCGCTCAAAGGTTTCCGGCCCGGCCGGTTGAAATTCGCCGATATTCCAAATGCGGGCGGGCTCGGGCCGGTGGGGTCGGCGCTGGGCGGGACGGGGATTGCGGTATCCGCATTCTCAGCGAACCGCGAGGCGGCGATCGATTATGCCTATTGGGTCGCCAGTGGCGGTATCCAGAGCACGATTTATGCCGAGTCCGGCGGGCAGCCGGGGCATGGCCTGGCTTGGGAAGATGACGCCGTCAACGCGGCAGTGGACGGGTTTTACCGCGATACGCGGCGGACGCTGGAAGCGAGCTGGGTGCGGCCGCGGCACAATGGGTACATGGCGTTCCAGGACGCGGCGAGCAAGCGGCTGAACGCCGGGCTGCTGGGCAAGGAGAGCCCTGCCCTGATCGTGGCCGAGATCAATCGCCTGTATCGGGAGAGTTTTTGATGGAGCGGCCACGCCATTTCGAGGACTATGTGCTGGGGGAAGAGCGCAAGACGTACGGGCGCACCATCACCGAGGCCGATTTCGTGGTGCATGCCGGTCATACGGGCGATTTTTTTCCGCATCACATGGACGCGGAGGCGATGAAGGCCTCCCCCTGGGGGCAGCGGATTGCCCATGGGACGATGACATTCGCAATCGGCATTGGCCTGACCGCCAGCGAGATCAATCCGCTGGCGTTTTCCTATGGTTATGAACGGCTGCGGTTTCCCAAGCCCGTGTTTATCGGCGACACGATCCATACGACGCTGACCATTACCGGGCTCGACCCCGATCCCAAGCGGGCCGATCATGGCCGCATCACCGAGGCGGTGCGGGTGCTCAACCAGCGCGGCGAGACGGTGCTGGCGTGCGACCACATCTATCTGGCGCAGCGCAAGCTTTAGTGCCTTGAACCGGCCATCGCGCCGGGGCAGTGTCGCCCTCAACACGAATGAGGACGTTTTCGATGGCTTTCAACTCTGCCGACCGTATCGCGGTCTCCACCTGGTCGCTGCACCGCATGCTGGGCACGACCTATCCGCACAATCTCGACAGTCTTGAGATTGGGCCTGTGCAGGAGACCTATGGCGAGGTCGATGAGTCGCTGCTCGATATTCCCTCCGCCATCGCCAACCGCGGCATCAACCGGCTGGAACTGGTGTCGTTTCACCTGCCCAGCAAGGACCCAATCTATCTGGGCGAATTGCGCAGCGCGTTGAGCAATGCCGATGTCACCTTGCAGACGCTGCTGATTGATGCAGGCGATATCAGCGATCCGGCGACCAGCGCGCGCGATACCGATTGGATCTGGAGTTGGATCGAGATCGCCAACCAGCTTGGGGCCGAACGCGCCCGCGTCATCGCCGGCAAGCAGAAACCGACCCGCGATGCGCTGGACCTGTCGGTCAAGGCGCTGACGACCCTCGCCGAGCGCAATGCCGGCTCCAAGGTGCGGCTGACAACCGAGAACTGGTTCGACCTGCTGGCCGAACCGGCGCATGTGCATTACCTGCTCGACAAGCTGGACGGACGCATCGGGCTCAATGGCGATTTCGGCAATTGGGGCGGTCCTACCAAATATGACGATCTGCGCGCCATTTTCGGGCTGGCCGAGACCTGCCATGCCAAGGCCGATTTCGTTGACGGCAAGCTGGACGAGTCAGACTACGGCCAATGCCTGCAGGCGGCCGAAGAGGCTGGCTACAAGGGTCCCTATACGCTGGTGTTCCAGGCCGACAGTCCGGATGAATGGGCCGGAATCGAGACCGAGAAGGAATTCATCGAGGAACTGCTCAAGTAGCGTTAGACGCAATGCTCATTGCGCGCGTTTGACGGGTGGCGCCGCTTCCCGTTGACTTGATCAGCGGTGTGCCGTGTTGGGAGTGGCCCGCGGGTCAAGCCCGCGGGAAGGCGGTGGGTGGGGATAGTTTGGCGGACACCGTCAGGCTGGTAACGTCGGATCGGCAGCGCCAGACCAACAGGATCACTCCAGCGGCTTCAAATCGGCCAGCAGGGTCGGGATCAATTCGCTGACCGTGGGGTGGATGTGCACGGTTTGTTGCATCACGGTGTAGGGCAGGTCGCCGGCCATCAGTTGCAGCAGGGAATGGACGATCTCGTCGCCGCCGATACCCAGGATGGCGGCGCCGAGGACGCGTTTGGTCTCGGCATCGATCAGGACTTTCATCAGGCCCTGGGTTTCGCCCTTCTCCTTGGCGCGACTGATTTTTGACATCGGCATGGTGCCCATCAATACCTTTTTGCCGGAGGCGCGGGCCTCGTGCTCCGAGATGCCGATGCGACCCAGAGGCGGGTCGATGAACAGACCATAGACCGGGATGCGATGGGCGATGGAGCGGCTACCCTGGTCCAGCACATTGTCCGCGACGATCTCAAAATCGTTGTAGGAGGTGTGGGTGAAGGCGCCGCGGCCGTTGATGTCGCCCATGGCCCAGATGCCAGGTTGGCTGGTGCGCAGGTTATCATCGACCGGGATATAGCCGCGCTTGTCGGTGGATAGACCCGCCGCCGCAAGGTTGAGGTCAGCGCTGTTGGGCGTGCGGCCGAGCGCGATCAGCAGGTGGCTGGCCTCGGTGGACGCAAGGCGGCCGTCGGTATTGAGCGACAACAGCACGCCCTGCCCCGCTTTGACCACTGATTCAACGGTGGTGTCGAACAGGAAGGAGACGCCGTCGGCCTCCAGGATTTGGCGGATCGAGGCGGAGATATCCTCGTCCTCGCGCGACGCGGCGCGTGGGCCGCGCTCGATGACGGTAACCTTGCTGCCGAAGCGCGCGTACATCTGGGCGAATTCGAGCCCGATGTAACTGGCCCCGGCGATCACCAGGTGATCGGGCAGCGTGTCGATATCCATCATCGTCGTATTGGTGAGATACGGCACCGAGGACAGGCCCGGCCAATCGGGCACGCTGGCGGTGGCGCCGGCATTGATGAAGAATTTCGGCGCGGTCAGGGTGCGGCCATTCACAGTCACCTCGGTGGGCGACACGAAGCTGCCCGAGCCGCGGATGATTTCGAGATGTTCGAGGCCGCCGAGCCAGTCGGTCAGGCTCTGGACCGAGGCATTGACCACCTTGTCCTTGCGCGCCTTGACGGCTTTCATGTCGACGGTCACGCCGCCCGAGACGGTGACACCCCAATCGGCGGCGTGGCGCGCCGACCATGCGGCGCGGGCGCTGGCGACCAGGGTCTTGGTGGGGGTGCAGCCATCGTTGACGCAAGTGCCGCCCAAATGGGTGCGCTCGATCAGCGCGGTTTTCCAGCCGGCCGTGGCCAGTTTCGCCGCAAGGAAGGGGCCGGACTGGCCGGCGCCGATGATGATGGCGTCAAAGGCTTCGCTCATGATGGGGCTCTCGGTGACTTTAAGGGAGCTTAGGGCGGCGGCGGGGTTTGCGCCAGCACCCTCACCGGCCTCCGCTTCGCTCGGCCATTGCCCTGCCGGGCCTTGCTCGCAGCGCCGGACGAGGGGTCTACTTCGTCTTGACGGGAGCCGCTTCGGTTTCCGAATCTGCAACCGGCGCCAGCGGGATATCGCGCGGCATGCGGTTCCACGCGTCCAAAGCGGCGATCTTGTACGCCTCCGCCAGCGTTGGATAATTGAAGGCGTTCTCGACGAAGTAATCCAGCGTACCGCCGAGGTTGAGCACGGCTTGACCAATATGGATCAGCTCGGTGGCGCCTTCACCCACGATGTGGGCGCCGAGCAGCTTGCGGGTTTCGAGCGAGAAGATCAGCTTCATCATGCCCGATTGCAGCCCCATGATGTGGCCACGCGAGGTTTCGCGGAAACGCGCAATGCCGTTTTCATAGGGAATGCCCTGCGCACGGACCTGCTGTTCGGTCAGCCCGATGGTGGAGATTTCCGGCACGGCATAAATGCCATAGGGAAAAAATTCGGGCGCGGGCGGCATGGCGGCGCCGCAGGCATGGAGGCCGGCGATACGGCCCTGTTCCATCGACGTCGAGGCGAGCGAGGGAAAGCCGATGACGTCGCCAGCAGCATAGATATTTCGGACATTGGTCTGGAAGGTGATGGGATCGACCTTGATGCGTCCGCGGTCGTGGACGGCAATGCCGCAGTTCTCGAGCCCCAGGTCGGCCGTGGCGCCAGAGCGACCGGCGGCATAGAGCAACATGTCGGAGCGGATGCGGCGTCCGTCGGTGAGCACGGCAACGGCCCAGCCCTGTTCGTCCAACTCGACATGATCGACCTTGGAGCCGAAGCGGATGGTCATGCCGCGCTTGCGCATCTCGTGGGTGAATTCTTCGATGATTTCACGATCGATGAAATCCAAGATGGTATCGCGCGGTTCGATGATGGTGACCGGCACGTCCAGCGCCGAGAAAATCGTGGCATATTCGATGCCGATCACGCCGGCGCCAACCACGGTCAGGCTGCGCGGCACGCGCGGCTCGGCGACGAGGCTGTCGCTGTCGAGTACGGAATGGTCGTTGAACGGGATATTGGCCGGCCGGTAGGGGGCGGTGCCGACGGCGATCACCGCGGCGCCGAAACCAATCTTGGTTTCATCACCCTCTGCGGTGGTGACGGCGATGTGGTTGACGTCGAGAAAGCGCGCCTTGCCGCTCAGCGTGCGCACGCCATTGCGGGCGAACTGATGCTCAAGCACCTCAATTTCGTGGTCCAGGGTCATGCGCAGGCGGGCGCCGAGGTCCTTGCCTTCGATGTCCTTCTTGACCCGATAGGCGAGGCCATAAAACCCGCGTTCGCGCCAACCGGACAGATTGAGCACGGTCTCGCGCAGGGTCTTACTGGGAATAGTGCCGGTATGAACCGAGACGCCGCCAAGGCGGAGGCGGTTCTCCACGACGAGGACGGATTTGCCGAGCTTGGCCGCCTGAATGGCGGCGCGGCGGCCGGCGGGACCACTGCCGATGACGACGAGATCAAACGTTTCCAAGACTATCCCCAAATCACGCCCAGCCAGGCGTTACAGCGCGATTGTGACACTGCCATTGCAAACGTTACAACCAAGCAAATGGAAGAGCTGGGATGCGTCAGTGCAACCTAAATTTTTGGCGGATTGTCATGGTATGAAATTGCCCCTGAAACAGGGGGAAGCCAGTGCTCCCGGCGAACTGTCCAGACTTCGAGCATCGGCTTGATATCGTTTGGTGCGGTGTCCAGAGGGCCAAGGAATACTTCCAGACCCTCATCGAACAAATAGAATAGGCGCGAACCGCAGGTCGGGCAAAAAGACCGGTGTTCGTAGGTCTGCAGTTCGCCCGTCATATGAAATTGGGATCGATGCCAGTTGGCCGTCGCCGAGAAAGAAGATCCGGTCAGCTTGCGACAGATCGTGCAGTGGCAGAGCCCGGAAATGTAGGGCTCGCCTCGCACCTCATATCTGACCGCTCCGCACAGGCATCCCCCGGTTCGGACGACTTCGACTGTCATTTTTTGCTCCTCAGACAGGCCGCAAACTCGCTCACCAGCCCGGCGCGTCGCCCACGTCGGGCAGGTCGTAAAACTGGCGGATCACGTCCCAGCCTTCTTCGGCGCTGTCGACGATGCTGAACAGGCTGGGGTCGGTAGGGGCGATGGTACCGGCTTCGGCGAGGGCCTCGAAATTGATGACCTTGCCCCAGAATTCGGCGCCGAACAGCAGCAGCGGGATGCGCTCCATACGGCCGGTCTGGATCAGGGTCAGGGTTTCGAAGAACTCGTCGAGCGTGCCGAAGCCGCCGGGAAAGACCGCCACGGCGCGGGCGCGCAGCAGGAAGTGGATTTTCCGGGTGGCGAAATAGTGGAAATTGAAGCTCAGCGCGGGGGTGACGTAGTGATTGGGCGCCTGCTCGTGCGGCAGCACGATATTGAGCCCGATGGAGGGGGCGCCGATATCGCTGGCACCACGATTGCCGGCCTCCATGACGCCCGGGCCGCCGCCGGTGACGACGACATAATCCTTGAAGCCGAGCGACTTGGAGGTCAGCGCGGCCAATTGGGCGAAGCGCCGGGCCTCGTCGTAATAGCGCGAGGCCTTTTCCAGATTGGCCTTCTGCACATCGTTCTTGGCGGCCCAGGCGGGCTTGCCGGGCTCGGGAATGCGGGCGCCACCGAACAGCACGACGGTGGAATTGATCCCAGCCTCGTTCAGGCGCGTCTGGGTCTTGAGATATTCAAGCTGGAAGCGAATGCCGCGGGTTTCGTCGGCCTCGAGAAATTCGGCATCCGCATAGGCCAGGCGAAAGGCCGGCGACTCGGTCTGGGGTGTCTGCGGGGCGCGCTTGGCGGCGGCGACGTCCTGGCCGGCAGTGCGTAACGGGGTCGGTGGGGCTTTGGCCAAGGCGGCTCTCCGGGTCGCGCGGATTAGCGGGGAGCAAATCAGTTGCGCCACAATTCCGAGATCTTGTGAACGGCATAACGGCGCGGCGACCGAGGGGCAAGGGTAACGGGGATGGGGCAATTCACAAGTGTGGAAGCACGGATCGATGCCGCGGCGCATCGCGTGCTGGCCATGCTGCCGCAGAGCGGGCCGGCCGGTGCGCTGGTGGAATTTCTGGTGTTCGGCATCAAGCAGGGGTGGGCCTGCCTGTTCGGCGGGCTGATGCTGGCCATGATGCTGCTGACGCGGCTGTGGTGGCCGGACGGCATCGGGCTGGCGCGCTACGACTTATGGTTCGTGGCCGCCTGCCTGATCCAGGCCGGCATGCTGGCGTTCAAGCTGGAAACGCTGGACGAAGCCAAGGTCATCCTCATCTTCCACGTGGTGGGGACCGCGATGGAGCTGTTCAAGACTGGGGCCGGCTCGTGGCTCTACCCCGAAGAGGCGCTGTTTCGCATTGCCGGCGTGCCGCTGTTTTCAGGCTTCATGTATGCCTGCGTGGGCTCCTACATGGCGCGCATCCTGCGAATTTTCGACATCCGTTTTGCGCATTATCCGCCTTTCTGGATGACGGCAGTGCTGGCCGGGGCAATCTATATCAACTTTTTCTCGCACCATTATATGGTGGACCTGCGCTGGGTGCTGTTCGGCGCGCTGGCCCTGCTCTATGGGCGGACCTGGATGCATTATCGAGTGCTCCGCTATCGGTTCTCGATGCCGATCCTGCTGGCCTTCCTCCTGGTGGCGCTGTTCATCTGGATCGCCGAAAACATCGGCACCTGGTCGCATGCCTGGATCTATCCGAACCAGCAGGACGGCTGGGCGCTGGTTTCATGGGAGAAGCTGGGGTCGTGGTATCTGTTGATGACGATTTCGGTGGTCCTCGTGACCGCGGTGCACCGGCCGCAGCCGCTTGCGCGCACAATTGACACCACACCTTTGGTGGGTAATGTCCCCAGCACATAACGCCCCCACCGAAAGTGTCGCCATGTCGCATACCGATCTCGCCCAGACCATCAACGACGCTTTCGAGGCGCGCGCCGAGGTCAACTCCGCCACCAGGGGCGCAGTTCGCGAGGCAGTCGAGGAAGCGCTGGCGCTGCTCGATAGCGGCAAGGCCCGCGTCGCCGAAAAGATCGATGGCACCTGGCAGGTCAACCAGTGGCTCAAGAAGGCCGTGCTGCTCAGCTTCCGGCTCAATGAGAACGTGATGATCCCCGGCGGACCAGGCGGCTCGTCCTATTGGGACAAGGTTCCGACCAAGTTCGAGGGCTGGGATGAGAACACGTTCCGTGAGGCAGGCTTCCGCGCCGTGCCGGGCGCCGTGGTGCGCCGCTCGGCCCATATCGCCAAGGGCGTGATCCTGATGCCCAGCTTGGTCAATCTGGGCGCCTATGTGGGTGAGAACACCATGGTGGATACCTGGGTCACCATCGGGTCCTGCGCGCAGATCGGCAAGAACGTGCATGTGTCGGGTGGCGTCGGCATTGGGGGCGTGCTGGAGCCGCTGCAGGCCGGGCCGGTCATCATCGAGGACAATTGCTTTATCGGCGCGCGCTCCGAAGTGGTCGAAGGCGTCGTGGTGGGCGAAGGCTCGGTGATCTCGATGGGCGTGTTCCTCGGCGCCTCCACCAAGATCGTCGACCGGGCAACGGGCGAAATCCATATCGGCAAGGTGCCGCCTTATTCGGTGGTGGTGTCGGGCTCGCTACCGGGCAAGCCGATGCCGGGGCACAATTGGGGGCCGTCGCTTTACTGTGCCGTGATCGTCAAGACCGTCGATGCACAGACGCGCAGCAAGACCGGCATCAACGAGCTGCTGCGCGACTGAACCACGCTGCCAATCATCAGGGGGGATGATGATTTCGCTGTATTTTTCGACCCGGGGCCGTATTGCCCGTGGGCAATGGTGGCGCGGCATGATCGGCTTGGCGGTAATCGGCGTCGTGCTGGGCCTCGTTTGGCTCAGTGCGGTGGCCTGGCCCATGATGGCAAGCCTGGGCGCCCCGACGAGCGCCACCTTTGGCACCGGCATCTTGAACCTGATCCGTGCCTTTGGCTCGGGGTCGCTGATCCTGTTGGGAATTACCGCCTATCCGCTGTATTGCCTGGGTGTGAAGCGCCAGCATGACCGCGATAAGGGGGGCTGGGACGTCTTGGGCTACCTGGTGGCTTGGGGACTGATCAGCCTGCCTGCCGTGTTCGGCGTTGGTTTCGCGATGGTTGATCTTGGCCAGGGCGTGGTGGTTCCGAGCCAGGAGCGATGGCTGGATGCGGCCAACGGCTTGTTTTCATTGTATGGACTTTATCTGTTCGTCGTTCTGGGTTGCCTTTCGGGGCGTCCTGGCTCCAATGTTCATGGGGCGGATCCATTGGGAGGGGAATCGCCGGCTAGGCCCCTGACAGACTGAACCGGCTAGTCATTGAGCGTTCATTTTCTTATCCATAGAAGACGGACAGGGGCGGGAATACTCCCGATACCGAGTACCGCGGCAGTTTGAGGGCCGCTTCATCAAGATTTGGGGACACACATGTTCAATCAAGACTGGAAGTATCTGTTCACGAGCTTCGACGGCCGTATCAATCGCGAGCCTTTCTGGGCCGGCGTTCTGCTGCTGATCGGCGCCAATATCGTCCTGGCCATTCTCGGCTCTATTCTGGGCATGATCTTTGGGCCGCTGCAGTACCTGGCGACTATCGGTTCGCTGATCCTGATCTATCCGGCCGTAGCACTCTACGCCAAGCGCTGGCACGACCAGTCCAAGTCCGGCTGGTGGACGCTGGTGGCCCTGATCCCGCTGCTCGGCGCGATCTACCTGATCTACATGCTGGGCATCAAGGAAGGCGAACCTGCGGCCAACCAGTATGGCCAGAACCCGCTCGGCGGCACCGTCGCCGCCTGATCGCCTCAGCCGAACTGACCTGCCAGCCGCCCATCCCGGAGACCGGGGTGGGCGCGTTGCTTTGTGCTGCTGGCGAGCGCAGGGCGATTCACCTATGCTGAGGATGCCGGCGAGGGGTTCGGCATTGTGGCTTCTGGGGGAAAAATGGATTGGATACGGTCGGTCTACCTGACGCGCGACGGGCGCGTTTCGCGCAAGACCTGGTGGCTTGGCGTAATCGGTTTGTTTGTAGCGGGCATTGTGCTGACCATCATCTTCTCGCTGGTCGGGCTTGGCGCGACGACGTATGTGCGCGAGCAGAATGTGACGACAGCCAGCGCAGGGCTCAATCCACTGGGCAACCTGGTCGTCTTCGTGCTGCTGGCCTATCCGTCATATTGCCTGTCGATCAAGCGCCGGCATGACCGGGACAAGAGTGGCATCGATTTTCAAATCTGGTTTGGCCTGGGCTTCGTGCTCACGCTGCTGGGTGTGGTCACACCTCAGTCGGCCGCTCCGGTCGACGCCGCAGCCGTAACCTCGATGATCGGGCCGATCCTGGGCGGACTGGCATTGCTGTCGCTAGCCCTTGCGGCTTTCGCCATCTATATCCTGATCGTGCTGGGTTTTCTGCGCGGCACGGTGGGCAACAACTCCTATGGCGCCGATCCGGCGGGCGGGACCTGGGCTCCAGCGGCTTAAGACAACAAGGACGGGATGACAGTGACTGATATTTCCACGGGCGATCCCGTCCCCCTGCTCAAAGCCATGATGGCCTGCCCCTCGGTGACGCCCGAGGATGCAGGCGTGCTGGCTGTGCTCGAAGGCGCGCTGACCACGCTGGGCTTTGAGGTGACGCGGCTGCGCTTTGAGGGCGATGGCTCCTATCCGGTCGACAACCTGTTCGCGATCCGCAACGGCGGCGGCAGACGCCTGTTGTTCGCAGGCCATACCGATGTGGTGCCGCCCGGCGACCTGGCGAACTGGACCAGCGACCCGTTCGTGCCGCGCGAGGCCGACGGCAAGATTTACGGACGTGGCGCGGCCGACATGAAGAGTGGAGTGGCAGCATTCGTGGCCGCGGCGGCGCAGATTCCCACCCAGGCCGGCACCATCATGCTGGCCATCACCAACGACGAGGAAGCCGACGGCGTCAACGGCACCGAAAAGCTGCTGGCCTGGGCCAAGGCGCAGGGGCACACTTTCGATTTTGCCATTGTGGGCGAGCCGAGTTCGGCCGCCGAACTGGGCGACAGCATCAAGATCGGCCGGCGCGGATCGCTGAGCGGGGTGGTGACGGTCGAGGGCATGCAGGGGCATGTGGCCTATCCCGAGAAAGCCAATAATCCGCTCCCGGTGCTCGCCGCCATCGTGACGGCGCTGAGCGGGGAGACCATCGATAAGGGCACGGCGCATTTTCCGGCCAGCAATCTGGAAGTGACTTCGATCGATGTCGGCAACCCGACCGGCAATGTGATCCCCGCCAGGGGCACGCTCAAGTTCAACATCCGCTACAATGACCTGTGGTCGCCGCAGACACTGGCCGACTGGGTCCGTGGGCGGATCGCCACGGTGGATGCAGGCCAGGTCAAGGTGACGTTCGCGGTGGCCGGGGTGCCGTCGCTGTCGTTCCTGTCGCCACTGGGACCCGCCGTGGATACGCTGGGCGACATCATTTTTGAAATGACCGGGCGCCGGCCAAGCCTCTCGACCGGCGGCGGCACCTCGGACGCGCGCTTCGTGGCGCAGTATGGCACTGTGGTGGAATGCGGGCTGGTCGGCCCCTCGATGCACAAGGCCGACGAGCATGTGCTGATCGCCGACGTCACCGGATTGACCGCGATCTACGCGGCCTTCATGACGCGGTTTTTTGGGCACACGACATGAAACTCTGGGCAGCGCTGCGCGACGCATGGCTGGGCTGGGTCGATATCGTGCGGCTACGGCCGGGCTGGCAGGACCGATTCGGCTTTTCGTTCGGCGCACTGGCCAAGGCGCTGGTAATCTTTTTCCTGTTCGCCTTTCTGGCCATCGCCATGGGGTCGGTGCAGGGCGGCATGCCGTCCTTGCCAGGGCTGCTCGCCAACCTGTTAGTGCAGTCGCTGGGGCTGGTGGCGCTGCTGATCGGCATCGTGGTGACCAAGCTGGCGGTCAAGTCCGACGTGCCGCTGCTGCGCGTGCTGGTGCCGGGGATTTACGGCATGGTGTTCTACCTGGTCGCAGGGTCGGTGCTGGCGGCGATCAGCATCGAGACAGTGCCCATCGTGCTGCTGGGCCTGGTGTTCCTGCTCTATAGCCTGGGCCGCGCCGCGGGCACCTGGTCGATCGGCGTGGCCCTGGCATTTGCGGTTTTAACCGTCGTCCTGCTTGTCGGCATGCCGTTGACGCTCTACATGCTGAACAATCCTGCCGCTTCCCCCATCTGATCGAGTTGCCTTTTGTCTCAGAATTCCTCGACCTTTCTCGATGAGCTGGTGGATGCGGCGCGTGGCTGCTTTGCCCTGCTCACCGGCAACCGGCAGGCGCCCACCCATTTCGATTTCAGCCAGCGCGGGTTGATCGGCTCGTTCATCGCCTTCGTGGTCGCCAGCGCCCTGGGCGCTTTCGGTCCGCAGCTTTTTGGCGTGCCGAGCGCTCCCGGCGCCGCGACGCAGGCGGTGATCCTGGGCGGGATGCTGTTCGTGATCCAGTTTGCAGTATCTTACCTGGTGCTGCGGCAGATGGGGCGGCTGGACGGCTTCGTGCCGTTCCTCGTGGCTGACAACTGGGCGACGTTCTTCACCTCGATCCTGTCGCTGGGACTATTGCTATCGGGCCTGCCGGCCGACGTGGTGATCATCGCCATCGGCATCGTGGTGATCATCGTCGAGATCAACATTGCCCGGCTGATCGTCACCCTGCCGCCGCTGCAGATCGCCATGTTCATCGTGGCCCAGCTGGTCGGGTCGGGCATTGGCCTGCTATTGCTGGGCGGCATGGTGGCGATGCCAGGCGTCTAGCGTTCGGCATTGGCGCGATCCGTTTCCAACAACGGTTTTCGCATCCCCAACTGCCGTTCTTCCTATCCCAATATTCCCATCCCCCTCCCACCTCCCGCGGGCTTGACCCGCGGGCCACCCGCCGCTTGTGCCATGCTGATGGAGGCCCGCGGATCAAGTCCGCGGGAAGGAAGGTGAGGGTCGGTGCTCAGTGCGTTACCGAAACACAGCGGCTGCTTAGTAATCCACCTTCATGAGATAGAGCCCCCGCGACGGGGCCAGGGCGCCGCAGCGCCGGCGATCCTTCGCGTCGAGCGCGGCACGGAAATCGGCGGGGCGCCATTTCCCTTCACCCACCATTTTGAGCGAGCCAACGAGCGAGCGCACCTGATGATGCAGGAAGCTGCGAGCGCTGGCGGTGATGACGATGTGGTCGGCCTCGCGCCGGACATCGAAGCGATCGAGCGTTCGGATGGGCGACTTGGCCTGGCATTCGGCAGCGCGGAAGGTGGTGAAATCGTGCGTGCCCAGGATGAGTTGGGCGGCGGCGTGCATCGGCTCGGCGTCGAGGTCCATCGGCAGGTGCCAGACGTGATTGGCTTCGATCACCGCCGGAGCACGCCGATTGAGGATGCGATACTCGTAATGCCGCGCCTTGGCCGAGAAGCGCGCCTCGAAGGTATCCGGGACCGCCTCCGCCTCGATGATCGCCACCGGGTTGGGCCGCAGGTGGAAATTCAGCGCCTCGCGAATGCGGAACGGGTCCCACTCGCGGACAAGATCGAAATGAGCCACCTGGCCGAGCGCATGCACGCCGGTGTCGGTGCGGCCGGCTGCCTGGGTGGTGACGGTCTCGCCAGAGAAGTTTTGAATCGCGGTTTCGAGCGCCTGCTGCACGGATGGGCTATGGGGCTGGCGCTGCCAGCCGTTGAAGGGCGTTCCGTCATACTCCACGGTGACGCGATAGCGGGGCATCAGGCGGACACCGGGCGTGTCTTCCCCTCCCCCTTGAGGGGAGGGGTTAGGGGTGGGAGTGTCGGACATCGAGCGCGCGCGAGCTTCGACACCCCCACCCTAGCCCTCCCCTCAAGGGGGAAGGGACCGATCGAGACTGTAGTAACACCTCTGATCATGACACTGTTCCGGGCAGGGCCCCTGCCCCACGCAGAAACGTTGCCGCATCCATCGGGGTCTTGCCTTCGCGCTGGATCTGCACCAGCCGGACAGCGCCCGTGGCGCAGGCGATGGTCAAATCGGGCAGCAACGTGCCGGGAGCGCCTGAGCCGGCTCCCAGCGTCGAGCGCAAAGCCTTGACCCGCACCGGCTTACCCGCCAGTTCCAGCTCGAACCAGGCGCCGGGAAACGGCGACAGGCCGCGAATGTGATTGTGGACGGCCTCTGCTGACTGGTTCCAGTCGATGCGGGCCTCGACCTTCTCGATCTTCTTGGCGTAGACCGCCCCCTCGTCGGGCTGCGGCTTGAAATCCAGGCTGCCGCGATCGAGCGCTGCCAGTGCGCGGCCCATCAAGTCGGCGCCGATGCGCATCATGGCGTCATGCAGCTCGCCGGCGGTCATATCGGGGGCGATCGGGATGACTTCGCCCAGCGCAACCGGGCCGGTATCGAGGCCCTCGTCCATCTGCATGACCATGACGCCGGTCTGCGCGTCGCCGGCCATGATTGCGCGCTGGATCGGCGCGGCGCCACGCCAGCGCGGCAGGAGCGAACCGTGCAGGTTGAGGCAGCCGAGACGCGGTGCATCGAGGATAGGCTTGGGCAGCAGCAGGCCATAGGCCACGACGATCCCCAGGTCGGCATCGTGCAACGCGAACACACCCTGTTCGTCGGCACCCTTGAGCGAGCGCGGCGTGAGGACCGGAATGCCAGCGGCTTCGGCCGCCAGATGCACCGGCGACTTGCGCTCGGACTGGCCGCGGCCGGCAGGCTTTGGCGCCCGGGTATAGACCGCCACGACTTCGTGGCCGGACGAGATGATCTCGAGCAAGGTAGGGACGGAGAAATCGGGCGTACCCATGAAGACAATGCGCATAGGGGGCTCCGATCTATTCCTCTCCCCGTCGGGGAGAGGGTGCCCGAAGGGCGGGTGAGGGGGATTTCAGGGCAGACACCCTCATCCGGCGCTGCGCGCCACCTTCTCCCCGACGGGGAGAAGAAAAGTAAAGCTCTACCCCGCAGCGCGCTTGGCGGCTTTGTCGAATTTCTTGATGACGCGGTCGCGCTTCAGGCGTGACAGATAATCGATATAGAGTACGCCATCGAGGTGATCGAGTTCGTGCTGGATGCAGACTGCCAGCTTGCCCTCGGCGTCCTTGATGACCTCGTTGCCATCCAGATCGGTATATTTGACAGTGACGGCATCGGGCCGCTCGACGTCGTAATAGAGCTCGGGAATCGACAGGCACCCCTCCTCGGTGGTCTGCACCACGTCGGAGAATTTGGTGATTTCAGGGTTGATCAGCACCATCGGCTCGGGCTTCTCGCCTTCCTTGGCGAGATCCATGACGACGATGCGCTTCATCACGCCGATCTGCGGCGCGGCCAGGCCAATGCCGGGCGCATCGTACATGGTGTCGAGCATGTCCTTGGCGAGGGCCTTGATATCGTCGTCGACCGCCTCGATGGGATCGGCAACGGCGCGCAGGCGCGCATCAGGCAAAACGAGAATAGGGCGGATAGCCATGAAGGAGCGTCCAAATGGGGTGTTGCCTCTCGATATGGTATTTTCCGCCGCGCGGTCAACCGTCGCCGGCCTAAACTGGAACATTCCGCGAACAGGCGAATCGCTCTATGGATGGTCTGATGGAAACTGTGCTGTTTGCGCTCGGGGATTTCGCGGTCACGCTCGGCTATGCCATTGCGGGGGGCGTCGGGCTGATCGGGCTGTTGCTGGTCATCATGCTGATTGCGGCGATACGAGCCGGCGCAGCGCGGGCGCAGGAAGCCCAGGAGGCGCTGGATCGCTCGGCCGCCATGGAACGTCATATCGCCGGGCTGATGCAAGTGCAGTCGGAAATGACCGGGCGCGTGCAGTCGATGTCCGAGATGTTCGGCTCGCGCACGGCCGAGTTGAGCCAGATGGTCAACGACCGGCTGGATTCGACCAGCCAGCGCGTCGGGCAGGCGTTGCAGGAGACCCGCGCCAAGACCGACGAGGGGCTCAACAAGCTGCATGAGCGGCTGGCGGTGATCGACAGGGCGCAGTCGACGATGACGTCGCTCTCGAGCGAGATCGTGTCGCTGCAATCGATTCTGTCCAACAAGCAGACGCGCGGCGCCTTCGGGCAAGGGCGGATGGAGGCGATTGTCGGCGACGGCCTCGCGCCGAACGCCTATTCGTTTCAGTCGACGCTGTCGAACGGCTACCGGCCAGACTGCCTGATTATCATGCCCAATGGCGCGCCGAGCCTGGTCATCGATGCCAAGTTTCCGCTGGAAAGCTGGCAGCGGATTGCCTCGGCGGACAATCCCGAGGTGTTGCGGGCGGCACAGAGCGGCTTCAAGCAGGATATCGCCGTGCATGTGCGGGCAATCTCGGAAAAATACCTGATCCCCGGCGAGACGCAGGACACGGCGTTCATGTTCGTGCCATCGGAGTCGATCTTTGCCGATATTCACGAGCATTTCGAGGATGTGGTGCAACGCGCCAGCCGGGCGCGGGTGGTAATCGTGTCGCCGGCGCTGCTGATGCTGTCGATCCAGGTGATCCAGGCGCTGCTGCGCGATGTGCGAATGCGCGAACAGGCCCATTTGATCCAGAAAGAAGTGCGCGAGCTGCTGGCCGATGTGGGCCGGCTGGATGAGCGGGTGAAGAAGCTGCAGACCCATTTCCGCCAGGCCAATGACGATATCGGCGAAATCCTGATATCGACGGGCAAAGTGACCGGCCGCAGCAAGAGGATCGACGAGATGGATTTCGAAGAGCTGCAGCGGCTGGCCGGCGAATAAGAGCCTAGGGCGCAAAGCCCTCGGGCAATTTATCGTCGGCGGCACGCTCGGGGCGCGCGTCAAAATCGCAGCCGGCGGCACCGTAGCGGTTGGTCATGTCGCAATTCATCGCTCGGGCCATATAGCCGATATATTCGTCGGTCTCCCCGCACGGCAGATCATAGCTGGCGCCGGTCGGCTCCGTGATCTGTAAGCCGGCCCAGCGGCCGCCCATATCATCGTCCTGGCCCGGCGCCGGCGGAATATCAAGCATATGCAGGAGATAACCGCGCCCATCCCAGTTGAAGCGGACCTGCGCGTAATAGCCTTCTGGACCATCCGAATTGGAGAAATAGAACGGTCCCGAGCCAGCCAGCGGTTGGCCCGGGACCAGTGCGGCGATAATCCCGTTTTTCGCAATGAGGAATTGCAGCCTGGTCCAGGTGCCGTCGTCCTGCTCCACGCCATAGAGCGAGATGAAGTCACTTTCCGAATCCCTGACGCTACAACCAAACAGTCGAAACGGCTCGTCGGCGAAACTCGGTGCTGATAACAGCGGCAAGAGCATCGCTGCGATAGCAGATATCCAGATCGTACGGCCCGGCATGACAAATCCCAATTGCAGTGGTGGCTGCATTTGGGCTTTGGCGCGTGAACTGTGGCTGAACGCGATCAGTTGGCGCGAAGCTCGCTGGCAGACTTGATGACCTTGGCGCCATCGGGCTGTTCGATCAGGTAGGCGGGCTCATCCTTGCTGGCCTCACGCACCACTTTGGTGCCCTGCAGCGTCCGCGTCACCCGGGCGGTGAAGCGGTCGACGATCTTGCCATGGGCTTGGTGTTCGCCCCAGGTCCAGCTGACGTTTGAGCCTTTGCGCAGGTTGGCCATGGTGTGCTCCGGGTTGATGGGGACCAACTTTTGGGCCGCGCCTTGGTTCCGCGGCCAAGTATTTTGAGACCTTCGGGCGGTCTGGGGCGTTCTGTCTGTTCGATAGCTCAACAGCGAGGGATGACCAGCATGAGCCAAACTCATAGTCACGGCAGCATGATGCCGCAGGAAACCAACTTCGATAACGCCGACCAGCCCGGCATTTCGCAGCCCTATAGCCAGGCCGAAATCGAGGAACTGCTGTTCGGCGATGACCGCCCCGTGGAAGAGCGCCTGGAGCGGCTGCGCGAAATCCGCAGCGAGCTGGCCGGGCGCGAAAGCGCCGATTGGGGCGACGAGGACCCGGCGGCACTGCTTGGCGAGGTGGATCGTGCCATCGGCGCCCTGACCACCGACGAAGATAATGCCAACGACACCAACGATTACGCCAATCTGGCGCCAGCGCTGGAGCAGGAAGCGCATATCGAAAGCCTATCACCTGACGATGTCGAGGCGCGCGAGGCGATCGAGGGCCCCGACGAGGACGTTTATCTCGATGACGAGGACGAAGAGCCGGGCATCCTCGACGAGACAGAGTGGGACGACGGCGACGACTTCAAGCCCGAGCGCGGCGTGCACTAG
This sequence comes from Devosia sp. UYZn731, assembly GCF_040546795.1. Taxonomy (NCBI): domain Bacteria; kingdom Pseudomonadati; phylum Pseudomonadota; class Alphaproteobacteria; order Hyphomicrobiales; family Devosiaceae; genus Devosia; species Devosia sp. UYZn731. The sequence continues at coordinate 89,930 of NZ_JBEPOL010000005.1, forward strand.
TCCCACTTTTTCGCAGAGTGCTGGCGGCCTAAATCTGCGTGCGCGCCTTGAGCGCCTGGCTCAGCGTGCCTTCATCGAGATAGTCCAGCTCGCCGCCCACGGGAACACCGTGGGCGAGGCGGGTTATTTTTGGGCCGTCGGGACCGAGGCGATCGGTGATGTAATGGGCCGTGGTCTGGCCTTCGACGGTCGCATTCACAGCCAGCACGATCTCGCGATAGTGCGGCGCGCGAGCCAGTAATTGATCGATGGAAAGATCGTCGGGGCCAACGCCGTCCAGCGGGGACAGTACGCCCCCCAGCACATGATAACGTACGGCGCCGACGCCGGCGCGCTCGAGCGCCCACAGGTCCGCAACATCCTCGACCACGATCAGCATGCCGGTTTCGGCGCGGCGCGGATCGGCGCAGATGGCGCAGGGGCTCTGGGTATCGACATTGCCGCAGGTTTCGCAGACACGCACGGCAAGCACTGCCCGGTCCAGCGCAGCCGAAAGCGGGATCATCAACTGATCCTTCTTCTTGATCAGATGCAGCACCGCGCGGCGAGCCGAACGCGGCCCCAGCCCCGGCAGGCGGGACAGGAGTTGGATCAGCTGCTCGATTTCGGGTCCGCCGGCCATTTCCAATTCTCTGCTTCCCTTCCCCCCTTGTGGGAGAAGGTGGCGCGCAGCGCCGGATGAGGGGGCGGGACGGTGGGAAGAACCCCCTCATCCGCCCCTACAGGGCACCTTCTCCCACGAGGGGAGAAGGAAGGCGGCGGATTAAAACGGCAGCTTCATGCCCGGTGGGATCGGCAATCCCGCGGTCACTTCAGCCATGCGGGACTGGGTTTCGGCCTCGACCTTGCTCTTGGCATCGTTATGCGCGGCCAGGATCAAATCCTCCAGCACGCCGATATCGTCTTCCTTGAACAGGGACGGATCGATCTTGAGGCTCTTCATATCGCCCTTGCCGGACAACGAGACGGTGACCAGGCCACCGCCCGAGCGCCCTTCGATGACCATGTCGGCCAGTTCGGCCTGCATGGTTTCCATCTTGGCCTTCATCTCGCCGGCGGCCTTCATCATGCCCATGAGATCTTTCATTCGTCGTCCTCTTCAGGTTCTGGCGGGGCCACGGTTTCGGGCGCCACGACTACAGCGTCGTCACGCAGCTTGACATTGACCACCTTGGCGCCCGGAAATGTTTCAAGAATGGCCTGCACCAGCGGGTCTTCATGGGCCTGGTCATGGGCGGCCTTTTCGCGGGCAACACGCTCCTCGCGGACGGTCTTGCCCTCGGGCGCCTTGTTGGAGACGTTGACCAGCCAACGTTCGCCGGTCCAGGCCTGAAGCCGCGCCGAGAGCGTGGCGATAATGCCCGGATCGGTGCCGTCCACCAGGGCGACTTCTATGCTGCCCTGGCCAAACGAAACCGGCCGCATGGTGGATTCGAGCGCGATCTTGAGCACGATGTCGCGCTTGGCACCCGCCAAAGCGATCAGCTCGGCATAGGATTCGATGCGCGCCAAGGCGGAAGGCACGGCGGGCTGCGGCGCGGGCGCTGAAATCGCGGGCGCTTGCTGCTGCTGGGGAGCTTCCTGCCGCATGGCCGAGGAGCCACCCGAAGGCCCTCGCGGCGGCAATGGGGCCATCTGCGGCAAAGCCGGAGCCGGCTGATTGGACAGTTTTGCGATCACATCGTCGGGGCTTGGCAGATCGGCGGCATAGGCCAGGCGGATCAGCACCATTTCGGCGGCCTGGATGGCGTTGCCGGCACGGGCGACCTCGTCATAGCCCTTGAACAGGATTTGCCAGGCGCGGGTCAGCGCGCGCATCGGCAGCTTGCCGGCCAGATCGGCACCACGATTGCGCTCGTCGGGGGTCAGCGACACGTCGTCGGCAGCGGCCGGCACGACCTTGATGCGAGTGACCAGGTGGGTGAAATCGGCCAGATCGGCCACCAGCGTCTGCGGATCGGCGCCGGCATCGTAGAGGGCGCGCATGGTGTCGAGCGCGTCCCCGATGCGGCCTCCGAGCAGGTCCTCGAACAGGTCGATGATCCGCGCGCGGTCGCCGAGACCGAGCATGGCCTTGACGGTGGGCGCAGTGACGGCGCCGTCGCCATGGGCGATCGCCTGGTCGAGCAGGGACTGATTGTCGCGCACCGAACCTTCGCCGGCGCGCACGATCATGGCCAAGGCCTCGGGCTCGGAGGGAATGCCCTCCTTGGCCAGCAGGTCCTCCAGGTGATGGGTCATCACATCCGGCGTCACCCGGCGCAGGTCGAAGCGCTGGCAGCGGCTGAGGATGGTGACCGGCACCTTACGGATCTCGGTGGTGGCGAAGATGAACTTCACATAGGGCGGCGGCTCTTCGAGCGTCTTCAGCAGGCCATTGAAGGCCGCCGTCGAGAGCATGTGCACTTCGTCGATGATGTAGACTTTGTAGGGCGCGGAGGCCGGGGCGTATTTGACCGAGTCGATGATCTCGCGAATGTCGCCGATGCCGGTATTGGAGGCGGCGTCCATTTCGATGACGTCGACATGACGACCTTCGATGATGGCGCGGCAATGGATGCCTTCGACATCGAGATCCAGCGTCGGGTGCTTGCCGGACGCGTCCTCATAATTGAAGGCACGGGCCAAAATGCGGGCCGTCGTGGTTTTCCCCACGCCGCGCACGCCGGTGAGGATGAAGGCGTGGTGGATGCGGTTCTGCTTGAACGCATTGCCCAGCGTCTGGACCATGGCATCCTGGCCGATCAGCGTGGAAAAGCTGACCGGGCGGTATTTGCGCGCCAGGACCAGATAGGGCGACGATGGCGTGTCAGGCGAAGCCATATTGCCCTTTCGCGACCACTGTGGGGGTGAATCTGCTCACTGTCATCGGAGCATAGTAGGAGGCTGGCATCGACCCGTGAAGGTCTCGTTGGGGCTGCTTCCTTCCGGACCTGACCCGGTTGGCGAGGAACACGTCCGCGCCAACCTCCCAACGGCTATATGTGAGAGAAATGCGGCGAAGGCAAGAGGGCGGCGCTACTTCGTGTTCGCCGACGGATAGACGCCCAGGACGTGAAACTGGTCCGTGAAGAAACCCAATTCCTCGAACGCGTGCTGGACGCTGAGGTCGCTGGGATGGCCTTCGATATCGGCGTAAAACTGCGTGGCGGTGAAGGCGCCGCCCACCATGTAGCTTTCCAGCTTGGTCATGTTGACGCCATTGGTGGCAAAGCCGCCCATGGCTTTATAGAGCGCGGCGGGCACGTTGCGGACGCGGAAGACGAAGGTGGTCTTGACGCCGGGAGCCGGGGCGGCCTCGGTCTTTTCGCGCGACAGCACGAGGAAGCGCGTGGTGTTGTGGGCGGCGTCTTCGATATTTTCGGCCAGTACGTTGAGGCCATAAAGTTCACCGGCAAAGCGCGAGGCGATGGCGGCGACGGATTTGTCGGCCTTTTGCGAGACTTCGCGAGCAGAGCCGGCTGTGTCGACGGAATTGATGGTGCGGAAGCCGTGCTCGGCGATGAACTTGCGGCACTGGCCCAGGGCGACCGAGAGCGATTGCACCGATTTGACGTCGTCGAGGATTGCGCCAGGAACGGCCAGCAGGGTCATCTCGACGCGCAGGTAGGTTTCGCCAACGATATAGAGACCGCTATTGGGCAGCAGGTGATGAATATCGGTGATGCGGCCGTAGAGCGAATTTTCCACCGGGACGACGGCGAAATCGGTCTTGCCGGTCTGCACCGCCGCAATCGTCTCCTCGAAGGTGACGCAGCCGATCGCTTCCTGTCCGGGGAACACATTATTGGTGGCGGCATGGCTGAAGGCACCGGGCTCACCCTGGAAGGCAATCTTGTAGGTCATTCACACGCATCCTGATCTGATGGGCAGGCTTTTGAACCCGGCTGGATAGCGAGTCAATTGAGCGCGCCTGCCGGAGCAGGGCTAATCGGCGGTGGGGAATTGTCGCAGGCAGGAAAGGGCTGTTGCGCGGGGCGTTCCTAGATACTATCTTCCGCGCGCGCTTAGCCCGTTGTTGAGGCGATTTCGCTTGCGGAATCGAAAGTTTAGCGGGATTGGCGCATCGTCCGCAGGGGATGGACTGGCAGAGAGACCAAATGGATTCGTTCGAATTTAACAAGATCATCGGCGCCGTCCTCGGCACCCTGTTGTTCGTGATGGGCGTCGGCTTCGTTGCCGAAGCCATTTATGCACCGCGTGAAGACGTTGGGCCGGGCTATGCCCTGCCCGAGCCTGAGCCGGTTGTTGCCGCCGAAGCTGGCGCCCCGGCTGTAGCGGCAGTGCCACTGGCGACGCTGCTGGCCAGCGCCGACGCCACGCGCGGCCAGGCCGCCGTGCGCAAGTGCCAGTCGTGCCACAATTTCGGCGAGGGTGAGCCCAGCAAGCAGGGTCCGCATCTGTATGGCGTCGTCGGTCGTCCCGAAGGCAGCATCGCCGATTTCGCCTATTCGGATGGCATGAAGGCCCATAACGCCGAAGGCGATATCTGGACCTATGAGAATATCAACACCTTCATCACCGCGCCCAAGGCCTATGTCGAAGGCACCAAGATGAACTTCTCCGGCGTCAAATCGCCGGAAGAACGGGCCGACATCCTGGCCTATCTGCAGACGCTGTCGGCCACGCCGGTGCCGTTCCCGACTGCCGACGCTGCCGCTCCCGCAGCCGACGCCCCGGCGGCACCCGCTGATGCGACCGCCCCGGCAACCGGCGCCGAGCCAGCAGCGGCCACTCCGGCCGACGCTACGGCAACGCCCACTGCGACCCAGAGCGAAACGCAGGTCGAAGGTACTGCCACCACCAGTGGCACCACCGGGGCTGCGCCTGCTCCAGCGACCACTGAAGCGACGCCAGCTCCCGCCGCGACGCCTGCTCCGGCGGCGCCTGCCGCAACGCCTGCTCCGGCAGCGCCTGCTGCGACACCTGCCCCGGCGGCCACACCGGCTCCCGCTGCGGCCCCTGCCACGCCGTAAGGCCTGGTCGGGACGGCATACTGTTTTGCGAGCCGCGCCCCCGGGTGCGGCTCGATTTGTTTGAACGGGGGAGACCACGATGCTGCTGCTGCATTTGAGCGATGTCGACGAGGCGAGCTGGGCCGAAAAATTTCGTGCGGCGCTGGCCCCCTACCCCGTCGTGCGGCGCGGCGACGGTTACGATCCCAAGGCCGTGCGCTATATTTTCGTGTGGAAGCCCAAGCCTGACGCGTTCGATGGTCTGGATAACCTCACGGCCATCCTGTCGCTTGGTGCGGGCGTCGATGCGCTGCTCAAGCATCCGCACCTGCCGGATGCACCGGTGGTGCGCTTCGTCGATGAGGACCTGAGCCAGCGGATGAGCGATTATGTGGTGGCGCATGTAACCATGCATCACCGCCTCCACACGCGGTTCCAGGCCGATCAGGCGGCGCGGCGCTGGGTGCAGCTTTATCCACCGGCCGCGTCGCAGACCGTCGTCGGCATCATGGGCATGGGCGTTTTGGGGCAGGACGCCGCGCGACGGCTGTTGCCGCTGGGGTTTACCGTGCGGAGCTGGAGCCGGACGCCCAAGGCGATCGACGGCGTTGAGGGTTTTGCCGGAGCCGAGAGCTTTGACGCGTTCCTGGCCGGCACCGATATCCTGGTCAACCTGCTGCCGTTGACTCCGGACACAGCGGGCATTTTGAACGCCGATACCTTCGGCAAGCTACGGCGCGGCGGGCTCGATGGCGGGCCGGTGCTCGTCAATCCGGCGCGCGGCGGGCATCAGCGCGAGGCTGATATCGTCCGGGCCCTCGGCGATGGCACGCTGGGCGCGGCCAGCCTTGACGTGTTCGAGGTGGAACCCCTGCCAGCCGATAGCCCGCTCTGGGATATCCCCAATTGCTACATCACGCCCCATATCGCGGCGATTTCGAACGAGGAAGCCGGGGTGGCCTATTACGCGGCGATCATCAAGGCGCATGAGGCGGGCAAGCCGCTGATCAACGTGGTGGATCGCAGCCGGGGCTATTGAAGGTCCAGCGCCCAATATTGCCCGTTGAGGTCCGCGCCAAAAGAATGGTGCTTTTCCTCTTCGATCAGCTCGAACCCAGCCCCCAGATAGATGCGGCGCGCTGGGGCCAGGCAATCCTGGGTCCACAGGATGATGCGGCGATAGCCGGCAGCGCGGCTGAAGCGCACCACTTCATCCACCAGCGCCCTGCCGATCCCCAGCCCGCGAAAGGCCGGCTCGACATAGAGCATGCGCAACTGGGCGGTGCGCTCGTCGTCTGGGGCCGGCAGCACAAAGATGGAACCGGCTAGTTCGCCTGCATAGTCGGCCACCCACAGCGCCTTAGTGGCGGGGTCGGGCGCGGCATCGAATTCGGCATAGATGCGGGTAATCAGCAGTTCGAACTCGCGGTTCCAGCCCTGTTCGAGGTGATAGAGCAGGCCCTGCCGTGCGATCAACTGACCGATTTCGCCAATGCGGGGAGGCCGCAGGGTCAGTGTGCCGCCCGGCGCCGGCCCGGCCAGAATGGCCTCGATGCGGCGCATGGCGGTAACCAGATCGATCCGGCCAAGCGGATCGAGCGGCGTCAGCAGGTTTTCCGCATCAGTATCGCTGGCGGCGTTGAGGTCGCTATAGACCGTGTCGCCCTGCGGGGTCAGCGCCAAGGTGTTGGAGCGCTTGTCGGCGCCGGGAAGGCTCGCCAGCAGACCCAGATCGCTGAGGCGCCAAACCAGACGGCTCATCTGACCCCGGTCCATCGCCAAAGCCTCGCACAGTTCGCTTGCCGTGGTGGCGTTGCGCTTGCCGATTTCATGGACTACGCGCGCTTCGCTGAGGGCATAGGGGCTGTGGTGCATACCCTCTTCGAGCAGGCCGATAATGCGGGTGTAAAACCGGTTGAACGCCCGCATCGCGGCAATGTCGTCGGAAATGGTCATGATCTGTCTCGCGGTGATGTTTGACACAGTCAATTATTTAGTTGTTAAAGTCAACTATATGGGAAGATGCCAGCCCACGGCGCGGGCCGGTTTTAACGGCGCGTTAGGGTTAATGTTTTATTGCTGGGACGTCGGCGCGAGCTTGCCGAGTGGAGTGCGTCACCGTGTTGCCTGCCCCCGGTTTTGCCAGATCCGTCCGCATTTTGCTGCTTGCCGGCGTTGCCGCCGTGGCGATGGCGGGCTGCGCGATGAACAGCACGGTTTCGCCCGATTATTCCGGCCAGCCGCGCGCACAAAGCCAGCAGAGCCTTGCAGAACTGAGCGCCCGCTACAAATCCAATCCCGACGACCGCAACATTGCCATCAATTTTGCCGCCGCCTTGCGCGCCCAGGGCCAAAGCGGCCAGGCCGTCGCGGTGCTCCAGGTGAGCATGGCGCGCTATCCCAACGATGTCGAAATCAGCGTCGCCTATGCCAAGGCCCTGACGGCCGAGGGGCAGTTCGAGCAGGCATTGGCGGTGATGGACCGCTCGATCCGGCCCGACGCGCCGGACTGGAATGCGCTCTCGGTCAAGGGCGCCATTCTCGACCAGATGGGCCGCAGCCCCGAAGCGCGGCAACTCTATGGCCAGGCCTTGGCGCTCGCCCCCGGTGAGGCGTCGGTCGAAGCCAATTTTGGCCTCAGCTTCGCCATGACCAATGACCTGACCTCGGCCGAGCAGCATCTGCGCCGTGCCGTGAGCATGCGCGGCGCGACAAGCCAGATCCGGCAGAACCTGGCTCTGGTGCTGGGCCTGCAGGGGCGGTTCGACGAGTGCCGGGCAATCTATGCGGCCGAACTGCCGCCCGACCAGGTCGAGGCCAACATGGCCTATGTGCGCTCGCTGCTGACCCAGCAGAACCGCTGGGACGCCATCCCCAAAAGCTGAATGTCAGGTTAGGTAACGGCCCTCAATGGTCAGGGCAGAGCCGGTGGTGAAGCCGGATTCCGGCCCCACCAGATAGGCCACGAAGCTGGCCACCTCATGTCCTTATCCTTGCCCATGCGGCACATCAGCCACCGTCTCGGCCACCGCTTCGACATCGCCGCTATGGGCCTGGATGGCGATGGCAGTGCCGCCAGACTGATCGGTCAGGAATTACCCTATCGGATTGCCCTGAATGGCGAACACCTTGATCAGGGCGGGTGCGATGATGACGATGAACAGGACCGGCAGGAAGAACAGGATCAGCGGCACAGTCATCTTGGGTGGCAACGACGCGGCCTTCTTTTCGGCCTCCATCATGCGGGCTTCGCGGCTTTCCTCGGCCATGACGCGCAGCGCCTGGCCAACCGAGGTGCCGTAGCGATCGGCCTGGATCAGCGCCGACATCACCGCGCGCACACTGTCCAGCCCGGTGCGGCGTCCAAGGTTTTCATAGGCGCGGCTGCGATCTTCGAGGAACGACAGCTCAGCATTGGTCAGTGTCAGCTCTTCGGCAAGTTCAGCGCTTTGGCCGCCGATCTCCTTGGCCACCCGCTTGATGGCGTGTTCCACCGACATGCCGGACTCCACGCAAAGCAGCATCAGATCGAGGCAATCGGGCCAGGCGCGCTTGATCGACTTCTGCCGCTTGACCGTCGAATTCTTCAACAGGACGACGGGCAGATAGGAGCCGAGCAGGCCCGCGCCAAAGCCGTAGACCACATTGAGATAGGCTGGCCGCCCGCCGGGCGCCAGGAACAGATACCCCGTCACCAGCACGAAAATGATAAGCGGGGTGACGAAGCGCAGAAACAGGAACGTGGTCAGGTGCCCCTGCCCGCGAAAGCCGGACATGGCCAGCTTGTCGACGGTGGCGTGGTCCTGGAACGCCTTCTTGAGGTCGAAGCGCTCGACGATGTTCTTCATATAGGTCTTGGTTTCGGCCGGGCGGCGCATCGTGCCGCGAGCATCGGACGCGCCACCGCCGCGCAGGCGAGCCATTTCCTCGGCGCGCAGCTTGTCGCGTTCCAGCGCGACGCGCTTGATGCGGGTACGCATTTCGGTCTTGGTCAGGAACGAGGTGCCGAAGGTGAACACCACGGCGCCGGCCGAGATGGCGGCCAGCACCGAAATCAGGAAGTCCCGCGAGGTCAGCAGATCGATAAAGTTCATGACGGGCTCACGCTTCTGCCGGACTAAAAGTCGAATTGAACCATCTTGGTCATCACGAAAATACCAAGGCACAGCATGAAGGCACCCACGCCGGCCCAGATCATGCCGAGCTGGGTGGTCCAGAACGGCTGCAGATAGAGCGGCGAGGTCGCAGACACCAGGCCTCCGACCACGAAGGGCAGTGAGCCGATGATCATCGCCGAGGCCTTGGCTTCGGACGACATGGCCTTGATCTTCATCTTCATCTTCTTGCGGTCGCGCAGCACGCGCGCCAGGTTCCCCAAGGCTTCGCTGAGATTGCCACCGGCCTGCTGCTGCACGGTGATGACGACGACGAAGAAATTGACCTCGGGCAGCGGCACGCGGTCGAGCAACACCGAGACGGCCTCGGTCATTGACATGCCGAAGGCCTGCTGGTCAAGGATGCGGGCAAACTCGGATTTCACCGGCTCCTTGGCATCCTTGGCCACCGCGCGAATGGAATCGTTGAGCGGCAGGCCGGTCTTGACGCCGCGCACGATGGCTTCGACCGCATTGGGCAACTCGTCTAGGAACTGGTTCTGATACTTCTTGCGCTTGCGATTGATCCACATGCGCGGCAGCAGGTAAGCGCCGGCCACCGCGAAGATGGCGGCGAAATAGATCGGCACCTGCACGATGAACAGGATGACCAACAGCACCACGCCAAAAATAACGCTGTTGCGGATGAACTTGGCCGGGGTCAGCGTCATGTTGGCCTGAAACAGCAGCGCCGGCAGCGGCACGCGCTTTTTGGCATTGAGGGCGTCGGTCTGCGACTTGAGCGCCTGCTGCACGTTTTTGCGACGGGATTCGCGGACCTTGGCGGCGTCCATCTCGCGCCGGTTGACCTGGATATCGCCCTGGAACGCCTTGCGGCGCTTGTCGGCGCGGCTGCCGCCCAGCAGGTTGGGAACGAGCGCAAAGCCGGCGGCGCCGATGGCGATCATGGCCAGGAGGGCGAGGAGAAGAGGGCTCATGGCCTCACGAATCCAGCAGTTCGCGGTGCTCGGTATTGGACTTTTCCAATGCCTCGACCAGGTTAGCTTCTTCGTTGAAATATTTGGCGCGCTCGGTGAATTGCGGCTTGGTGATGCCGGTGGAGCGGTGGCGGCCCATCAGCATGCCTGAGCTGTCTTCGCCCATGATGTCGTAGAGGAACACGTCCTGGGTGACGATCACGTCGCCTTCCATGCCGAGCACTTCGGTGATGTGGGTGATGCGGCGCGAGCCGTCGCGCAGGCGGGCGGCCTGGACCACCACGTCGATGGACGAGCAGATCATTTCGCGAATGGTGCGGCTGGGCAGCGCATAGCCGCCCATGGTGATCATGGATTCAAGGCGGCTGAGGGCTTCGCGCGGGCTGTTGGCGTGCAGCGTGCCCATCGAGCCGTCATGGCCGGTGTTCATGGCCTGGAGCAGATCGAAGCTCTCGGGTCCGCGCACTTCGCCCACGATGATGCGTTCGGGGCGCATACGCAGGCAATTCTTGATCAGGTCGCGCATGGTGATTTCGCCTTCGCCCTCAAGATTGGGCGGGCGGGTTTCGAGGCGCACCACGTGCGGCTGCTGCAATTGCAATTCGGCGGAGTCTTCGCAGGTGATGACGCGCTCGTCTTTTTCGATGAAGGCGGTCATGCAGTTGAGCAGCGTGGTCTTGCCTGAGCCGGTACCGCCCGATATCAGCACATTGGCGCGCACCCGGCCCAGGATACGCAGCACCTCGGCCCCTTCGGGCGAGATCGAGCCGTATTTGACCAGTTGCTGGAGCGTCAGCTTGTCCTTCTTGAACTTACGAATGGTAAGTGCAGCGCCATCGATGGCGAGCGGCGGAGCGATGACGTTGACGCGGCTGCCGTCAGGCAAGCGGGCGTCGCAAATGGGGGAGCTTTCATCGACGCGGCGGCCGACCTGGGACACGATGCGCTGGCACACATTCATCAGGTGGGCGTCGTCGCGGAAGCGCACATTGGTGAGCTTCACCCGGCCGGCGACTTCGATGTAGCACTTCTGCGACCCATTCACCATGATGTCGGAGATGTCGTCACGGGCAAGCAGCGGCTCCAGCGGGCCATAACCCAGCACGTCGTTGCAGATGTCCTCCAGCAGGTCTTCCTGCTCGGAGATCGACATGATGATGGATTTGAGCGCGATGATTTCGGCGACGATGTCGCGGATTTCCTCGCGCGCCGCGTCCTGGTCCATGGTGGCGAGCTGGCTCAGATCGATGGAGTCGATCAGCGCGTTGAAGATCGCCGACTTGGTGGCGAAATAGTCCTTGTCGCGCTGCGCATCGACCGGGGAACGAACGTCGACCACTTCGTCATTGTTGCGCAGGCGCGCGGCGGCGCTGTCGTTGTCGCTGGCCCGGCGGACGGGTTCAGCGGTACGCGCGGGACTGGCGATCGGACGCGCGACCTCCGCGACCCCGGGGGTATTGCCGCCAAATGATGTGCGCTTGCCAAACATGAGTTCTACCGTTTCAACGTGCCGGGGTCAGAAAGTCCGATCAGGCCCGTTTCTTGAATAAGGATGACATTTTGAGGGACGAGCCCCTGCCCGCCGATTGCACCGCCTGGCGGCCCGTCACATGCAGGCCGACCGCGCGGTAGATGTCGTTGATCTTGTTGTTGGCGGAAACCTCGGCAATCATCTGCCCGTTATTGGCCGCCGTGCCGAACAGAGCCGCGTCGAACGGGATGGTGCCCAGCAGGCGGCATTCGATCGATGAGGCGAACTCGTTGGCGCTGATTTCGGGACGGCGCGGCAGACCGAACTTGTTGATGATCAGGTTTGGTGCCGTTTCGGCCGGGCGCAAAGCCTTGATGGTATCGGCCAGGTTCTTGGCATTGCGCAGGTTGGCCAGATCCGGCTCGGCCACGATCACCACTTCGTCGATAGTCGCCAGGGTATGGCGGATCCACGAGTTCCACGCATGGGGAATATCCAGCACCACGACAGGGATGGCGGTCTGGCTCAGCTCGACGATCTGCTCGAAATCGCGCTCCTCGAAATCATAGGTGCGGTCAAGCGTGACCGGCGCGGTCAGCAGGTTGATATGGTTGGCGGCCTTGCTCATCAGGCGATCGAGCATGGTCTGGTCGAGCTTCTGGTTGACGTTCAGCGCGTCTGCGAGGCCATGCGGCGGATCCTGGTTGAAATTCAGCCCGGCCGTGCCAAAGGCCAGGTCCATGTCGAGGATCAGTGCATCCTGGCGCAGCGACTGCGAGATGGCCCAAGCCACGTTGTGCGCGACGGTGGACGAGCCGGCGCCCCCCTTGGCCGACACAAAGCCGACCGTGCGCCCGATGGGAGCCGCGTTTTCGGAGGCGAAGAGCTCGGTGATGGCGGTGACGATCGACTGGGCGGAAGCGGGCAGCACGATATATTCGGAGACGCCGCCGCGGATCAGCTCGCGATACAGCATCACGTCATTGACGTGGCCGAGCAGGATCAGGCGCGTCGAGGCATCGCAGACCTCGGCCAGGCGGGCCAGCGCCCCGGGAATCTCGCCGGGTGGCAGGGTGGTTTCCACCATGATGAGGTTGGGCGTCGGGTTGGACTTGTAGGTTTCGATGGCCCCATCGAGGCCGCCATTATGCGTGGTCAGCGCGACCTTGGACATGCGGCGGTCATGGATGGCGCTTTCCACCAGTTGGGCGGTCTGGGAATGCTCGCAAAAGGCCTGGATGGTGATGCGCGGGATCAGCCGGGCGCCGCCAGCGATTTCCGCCGCCGGCTCTTCGACCGTTTTGGGCTCGGGGTTGAGAAAACTCATGACAACCTATTCTCCTTGATACCGGTTGCCCGGAGCATTGCGTCCATTGCCGTCCGCACGGGGATCAGTCGAGCACGAAGCCGACCGAGCCCTTGAAGCCACCGCGCATACCGGGCTGGCCGCCCACGCCATATTGGGTTTCCATCCGCCCGAGGAACATCGCTTCGGCATCCGAGGCGGTGACGCTGCGGTCAGTGGGCAGTTCAGGCGCCTGGCGGGTTGCGCTCACCAGATAGGGGGTAACCATGATCACCAATTCGGTCTGCGAGCTGATATATTCGCGCGAGCGGAACAATGCGCCCAGGATCGGAATATTGCCCAGGCCCGGCAATTGCTGGATGCGCTGGCGCACATTGTCCTGCAGCAGGCCGCCGATCGACAGGGTCGAGCCGGGCGGCAGCTCGACCGAAGTCTTGGTGCTGCGATCGGTCAGGGCATTGGAGCCGGCTTGCAGTTCGGACACGCCGGTATCCACGAGCAGGCCGATCTGGCCGTTGGACTTGACCGTCGGGGTAAAATTGAGCGTGACGCCATAGTCCTTGTAGGTAACGTTCTGGCCGCCATTGCCATCGGAGGTGTAAATCGGGAACTGGCCGCCGGCCTTGAATTCGGCCGGCTGTCCCGAGACCGCCGTCAGCGTCGGCTGCGCCAGGATACGCAGGGCGCCACGGTCTTCCAGTGCCTGGATCGAGGCGTTGATATTGACACTCCCGAGCGGGAAGGCACCAGCCACCGAATTGTTGGCCATGCTGCCGGGCGACGAGACGTCGGCCATGGCATTGTTGAAGCCGAAGCTCGAGCCACCGATGGTCATCGTGCCGGACAGGTTGATGCCGAGCTGCTTGGCAACATCGCGGCGGATTTCCGAGACAGTGACCTGCAACATGACCTGCTGGCCGCCGCCGACGTCGAGCACGCTGGCGACGTTCTTGGGATCGCCGGCATACTGGACGGCAATCGCCATGGCGCGATCGAGGTCTTCGCTCGACTGCACCATGCCCGAGAGCACGACACGGTTGGTCTCGTCACCCAAGGTAACGGAATCGACCTGGATATGGGAGCCAGGCAGGATGCGCGCCAATGCGCCTTCCAGCGCCTCGCCGACCTGGGATGGCTCCTTGGCGACGCGCAGATCGAGGACCGCGATGGCCTGACCCTGTGCGTTGAGGAAGAGGATATTGGTGTTGCCGCCCAACACGCCCTGGATGATGGCGCGGCGCGAGGTGCGCATGATGGCGCCGGCCACCGAGGGCTGGGAGACGATGACTTCGGACACATCGGCCGGCAGGTCGAGGATCATCGACTTGTTGGTCTCGAGCGCTACGCTGCGGGTGCGGCCGAAATCGGCAATGGTCATCTGCGCCTGCTGCTGGGCATAGGCGCTGGAGGTGCCCAGCGCGGAGCCCGCGAGCAGGGCGCCGAGCAGCACGGCGGCAAGGCCGGCGCGGCGCAGGGTGGAGCGAGGATAGTTTGAAACGGTGAACATGATGATCTCCTCGCGCCTACTGGACCGTGACCTGGGGCTGGACCGGTGGCGGCAATATCACCCGCGGCGCGGCGGGCGCGGCATAGGCCGCAGGCTCCACGGCGGCGGGCTGTTCGCCCTCCGGCTGGCGGGACACGCCGGACATGACGCTTTGTTCCTGCCCGAACCGGATGAGGCGGACCGACGTCGTGGTAGCGTCCCGCGAGGCGATCGTGGCATCGTCGAAATCGGTGACCGAGCGCAGCGACAGCGACAGGGTGCCGCGCGACACGGCGTTGACCAGGGTTTCAGCCTGGCCGGGGGTGAGTTCGAGCGTAGCGATGGAATTGTCGACGAAAACCTGCGCCTGGGGCCCGGCTTCCGCATCGGCATCCGCCGCGCCGCCCGAGGCCCCCACTTCGCCGAGGCGGTTGCCAATCGCCAGCACGCGCACATTGGACAACACGACTTCGGACACCTGTCCCTGCTCAGTCGAATGGGAGAGCAGCACATCGACATGATCGTTGGGCACGATATAGCCGCCGGCGCTGGAGGAGGCAACGACCGGCACCGAGACGCCGCGCATGCCCTTGCTCAGCACTGCCGACAGGTAGCCCTGCTCGCTGCGGACCAGCTTCTGCTCGCGGATCGGCTCGCCGGGGAAAAATTCAAAGCGCGCCACCGCGCCGGTCAGCACCGTGGGGGCATCGGGCATGGCGGTGATGGTCACATATTCGGGGCGGATCGCGCCTTCGGGCCAGTCCTGCCACGCCACGGTATCGGCGGTGAGCCGTTCGCCCATGCCGATCTGGCCCTTGGCCACCAGGATCTGGGTTTTGGCTTCCTGCTGGATCACTTCGTTGGTGACGACCTGCGTGGTGGGCGCAGAGCCGCCCCGGGTCACCAGGAATGCCGCCAGCCCGCCAGCGACGATCGCCACGAGCAACAGGATAATACGCGCCGGTTTCATTACTCACTCCGGTTCTGTGGCGCACCGCGCCCAACCCACCGGGGGAACTCTCTACTTAAAGGGTCAAAGTTTGGTTAACCGGAGCTTTGCAGTTGCGGTTACCGATCTGTAAATATTTGCATTTTGCAAACAAGAGCGGGAATAATGGCCTTCAGCCCGATACTGATCGGCAAAACCAGATGCAAGAAACAACCGTCCCGCAGCAAATGTTCAGGCAGTAAGTTGCTGAAAGATTACCGAGTTGGAATAAACAATCATGCCCGCCGCCGCCATGGCAATGCCATAGGGGACGCCTGATTTCGGATTGTGCAGGCGTTCGAGCCAGGTGTAGCGCGCCAGGAACGGCGTCAGCGGAATCCCGCGCAGACCCAGTATCGCCAGGGTCAGCACACCGCCGAGCATGCCGGCGTAAACCACGAACATCGGCGTCAGACCGTAGCCCAGCCACAACGTGGTCGCCGCCGCCAGCTTGGCGTCACCGCCGCCGATCCAGCGCAGGGCAAACAGGGTGAAGCCGACGGCCAGCACCAACAGTGCGCACATCACATGTAGCGCCAATTGCTGCAGCGGCAGGTTGATGGCGATGGCCACAATGAAGAAGCCGGCGACCAGCAGCAGCACCAGCTTATTGGAAATTTTCATCGTTAGCAGGTCGGACGATGCCGCCAGGGCCATGCCAAAGGGAAAGAACAGCAGTGCGATGGTTGACATGACGGCGCCTCGGAACCTTGCGGGTTTAGCCCGCTTGGCTCGATTTTGAGGCAAGCGCATTAAGGAAGCACCAATGAAAAAGGGGAGAAGCAATATTGCTTCTCCCCTTTTGGATCCGTTGCCATCACGCTCTATGGTCGGCTGCGCTTGGCAACTGACCCGCTTATCAAGCGGCCGGGACGGTAACGTTCAGGCGGCCAGCGATATTGGTGAACAACGTGCCGAGGTTGCCGCCGACCAGGGTAGCCGCAGCAATCAGAGCCACGGAAATCAGCGCGGCGATCAGGCCGTATTCGATAGCGGTTGCACCGGACTCGTCCTGCGCAAATTGTGCAAAAATCTTCTTCATAGTGGCTCCTTGCTCACGTCATCCAGTGACGCCATGGTTCGACACGTCACACATCGAACTTGAGGCAACGTTATTCGCCAGTTCTTGAAATTGCGTTAATCGCCGCGAGCTTGCCGATCATCTAATTCGCATTTTATTATTATTTTCAAAGGCTTAACAGAATACGTCGCCTTTTAACGAAACCACGACCCTGTGGGCTATAGTACTGACAAGTCCAGTAATACTGCCGAAATCCTGCAAAATAGTGGACCACCGGACGAATGGCGGCAGCGAGCAAAGCATAACCAAAGATACCCCGCCAACGATGACTACGACGCTTTGTTTGCCAATTATTCACCATTCCACGCGAAAATGCCAAGTCGTAGCGTATCCGTTTCCGGAAGAGTTCCATGGCCAAGTTCACCGCTCTCGTGCTGCTGCTTTCCCTGGCACTGGCGGCGAGCCCCGTTTCGGCATGGGCGGAGGAAGATGCACCGATCACCGTCAATGTGAACATGGCTCGGGTGCTGCGCATCAACTCCCCCGCGGCGACGGTGATCGTCGGCAATCCCGGCATTGCCGATGTGACCATCCAGGACCCGCAGACCCTGGTGCTGACCGGCAAGAGCTTTGGCCAGACCAACCTGATCGTGCTCGACGGCAATGGCAATCCGGTCGCCGACACGCTGATCGACGTCGTGCAGCTGCAGGCCGGCACGATGACGGTCTATCAGGGCGCCGCGCGCACGAGCCTGGCCTGTGCGCCGGTATGCCAGCCCACCATCATGCTGGGCGACGAGAACACCTTCACCAGCACGCAGGTCGACTCCGCCAATATGATCAAGAGCACCGCCGGGCAATAGCAGCCGCAACTACGGGGTTCGCCTTAACTCGCAGTTAACTGGGTCGTCGCTTTTAGCGGATCGTCGCGGCCATTGCTAACCACCGATTAGCCATAGCGCCCTAACGTTCAAGCGTTAGAAACCGGCGCGTCCCAATGACCCATTCGCTTGCATCGCTGATCGGCCGCTCGCTCGCGGCCCCATTGGCCCGCTTCTGGCGCGACGAAAGCGGCGTCACCGCGATCGAGTTCGGCATTCTGGCGACGCCCTTTTTCGCCATTTTGGGGGCGATCCTGGAGACCTCCGTGGTGTTCCTGTCCAGCGCCGTGCTGGACAGCGCCGTGCTCGATGCCAGCCGGCAAATCCGCACCGGTCAATTGCAGGCGCAGAACTACACCGTGGCCAAGTTCGAGGATTTGATCTGCAACCGGCTCTATGGGCTGTTCCAGGACTGTCACGCACTGCAAGTGCGCGTGTCGACCGTCAGCAATTTCACGTCGGCGACTATCACACCACCACTTTCCACCACCTGCACGACAACCTGCCCCTGGGTGCTGACCGAGGACTTCAATGGGGGACAGGGCTCGAGCACGGTAATCGTGCAGGTCTATTACAAATGGCCCATCATCCTGCGCATGGGGGCATTCGCCTCTAACGATCAGCCCGATGGCACGCGCCTGCTGGGCGCCGTGCAGGTATTCCGCAACGAGCCCTTCTCGTCATGAGCCTATTGCGGCGCCTGCGCAGGATCATCGGGCAGTTTCGCGACGATGCCACAGGCGTCGCGGCGGTGGAATTCGCGCTGGTCGTGCCCGTCATGCTGCTGCTTTATGTGGGCAGCGTCGAGGCCAGCTCGATGATTTCGGTGGATCGTCGGGTGCAGACGGTGGCCGGCTCCATGGGCGACCTGGTGTCGCGCTCCAATGTCAAAATTGCCGCCTGCGATATCAAGGACTTCTTTCAGGCCTCCGCGGGGATCATGGCCCCCTATTCCAGCACGCCGCTGCAACAGGTGGTCAGCTCGATTTTCGTCAAGTCGGATGGCACGACCGAAGTCAAATGGTCCAAGAGCGCCGGCGGCGCAACGGCGCTGACGGTGGGGGCGGCCTATCCCCTGCCCGCCGCGATGACCAATATCTCGGCCAGTGCCTACGTGATCGTGGCCACCGCGTCCTACGCCTATACGCCGATTACCAGCATCGTCTACAATCAGCCGGTCCAGCTCCGGCGCGAGAATTTCTACCTGCCCCGCTTCGGCGGCAGCATCGTCGTCGACCCCGACAACACCACCGGCTGCTAGCCCCGTCGATCCCCATCCAGCCGAAAAATGGACCGCTCCATCGGCGACAGCGTTTGCGCCTGTTCGCCGCTTGCACGCCCGCATGGCCCATGCCACAAGCCGGGGAGTTTCCCCTCTCGCGATGGTCAAGAAAATGGACGATACGCTTATTCCCGTGTTCGATCTGGGCGGCGTCTTCGTCGACTGGAACCCGATGTATCTGTTCCGCAAGCTCTTCGAGACCGAGGAGGATGCGCAGTGGTTCAAGGACAATATCTGCACACTGGACTGGAACCTGGAATTCGACGCCGGCGAGATCTATTCCGAAGGCGTCGCCAAGCTGATTACGCGCTTTCCCAAATACTGGCGCGAAATCCAGGCCTTCGACCTGCGCTGGAAGGAAACCCTGGGCGAGTTCATCC
This sequence comes from Devosia sp. UYZn731, assembly GCF_040546795.1. Lineage (NCBI taxonomy): Bacteria > Pseudomonadati > Pseudomonadota > Alphaproteobacteria > Hyphomicrobiales > Devosiaceae > Devosia > Devosia sp. UYZn731. The sequence continues at coordinate 108,792 of NZ_JBEPOL010000005.1, forward strand.
AGGGCACGATCGACATCCATGACGAATTGATCGCCGAGGAAATTCCCACCTTTGCCATCACCAATTTCTCCTGGGAGAAGTGGGTGAGCTGTTTGCCCGAATGGCCGTTCCTCGAAAAGTTCGATGGCGTGATCGTGTCGGGCCTCGAGGGTCTGGTGAAGCCCGATCCGCGTCTCTACCGGGTGTTCTGCGAACGCTACGGTATCGCGCCGGAAAACTGCGTATTCATCGATGACAGCGAGCCCAATATCGTTTCGGCCCGCAAGTTCGGCATGAAGGGCATCCACTTCACCGATCCCAAGAGCCTGCGCAAGGAACTGATCGCGCTGGGGCTGCCGCTCAAGGGATGATAGGGTCGGCCCATTGCCGATTTGGAGATGGGCCGATGACTTTGCTTTCCAGCCTGCGCGCCGCAACCCTGGGCCTCATGCTCGTCGTGGGCCTAAGCCAGGCCGCCATGGCCCAGGAGACAATCGTGGAGGCACTGGGCGTTCCCGGCCCCATCGATTTCCTGGGCGACAGCTATGGGCTGTCCTGGACCTCGCATCCGACGCCTGACTACTTCAAGCAGGAATACCTGCAGCAAGGGCAGCAGTCGGAGAGCTATGAGGCCATGTTCATGCTGGATGCGATAACCAGCGCGGCGACTCCGCAAGGTGCGGCCGACGGCCAGATCGCCGGGCTGGAACAGCGCAAGGCGAGCGATCCGATGGTCAACTACAAGCAGATCAGCAACCCGGACACCGGCGAGGTCATCCTCGATTTCTTGCTCAGCGACGACAGCGGCCCAACCCCGATCCTGGAATGGAACGCCTATCGCTATACCAAGCTGGGGGACGGCATTGCGCTTTTCGCCATCAGCCGCCGCGCCTATGGCGACGATGTCGAAGCGTTCATCGGCCAGTTGAGCCAGATGCGGCAGGACAATATCAGTGCCCTGGCGGAGCTCGACCTGCCACCGGTCACGCCAGCCGAATAGTTACTTGGTCCCGTACATGCGGTCGCCGGCATCGCCGAGGCCGGGGATGATATAGCCCTTCTCGTTGAGGTGGCTGTCGATCGCGGCGGTGAAGATCGGCACGTCGGGCTGGGCCTCGCTGAAGTTCTTGATACCCTCGGGCGCCGCCAGCAGGCAAAGAAAACGGATATCGTTAGCGCCGCGTTCCTTGAGCTTTTCAATCGCCGCGGTCGCCGAATTGCCGGTCGCCAGCATCGGATCGACCACGATGATCAGCCGGTTGGCCAAATCGGCCGGGGCTTTAAAGTAATATTCCACCGGCTCCAGCGTTTCGTGGTCGCGATAGAGCCCGATATGGGCGACGCGCGCTGCCGGCACCAGGTCGAGCATGCCATCGAGCAGGCCATTGCCGGCGCGCAGGATCGAGGCGAACACCAGTTTCTTGCCCTTGATCGCAGGGCTGTCCATCAGCGCCATCGGCGTCTCGATGGGGATCATCTCCAGCTCCAGATCGCGCGTCACCTCGTAGCACATCAGGTGGGCGATCTCGCGCAGCAGCCGGCGGAACCCCGCGATCGAGGTCTCCTTGTTGCGCATGATGGTCAGCTTGTGCTGGATCAGCGGGTGATCGATGACGGTCACGTTCGGGCGGCTGACATCATTCATCGGTTGATCCAATCAGTTAAAGGAAGCTGCGGCCATGGCGGCCGGGCGCCAGGCCCAGCCAGTGCGCAATGCTTTCGCCAATATCGGCGAACGTAGAGCGAATGCCAATCTCGCCTTGCGCAAGGGCTGGGGAAAACACCAGGATGGGGATCTGTTCGCGGGTGTGATCGGTCCCCTTCCAGGTCGGGTCATTGCCGTGGTCCGCCGTCAGGATCAAAAGATCGTCGTGCCTGAGCTTGGCGATCAGTTCGGGCAGGCGCGCATCGAACAGTTCGAGCGCCGCCGCATAGCCGGGTACATCGCGGCGATGGCCGTATTCGCTGTCGAAATCGACGAAATTGGTCATGACGAATGCGCCGTCGGCCGCCATTTCCAGCGCCTCCAGCGTCTTGTCGAACAGTTGCGGCAGGCCCGTTCCCTTGAGTTTGTGGGTCACGCCGTGGCCGGCGTAAATGTCGGAAATCTTGCCGATGGCGAACACTTGCCGCCCGGCCGCCTTGTTGCGATCGAGCAGGGTCGGCTCGGGCGGCGAAATGGCAAAATCGCGCCGGTTGCCGGTACGCTTGAACGTTGTGGCATTCTCGCCGATGAACGGCCGGGCGATGACGCGGCCGATCATCAGCGGCGCGGTCAATTCAAACGCGATCTGGCAAATCTCATACAGCCGGTCGAGCCCGAAATGCCCCTCATGCGCGGCGATCTGGAACACACTGTCGATCGACGTATAGACGATGGGCCTGCCGCTACGGATGCTCTCCTCGCCTAGTTCGGCGATGATATCGGTGCCCGAAGCGTGCTTGTCGCCCAGAATCCCCGGCAGCTTGGCGCGCTCAATAAATTCCGCGATCAGCTCGGGCGGAAAAGTCGGCTCGGTCTGGGGGAAATAGCCCCAGTCGAACGGCACCGGCACCCCGGCAATTTCCCAATGCCCCGATGGCGTGTCCTTGCCGCGCGACACTTCGCGACCGACGCCAAAGCGCCCGCCCTTGGGCGTAGTCGACAGGTTCGGCGGCAAAATGCCGGTCGATAGCTCGATCGCCGCGCCCAGCCCCATTGCGTCCATATTGGGCACGTTGAGCGGCCCGGCGCGCAAACCCTCTCGGTCGGCTTTGCCGGTAGCGGCGAATTCGGCGATGTGGCCGACGGTGTTCGAGCCGACATCACCATAGGCGTCGGCGTCCGGCGCGCCGCCAATGCCGACGCTATCGAGAATGAGGAGGATGGCGCGTGGCATTGAACTATCCTCAGTTCGTGGGAGCGATACGGTCGGCAATCAGCGGGTTCGCCGGAGCGTGTTCGCCCAACCGATAGGCGGATTTGACGCGGCTTTCGGCATCGGCGGCCGAAGCCTCGTCGCGGGCGTGAATACGCGCGATCGGCATGGACGCATCCACCAGCGCACCCAGCCCCAACAGGCGATCAAACCCCACCCGGTGATCGATGGCATCGGTCGGCGTCGCCCGCCCACCGCCAAGCGCAACGACCGCCATGCCGACGCCCCGCGTGTCGATCTCGGCAATCACGCCCTGCTCGGTCGCGAACACATCGCGGACAATCGGCGCCGGCTGCAGATGAGCGTCCATGTTCTCGACGAAATCGGCCGGCCCACCCAGCGCCGCCACCATGCGGGCGAAGCGCTCAGTGGCGCGGCCGCTATTGAGCGCATCCTCGACCATGCCACGGCCCGCCTCGGGGCTCGTCGCCACACCCGTCATTTCCGCCACAACGGCGCAGAGCGACAGCGTCACCTCCTTGAGCCGCGCATCCTGATGCCGCCCGGTGAGGAAATCGACGGCATTGCGCACTTCCAGCCCATTGCCGGCGGCCGTCGCCAGCGGCTCGTTCATATCGGTGATCAGTGCCCCGGTCTTGAGGCCCGCGCCATTTGCCACCTCGACGAGGCTCTGGGCCAAATCGCGCGACTTTTCCAGCGTCGGCATGAACGCCCCCGAGCCGGTCTTGACGTCGAGCACCAGCGCACCAAGCCCGGCCGCCAGCTTCTTGGACAAGATCGAGGCGGTGATCAGCGCAATAGATTCCACTGTGCCGGTGACGTCACGGATGGAATAGAGCGTCTTGTCGGCCGGGGCGAGGTCGGCGGTCTGGCCGATAATGGCGCAGCCGGCCGACTTCACCACCTGGCGGAATAGCGCATTATCCGGGCTGGTGGTGTAGCCGGGAATGGCATCGAACTTGTCGAGCGTGCCCCCGGTATGGCCCAGCCCGCGCCCCGAAATCATCGGCACATAAATGCCGATAGCCGCGAGGATCGGCGCCAGCATCAGGCTGACATTGTCGCCCACGCCGCCGGTTGAATGCTTGTCGGCGACCGGGCCGTCGAGATCCGACCAATCGAGCACGGTCCCCGAATCCCGCATCGCCAGCGTCAACGCGACGCGTTCGGGCATGCTCATGTCGCGGAAATACACCGCCATGGCGAAGGCGGCCGCCTGAGCATGCGAGACGGAGCCCGAGCCGAAGCCAGCGATGAAGGTGGCGATTTCGTCAGCGCTCAGAACGCGACCGTCGCGCTTGTTGGCAATGACTTCTTGGGGGAGGAAGACCATTTTTGGCTACCAAACTGAAAGGCCCCCTCACCCGGCGCTACGCGCCGACCTCTCCCCCAGAGGGAGAGGTGAAGAGAGCTCGGTGCACACCTCTCCCTCTGGGGGAGAGGTCGGCGCGTAGCGCCGGGTGAGGGGGCCTTCTGCTAAGCCCCGTATGGAATCCACACATTCTTGACCTGCGTCGCCTTGCCGAGGAAGTAATCCCCCTCGAACAGGCGATCCGCCAGATCGTAGTACAATCCCCGGCTGGTCCAGGTCTGCTTGAGATTGGTGATCGATGCCTTCTCCACCATGGTGGAGGCTTCCGCGTCGCCGGCGAACCACAGCCCATCGACGCCATCGTGTTCGGCTAGCGTTTTCGCCAATGCGACACTATCGCCGGTGACGATATTGATGACGCCCGAGGGCACGTCGGAGGTTTCGATAACCTGATACAGGTCGGTGATACTCAACGGCGACTGCGCCGAGGGCACCAACACCACAGGATTGCCCATGGCCAGAGCCGGGGCAATCAGCGCGATGGAGCCAAGCAGCGGCCGGGACGGCGGGGCCACAATGCCGATAACGCCGAGCGCTTCGACCATGGCGACCGCCACGGTACGCTGCGGCGGATTGTGCACCGCGCCATCATATTTGTCGGCCCAGCCCGCAAAAGCAAACAGCCGCTCCACCGACAGCGCGACTTCCACCGCACCATCCTCGCCGGTCTGCGCCTTGATCCGCGCCGCGAATTCGTAGCGACGATAATCGAGGTTTTCCGCGAGGAAGTAGAGGATTTGCGCCCGCGAATGCGCCGCGGTCGTCGCCCAACCCAGCGCCCCACGGGCGGCCTCGACGGCATTGCGGATATCCTTGCGGTTGCCGTCGCCGACTTCGCCGACCAGCTTGCCGAAGGGGTCGAGCACGGGGCGGTTGTAACCGCTATCCGGCCGCGCCTGCTTGCCGCCGATATACATTTTGGCGGTCTGGTCGAGATGGGCGGTGTCGAGCGGGTTAGCGGATTTTTCGGGGGCGGGCTTGGCAACGGGCGCCAGCTTGAGGTCCTTCTCCCATCTCGGCTTGAGATAGGCGCTCATGCCCTCGCGGCCGCCTTCGCGACCGAAGCCGCTTTCCTTGTAGCCGCCAAAGCCGACGGCGGCGTCGAAATTGTTGGTGCCGTTGATCCAGACCACGCCGGCCTTGATCTTGGGGGCAATATCGAGGGCGAGATTGATGTTCTCGCTCCAGATGGTGGCGGCGAGGCCGTATTTGGTATTGTTGGCGAGCGCCACGGCTTCCTCGGGCGTCCGGAAGCTCATGGCGACCAGCACCGGCCCGAAGATTTCTTCGGCCACCAGCGTATTGGCCGGCGAAACGTTGGTGACGAGGGCTGGCTTGAGGAAGCAGCCAGCGCCCGGCAGGGTCATGCCATCGGGCTCGTAGATCACCGCGCCTTCGGCGGCGCCACGCGCCATCAGCTCCTTGATCCTAGCGACCTGCACCGGAGCCACCAGCGCGCCGATATCGACGGATTTGTCGAGCGGATCGCCGACGCGCAGCGTCGACATGCGCAGCTTGAGCTTGGTGATGAAGCGCTCTTCGATGCTCTCCTGAACCAGCAGACGGGAGCCGGCGCAGCAGACCTGGCCCTGATTGAACCAGATGGCGTCAACGAGGCCCTCGATGGCGCTATCGATATCGGCGTCCTCGAAGACGATGTAGGGGGACTTGCCACCCAGCTCGAGCGAGAGACCCTTGCCAGTGCCGGCGGTGACTGCGCGGATGGCCTTGCCAACTTCGGTGGAGCCGGTGAAGGCGATCTTGTCGATGCCCTCATGGGCCACGATAGCCTGACCGGTGCCGCCCTCGCCGGTGACGATATTGACCACGCCCTTGGGCAGGCCGACGCGGTCGCAGATTTCGGCGAACAGCAGTGCGGTCAGCGAGGTGAATTCGGCCGGCTTGAGAATGACGGTATTGCCGGCGGCCAGAGCCGGGGCGATCTTCCAGGCCAGCATCAACAGCGGGAAATTCCACGGGATGACCTGGCCGCAGACGCCATAGGGCACCGCATCGGGGAATTCTCTCGCGAGGTGCTGGGCCCAGCCGGCATGGTGGTAGAAGTGGCGGGCCACCAGCGGGATATCGATATCGCGGCTCTCGCGGATCGGCTTGCCATTGTCCATGGTTTCCAGCACGGCGAACAGGCGAGCATGCTTCTGGACGGCGCGGGCTATGGCGTAGAGATATTTGCCGCGCTCGTAGCCAGAGAGTGCGCTCCACAGCGGGAAGGCGGCGCGGGCGGCTTTGACCGCGAGGTCCACATCGGCGGCAGTGCCGTCGGTGATCTGCGCCAGGGGTTTGCCGGTCGCGGGATTGTCCGAGGCGAAGGTTTTGCCTGGCTTGGTCCATTCGCCGTCGATGAAGTGGCCGAAGGTGCGGCCATGGCTATCGAGCCAGGCATTGGCCTGCTCGGGGCCCTCCGGCGCCGGGCCGTAATCGAGGGATTGGAAGATTTGCGCGATCTTGTTCATTGCATTGCTCCGTCTGCAGCCAAGTGGCGCGACTAACGAACGTCAGTGATGGTTTTGAGATAGTCCAGTTTAGCCTGCTGCTCTGGCGTTGGCGGATCGGAAAGAGAAGTCACGGGGTACGGGGGACCGACGTCGTCCGCAACCGCGACTACTTTTCCATCACTTAGCGTGAGCCATTCGCCCACGAAGATCAGACGCTGCGAGCCAACCCCAAACTCCATTACGCAATTGCTACCGCTACCGTTCGCCGCAACGAAGCGTGTTCCAGAGCCGCCCTTGATCCAGCTATCGACCTCAAACTGGGCGCGCCCCCAACTGTCACTCGTTTCCGGCGATGCTTGTATGACGCGTCCGACGAATACCACGTCTGCCTGATCGACAGCCCTGTCCCAAGTGAAAGCGGGGTCGTAGGCGACATCACACGCCTGCGACGCGACCACAGAGCTTAGAAAGCAAGCGATTGCCATCGCAGCAACCTGCTTCATCGCCATGCTCCTTCAAACCATCGGCTGGCGATAATCGGCCGAATAATGCCCGGTCAGGCCGTGCTCCAACTGCCGCTCGATATCGGTGAGCAAGCTCGACGCGCCGAACCGGAACAGGTGCGGCTGCAACCAGTGCGTGCCCAGTTCTTCCTTCATCAGCGCCATGTAGTTGAGCGCGTCTTTGGAATGGGCGATGCCGCCGGCCGGCTTGTAGCCGATTTCGATACCGGTTTCCTCGGCGAACCAGCGGATCATGCGGATCATGGTCAGGCTGGTGACCAGATTGGCATTGACCTTTTCCTTGCCGGTCGAGGTCTTGATGAAATCCGCGCCCGCCAGCATGCAAACCAACGAAGCCTTGGCGATATTGGTCTGGGTGGCCAGTTCGCCGGTACCCAGAATGGTCTTGATATGGGCGTCGCCACAGGCCTTGCGGAAGGCCTTGACCTGATCGTACAGCGCCTGCCAGTCGCCGCGCAAAACCATGCCGCGTTCGATGACGATATCGATTTCCTTGGCCCCATCGGCGACCGATAGCTCGATCTCGCGCAGCTTGGTTTCCAGCGGCGCCAGCCCATGCGGGAACGCCGTCGACACCGCCGCAACCGGAATACCGGTGCCGGCCAACGCCGCGACCGAGGTTTTGACGAACGGGTGATAGACGCACACCGCGCCCGGCAAAATCCGCAAGCCCTCGATCCCCAGCCCCTCAATGATATCGCGGCGCAGAGGATTGCGCGCCTTGGCGCAGAGCCGTTCCACCCGTCCATCGGTATCGTCGGAATTGAGCGTGGTCAGGTCCATCAGCGTGATGGCCTTCAAGAGCCACGCCAGCTGATAGTCCTTCTTGACCGTCCGCCGCGCGCCGATGCTGCCGGCGCGGCGCTCCAGCGCCGAGCGGTTCATCCGCACCCGGCCGACCCAATCGAGATCGAGCGGAAAACCCGGATTGCGCTTGTGACCCACGGTATGCTGCGTGCTGTCCACGACTTTGAGGCTCATAGTTCCTCCACCAGCGCGGGGATGAGTTTTCTCAGTTTTTCCGCGCCTTGCACTGCCATGGTCTTGGTATGCTCATGGCTGATATTTTCGTTCGAAAGCCCCGCGCCCATATTGGTGATGGACGAGCAGGCCCACACTTTCAGCCCCAGGAACCGCGCCAGAATAACTTCGGGCGCGGTCGACATGCCCACCGCGTGGGCGCCGAGCCGGATGGCCATCTGGATTTCGGCGACGGTTTCGAAGCTGGGGCCCGAGTACCAGAGATAAATGCCCTCATTGAGGCGGATGTCCAGCTTTTCGGCGAGGCCCTTGGCCTTGGCGCGCAGATCGGGCGCGTAGCAATCCACCATGTTGACGAAGCGCCGATCGGTCGGCTCGCCGATCAAAGGGTTCATGCCGGCATAATTGATATGGTCGGAAATCAGCATGAGGTCGCCGGGGCGGAAGCGCTCGTCGAGCGAGCCGGCCGAATTGGTCAGCAGCAGGGTCTTCGCGCCGAGATCGGCCAGTGTCTCAAGCGCCGGCAGCATGGCGGCGGCGTTGCCGTGTTCGTAATAGTGCTCGCGGCCGGTCAGGATAGCGACCCGCTTGCCGCCCATCGTGCCAATCAGCAGGTCACGGCCATGGCCCGATACCCCGCCCGCAGGAAAGCCCTTGAGGCTGGAAAACGGGATGATGACCTTGTCGGTGAGCTCATCGCCCAGCGCCGACAGGCCCGAGCCCAGCACGATGGCAGCGGCAATCGGCTCGCTGCCGGCGATCTTGTGGATGGTCTTGAGAGCTTTGCTCATTTCCCCAAATACTCCGGGCCGAAGCTATGTGGCAGCAATTGTTCCAGCGTGCAGACCAGCGCCTCACCCTCGACGCCATGGGAAATCACGGTGACATCGAGATCGGCGAATTCGCGGATGCGCTGGCGGCAGCCGCCGCAGGGGGTGACGGGGGCCGAGCCGGGGCCGGTCACGTAGATGCGGGTGATGCGCTTGCCGCCGCCCGCGATCATCGCGGAAATGGCCGAAGCCTCGGCGCAATTGCCCTGCGGATAGGCGGCGTTCTCGATATTGCAGCCCGAATAGATTTTTCCGTCATCGGCCAGGATCGCGGCGCCCACCGAGAATTTCGAATAGGGCGCATAGGCCTTGGCGCGAATGGCTTCGGCGGCCTCGTATAAGGCCTTGTCCGTCGGAGTCTGTGACATCGCTCGTCCTCTGCGCCGGAAGCGCTTAGCGTTCTTTGGTATAGGGAATGCCCGACGCCTTTGGCGCCACTGCGCGGCCGATGAAGCCGGCAAGCAGGATGATGGTCAGGATATAGGGCAGCGCCTGAATGGCCTGCACCGGCACCTCGCCGATCACCGGGAACTTGATGCCCTGCAGCCGGAACTGCATCGCATCGAGAAAGCCGAACAAGAGGCAGACCAGCAAAGCCGGCCAGGGTTTCCACTTGGCGAAAATCAGCGCCGCCAGCGCAATATAGCCGCGCCCGGCGGACATATTGTTGTTGAAGCCGGCCGATTGGGCGATCGATAGATAGGTGCCGCCGGTGCCCACCAAAACGGCGGTGATGACCAGCGCCTTATAGCGCAGCCCGGTGACCGAGATGCCGGCGGTATCGAGCGCCTTGGGGTTTTCACCCACGGCCCGCAGGCGCAGGCCGAAGCGGGTCTTGAACAGCACGAAGGCCGTCACCGGCACGGCGATGAAGGCCACATAGGTCAGTATGTTATGGCCCGAGATAAGCTCGGAATAGAGCCCGCCCAGAACCGGCACGTCCTTGACCTGATCGGCAAAGGGCAGCGTGATCGGATTGAAGCGTTGATCAGCGCTGAGTTGGGGCGTGAAGCCGCCGCGATGAAACCAGCTCTGGCCTAGGAACGTGGTCAGGCCCGCGGCGAGGAAGTTCAGCGCCACGCCGGAAATGGTCTGATCCCCCTTGAGGTTGATCGAGGCGATGCCGTGGATGGCCGACATGCACAGCGCCACGCCGATACCGGCGAGCAGGCCAAGCCAGGGCGAACCGCTGACTGCCGCCATGGCGGCGGCGGCAAAGGCCGCGCCCAGCAGCTTGCCCTCAAGCCCGATATCGACAATGCCCGAGCGTTCCGAATACAGCCCCGCCAGACACGCCAAAATCAGCGGGACGGCAAGGCGAACCGTGGAATCGAGGATCAAGACCAGATCGTTGAAATACTGCATCATCCGCCTCCGGCCGGGCGCTGCCATCGCGCAAAAAGTTTTTCCAGCGGTATCCGCAGCATGTCCCCCATGGCGCCGGTGAACAGGATCACCAGAGCCTGGATGGTCACGATCATCTCGCGCGTGATGCCGGGCATCGAAAAGGCCAGTTCCTGCCCGCCCTGGTAGAGCGCGCCGAACAGCAGCGAGGCCAGCGCCACGCCCACCGGATGGGCCTTGCCCATGAAGGCCACCGCGACGCCCACAAAACCGGCCCCGGCGACGAAATTGAGGATCAGCCGGCCCTGCACGCCGCCCACATTGTTGACCGCCACCATGGCGGCCAGCGCGCCGCTGAGCGCCATCGTGGTCATGATCATGCGCGACGAAGAAATGCCCGCATAGCGCGCCGCCGTCGGGTTGCGGCCCAGCGTGCGCATGGCGTAGCCAAACTTGGTACGCCAGACCAGCCAATACACGAAAAACAGCGCTACGATGGCCAGCAGGAAGGTCAGGTTGACCGGCGAATTCTTGAACAGGGCAAGGAATTCGCGCAATTGCGGCACGCGCGAAATTGCCTGGATCGGTGCGCTTTCGTCGGAATCGACGCCGGCGGGCTTGAGGATCTTGGTGATCACATAGCCCATCAGCGAGATGGCGATGAAGTTGAAGAGGATCGTGGTGATGACGATATGGCTGCCGCGCTTGGCCTGCAGGTAGCCCGGGATAAACGCCCAGAACGCCCCGAACAGGCCACCGGCGATGATCATCAGTGGGAACATCAATGCCCAATGCAGCCCGTTGAACATGAGCGCCACGATGATGACGCCGAGCCCCGCCACATAGGCTTGCCCTTCGGGCCCGATATTGAACATGCCGGCATGGAAGGCCAGCGACACGGCCAAGCCGGCGAAGATGAAATCGGTGGTGTAATAGAGCGTGTAGCCGAAGCCGCTGCCGTAGCCGAAGGCGCCATAGATCATGTAGCCGACCGCATCGAGCGGGTTCTGGCCGACCGACAGCACGATCAGCCCGCCGATCAGGAAGGCCAGCACGACGTTGAGAACCGGCAAGAGGGCCACATCGACCCAGCGCGGGAGAGGGACGCGGGCGCTCATTCGTCCAACCCCGACTTGTCCTTGTTATCCTGCGGGCTCATTTGCGTGAGGTTCTTCTCGATCAGGGTTTCATGGGCCGGCACGGTGCCGGGACCGGCATCGGGGGCATGGCCGTCCTTGGTGACGCCTGCCATCAGCAGGCCCAGCTCGCCTTCGTCGGCCGTCGCAGGGTCGGCTTCGCCAACGATATGGCCGTCGAACAGCACCAGGATACGGTCGGACAGCGAGCGGATTTCGTCCAGTTCCACCGAGACGAGCAGGATCGCCTTGCCGGCGTCGCGCATCTTGATGATCTGGTTGTGAATGAATTCGATGGCGCCGATATCGACGCCGCGCGTCGGCTGGCCGACGATCAGCACGTCGGGATTGCCCTCCATCTCGCGGGCCAGCACGATCTTCTGCTGGTTACCGCCCGAGAAATTGGCGGTCTTGAGATCGGAATTTGCGGGGCGGATATCGAACTTGGCGATGCGCTCCTTGGCCTCGGCCTTGGCCTTGGCGATATCGAGGCCGGGGCCGCTGCCATACTCATGGTGATAGCCAAGGATGGAGTTTTCCCATTCCTGGAACACTGTGACCAGCCCCATGCGCTGACGGTCTTCGGGCACATGCGCCAGTCCCGCGAGGCGGGCGCGGTGCGCGCCGTCATCGCCCTGCAACGATAGCGGCTGGCCGTTGAGCATGACCGAACCGAGCAACTGGTCGCGCATCCCGGAAATGGATTCCAGCAGTTCGGATTGCCCATTTCCCGAAACGCCCGCAATGCCGACGATTTCGCCGGCACGCACGGAGAAGCTGACATCCTTGATGCGCGGAATGCCAAAATCGTCGGTGACGACCAGGTTCTGCACTTCCAGCATCACCTTGCCGGGTGCCGCGGGGCCTTTTTCCACGCGCAGCAGCACGCGGCGGCCCACCATGGCCTCGGCCAGTTCGGGCGGCGAGGTTTCGGCGGTCACGAGCGTCTTGACCATGGCGCCCTGGCGCATGACCGAGACTTCGTCGGTGATCGCCATGATTTCGCGCAGCTTGTGCGTGATCAGGAGGATGGTCTTGCCCTCATCGCGCAGCGTGCGCAGGATGCGGAACAGGTGGTCGGCCTCGGCCGGTGTGAGCACACCGGTGGGCTCGTCCAGAATGAGGATTTCGGCGCCGCGATACAGCGCCTTGAGAATTTCGACGCGCTGCTGCTGGCCCACCGAAAGGTCCTCGATGATCGCATCGGGATCGACTTCCAGGCCATAGTCAGTCGCCAGGCGCTTGAGCTGGGCGCGCGCATGGTTGAGCGTCTTGGCGAGCAGCGGGCTGTCTTCGGCGCCGAGCACAACGTTTTCGAGGACCGAGAAGTTTTCGACCAGCATGAAATGCTGGTGCACCATGCCGATGCCAAGCGCCAGGGCGTGGCGGCTGTCGGTGATGGTCTGCGGCTTGCCGTTGACGAGAATTTCGCCGCTGTCGGCAGTGTAAAAACCATAAAGGATCGACATCAGCGTCGATTTGCCGGCGCCGTTTTCGCCCACGATGCCATGCACGGTGCCGCGCCGCACGATCAGGTCGATATCCCGATTGGCGTGGACCGCACCGAAATGCTTGTTGATGCCGCGCAATTCAATTGCGGGCGCCAAAGCAGCGGCTGTTTCCAGCCGCTGCTTCGATGAGGTCTGGGTTGCCATAAGGCGACTAAACCTGTGCTGCCATCAGACCGGGCAAGCCTTGTCTTCGCGGAAGTCGTGCACCTTGAGCGTGCCGGCGACGATATCGGCGCGAGCCTTGTCGACCGCGGCAGTCATTTCCGGGGTGATCAGCGCCTTGTTGTTGTCGTCGAACGCAGCGCCGACGCCGTCTTCGGCCAGGCCCAGATTCAGCACGCCGGCAGTCCACTTGCCGTTCTTCTCATCCATGAAGGCATTGTAGGTGGCGACGTCGACGCGCTTGGTCATCGAGGTCAGCACATTGCCGGGATGCAGGTAGTTCTGGTTGCTATCGACGCCAATGCCCCACTTGCCGGCGTCGGCCGCGGCCTGCAGCACACCCGCACCGGCACCGCCGGCGACTTGGTACAGCACGTCCGCGCCCTGATCGAGCTGGCTCTTGGCGACTTCGGTGGCCTTTGCGGGGTCGTTGAAGGCGTCAAAGCCCGAACCGATATAGGTCTCGAGAACCTTGATGTCCGGGCGGGCAGCGTGTGCGCCCTGCTTGTAGCCGCAAGCAAAGGCTTCCAGCAGATCGAGATTGAAGGCCGGGATCACGCCGATGGTGCCGCTTTCGGACTTCATGGCGGCGAGCATGCCGACGAGGTAGGAGCCTTCCTGTTCCTTGAACAGCACCGAGCGCACGTTCGGCAGATCGACGACGGCGTCGAGAATCACGAAGTGCAGATCGGGGAATTCAGGGGCCACAGCCTGCAGAGCCGTGACGAAATTGTAGCCCGGGGTAACGATCGGGCTGTAACCGCGCGAGGCGAACTGGCGCAAAGCCTGCTCGCGCTGGGCGTCATTGGTGATTTCGAATTCGCCGTAGGTGCCGCCGGTTTCCTTCTTGTACATCTCGGCGCCGTTATAGGCGGCCTCGTTGAAGGATTTGTCGAACTTGCCGCCGCCGTCATAGATCACGGCCGGGTCGGCAAAAGCGGCGCCTGCTGCGATGGCGCTCAGTGCGACGCCGCCGGCAATGGCCTTGGTCAAAGAAGTCAGTGTCATTGGATGCTCCCTGTATCGCACATGAGCGTTGGAGCGTGGCTCCAGCGGACAATCCCCGTGCGCTGACTGGCGATACAATCGTGCAAACGTTCGCCCCGCAAGAGGAAAAGCAGCAATTTTTTCCGGATGGTCAAAATTTGGGCGGGAGTACGCCGCGACAGGCAGATCGTGACTTAGAACCAGGCCATTATGTGAGCAAACAGATCGGCGAGGTTCCCGTCAGCGGAGGACACCGCCAGCATGGCGGCCAGCGCGATGGCGAACAGGGCGATGGTATCTTGGGTGCGGTCGGTCATGTCACATCGATTGGCTGGCATTGCGGGGAAAACGTTAGCTGTTTCCTAACCCAACAAAGCGGGTCCAATCGTGATGCTTTTGAGGCAGATAGGGGCGTGGTTAAGCCCCTCTTAAGACGGCGGCGGCAGGGGCGTCACCGTGGCGCCCATCGCCGCCCCAAAACGCTCGAAAAAGCCGTCGATGACCTTTTGCGCCGAGTTGCCGATGATGGCCTTGCCCAGCCGCATGATCTGGCCGGACGCGCCGCCGGTAGCGGTGAAAACCAGTTCGGTCTCATCGCCAGCGTCGGTGAGGACGATATCGGCCGCGCCTTCCGCCAATCCGAGCAGCCCGCCCTTGCCCTTGCCGGTCAGCGTATAGCGTTCGGCCGGCACGATGCCCGACAGCGACAGCCCGCCCTTGAACACCGGATGGACCACGCCGAGATTGACCTTGATCTCGAGGTCCAAGGCCGTCTCCCCGGCCCAATCGATGCGGTGGCAGCCCGGAATCGCGGCCTTGAGCACCGCGGTATCGTTGAGTGCCGCCCAAACGCTCCGGCGTGGCGCGGCGACATGATAGCGGCCTCCGAACTCCATCAGCGCGGGCCCCCGGCAACTTGGTTTTGGCCCATCTGCGGCAGCGCCCCATTGTGGCCCGAAAGCCCGGTTCTACATTTGCCCGCCATGTGGTGCCATCTCGCTCTTTACGTGCGGCTTTTTCGCACCAATATGAGCTAAATAGTTGGCCTGAGAGGCAGTTGCAATTGTCAGCCTGCCGACCAGCGGCAATCTATAAGCGCGCCAAGCGCACAACGCCCGTCCGCGGCGTTCACTACGGGGAGCGAAATATGACCGACGACACCGCCAATGCTACATTGAGTGCGACGCCGCCGACGACTGTTATCGCCGAACGCCCCCTGCAATACCTGGACAAAGCGGTCACCGCCATCCGCGACCTGGGCATTTGGCCCGAGCAGCAGGGCGAGCAGCCGATTACCGGCCTCCTCTCCCAGATCACCGAACTGGATGAAACCCGTGTCGTGCTGATCGGCCGCACGCTGAGCCAGGCCAGTGCGTTCAACGAAGTGGTGCGCGTGCAGATCGCCGCCATGAAGATCGGCGAGCGCTACGAAGAGATCACCAAGGGGTTTGATTCCATTCGTGATGACGCCAAGGGCATGGTCGACCAGCTCTCCGACAACAAGATCGACCTGCTGGAGCGCGCCTCCAATGTGTGGATGAAAGTCAGCCGCGGCGACATCTCCCAGCGCTTCAACAAGATTCGGGACATCTACCTGTCGGTCACCGCCGACACCAAGGACCAGATCGATCGCGAGCACACCATTCTCGAGGCCTATCGCGATTTCCGCGGCGCGCTCAAGCAGGCCGAAGTGATGGCGCTCGAAGTGCTGGAAACTGCCGAAAAGCGCCTGGCCGAAAAGAAAGCTATTCTGGAAGCGTCCTCGGCTGCGGTTGCGGCCTATGCGGGCACCGTTCCGGCAGAACGCGCTCGGCTGGAAATGGACCGCGACGAGAAGCTGCGCGACATGCAGAACGAAGAGGGTCGCTACCAGATCACCAAGGACCTCTCGGACAATCTGACGATTTCCTACAGCACCACCGAAGTGGTGATGGCGCGCCTGATGCAGACCACCAATGCCAAGGAACGTGTCTACCAGCAGTCCATCTCGTTCTTTTCGACCAACGAGACCGTGCTGACCGCACTCTCCGCCTCGTTCACCGGCATGTTCGGCCTGCATGAATCCACAGAAACCCTCAACGCCATGAAGGAAGGGATGAGCAAGAGCCTCGAAACCCTCTCCGAGATTGGCGACAAGGTGCAGGAAGAGGCAATCAAGGCCGGCTATGGCCCCACCATTCGCGCCGACGCAGTCAAGAAGCTGCTCGATAGCGTCATCAACTTCCAGGAAAAGAGCCGTACCATCATCAACGAGATGCGCGTGGCCTCGACCAAGAATTCGGCCGAAATCCGCGATGCGGTCGAGGATGGCAAGCGGCGCCTCGCGACGTTGGCAGCCGAGGGCAATGCGCTCCTGCTCGAAACCAAGTCCTGAAGGAACACCCCGATACGGTGACCCACGACGATGAGTGACGTGACGGCCAAACCGGCGGCGCCGCTGGACGAAATCATGCTGGCGATGGACGTGGTGGACACACTGCGCCATCGTCAGGATTTGGCGACGCGCGAGCTCGACGGGGTCACCCGCGAGCAGCAGTTGATCGACAAGCTGCGTGCGATTTACCACCAGCAGGGCATCGAGGTCACCGACGACATCCTCAAGGCGGGCGTTTCGGCGCTGGCCGAGAGCCGCTTCGTCTACGATCCCCCCAAGCCCAGCTTCGGCACCACCCTGGCGCGGCTCTATACCAGCCGCGGCAAATGGGGCCGGCCGGTGGTCGGCGTGGTCGTGGCGCTGGCTGTGTTCCTTGGTGGCTATTACCTGGTCTACAAGCCCTATCAGGCCAACATCGCCGAGCAGGCGCGGATCGAGTTGGTCGAAGGCCTGCCGGCGCAGATGGACGCCATCTACCAGACCATTTTCGAAGAGACCAAGGTGCAGCAGGCCGTGGTCCAGGCCGAAGACTGGCGCACGCGTGGCAAGGCCTATGCGGCCGAAGGCAATCGCCCGCAAGCCGAGGCGGCGCTGGGCCATCTGACGGCTTTGCGCGACCAGTTGCGCCAGCAATATACCCTGCGCGTGGTCAACCGGCCCGGCGTGCAATCGGGGGTCTGGACCATTCCCCAGGTCAACACCGCGGCGACCAATTATTACATCATCGTCGAGGCCATCGATCCGGACGACCAGGCGCTGTCGCTACCCATCCTCAACGAGGAAACCGGGCAGACCGAAACCGTCGCCATGTGGGCGCTCCGGGTCCCCGAAAGCGTCTACAATGCCGTCGCCGCCGACAAGCAGGACGATGGCATCATCCAGACCAACGAGGTCGGTCGCAAGTCCGATGGTTTCCTCGATGTCGAATATCTCATGCCCACCTTGGGCGGCGCGTTGACGCGGTGGTAGAGCAATGAGCATCCGCGGACCCGAAGCCCTCGCCTCGCTCGATGAAGCGATGCGCGATATCCGTCGCGAAGAGGATGAGATCAGTAAGCGCCTGGCCCGTTCGGCCGAGCGCATTTCCAAGATTCGCGAGACCGAGGCCGAGCTGTTCCGCCAACTGGCGCAATTGCGGCTCGATCCCGCAATCCAGACCGAACTGGACGGACGTATTTCGCAGGCCGAGATCAAGGCCCGCGAAATGATGAGGGCGCATGCCAAGGATTTGAGCCAGTCCGAAAAGGAACTGGCGGCGATCGATGCCGGGCTGGTCCAGGCGACCGAGAACCGCGGCGCAGCGCTCAAGGAACTCGATGCGCACCAAGCCGAACTCAAGGCGCTGGCCGCGCGCATCGGCGCCAGCATCGCCAAAGAGCCCAGCTTTGCCGCCAAGCGCAAGGACGCCACCGAGCTGGCCGATATCGCGGCCCAATCGATGCGCAAGACCGAGCAGGCCGAGGCCGACCGCGAGCAGAAGGGCCGCCCTTATCGCGACGACGGGCTGTTCATGTATCTGTGGGAGCGCGGCTACGGCACCAGCGGCTACCGCGCCAACAACCTGATCCGCTATCTCGATAGCCTTGTTGCGGGGCTGGTCAAATTCGAAAAGGCCCGGCCCAACTTCGCCATGCTCAATGAAATCCCGCTGCGGCTGCGCGAGCATGCCGAGCGGCAGATCACGCTGGCAAAACAGGCCGAGGCTGAGGCAGATGCGCTGGAAACGCAAGCCATCGACGCCGCTGGCGGCAAGCCAATCCGCGATGCGCTCGAAGCCATCCAGAGCCGCATTGCGGCCATCGACGCCGAAATCGTCGCCGCCGAGGACAAGCGCGACGACACCGCCAAGGCCTTGGCCAGCCTGTCGGAAGGCAATGACCCCGCTTTTGCCGAAGCCCTCGCCGCCCTTGCCGCGGGTCTCGGCCGCGAGGATATTCAGACCCTGTTGGCCGAAGCCCGCCTGACCCGCACCGGCCAGGACGACACTATCGTGGCCCAGATCGACGATGCCCGCGCCCGCATCAAGGATGAGGACAGCGAAACGCTGGAGCAGAAGGATCGCCTCAAAACGCTCGCTGCGCGACGTCGCGAGTTGGAAGACATCCAGTGGGAGTTCAAGAAGCAGCGATTCGACGATCCCCGCTCGACTTTCCGCGAGGACCGTCTCGTGGGCGACCTGCTCAACGATTTCCTGCGCGGCGGCATTTCGGCGGCGACCTATTGGGGCCAGTGGCAGAAAAGCCAGAACTGGCAAGCCGGCACCACCGATTGGGGCGGCGGCGTCGGCCTGCCCAATAATGGGCGCAGCAATTCGGGCCCCTGGTCCGGCAATGGCGGCGGCTTTGACTGGCCCGATTCCAGTATCGGCGGCGGCAAGTCCCGGTCCGGCGGCGGCTTCAACTGGCCATCGGGCAATTCTGGCTCGCGCCCCAGTTCCGGCTCCAGCGGCGGCTTCTCGCGCCCCCGCACCGGCTCGCAAGGCACTCGCAAGGGCCCGACAGGGTTCAAGACTGGCGGCGGGTTTTAAGGCTGCCGAATAAACTTCGCCTGGCAGCCTCTGCCATCCCCACCCACGATGTCACCCCGGCGCAGGCCGAGGCGTATCTCGCGGCCCTCTTTCGTTTACACGTATGCCACCCCACCCACCGGCCCTTCCCGCGGGCCACTCTCAGTCCGGCACAAGCGGCGAGTGGCCCGCGGATCAAGCCCGCGGGAAGACCGAGTGTGGGGATAATCGGGTGCCCCCTTCCAGGGGGCGCTTCTTCACCATTCACTGCGGATTGATAAGATCAAACACCGCCTGCCCATTGCCCGTCTCGGTGGCAAAGCGAAGCGGCTTGACCCGCTCGACCAAAATCTCCCCACCAGCCGCGCTGGCCAGCAATTCCATGGTTTCAGCCAGATAGGCATCCAGCGGCATGGCATTGGGATCGCTGGCCTGATGCGCCCCCTGCAAAAACGTCTGCACATAAGGCGGCGCGATCTCGATGACCTCCACCGCCGTGTCGCGCAGCAGATAGCGCAGCGACTGCGAATAGGAATGGATCGCCGCCTTGGTGGCGCTGTAGGTCGGCGTCGACGCCCTGGGCACGAAAGCCAGCCCCGACGACACGGTCAACACTGCAGCCCTGGGCTGGCGCTGCAACTGCGGCAGCAGTGCCGCGATCAGCCGGATCGGCCCCAGCAGGTTGGTGGCGATAGTGGCCTCGGCGATATCGAGATAGTCCCCGCCGACCACATCCTCATCCACCATGATGCCCGCATTGTTGATGACGGCATTGAGCGCTGGATGGGCAGAGACCACGCGGCTGGCGAACTCAGCCACATCCGCCTTGTCGGCCATGTCGACCGTATAGCCGACCATGCCGGGATTGGCCGCGATGACCTCGTCCAGCGCCGACTGGCGGCGGCCGGAGATGATGACCTGATTGCCGCGCTGGTGAAACGCCTCGGCCAGACCCTGGCCGATGCCTGAGCCGCCGCCGGTGATGAGAATGGTGTTGCCGGTGATCTGCATGGCGATGTCCTTCGTCCTAGGTTGCGTGAAGCACAGATATGCCTCACACTCTCCATATGGAAGTAGGCTCCCGAAAGTTCGATACACACCCAAAGGAGAGTGTCAGTGAATAGGCCCTCTGCGCCACCAAAAATCTATCGATGGTCGGAACGCGTGGCGATGGAGCCGCTCGATCCGGCGTTGGAGGCACTGGTGCGCAATGTCATCGGCCAGGTTGCCGACAAGTGGACCATGCTGATCCTCGAGACACTGAACGAGCATGGCACGGTGCGCTTCACCCAGATCGGGCGCCTCGTCGGCGACATCAGCCAGAAGATGCTGACCAAGACGCTGCGCCAGATGGAATATGACGGGCTGATCAAGCGCACCGTCCATCCGGTGATCCCGCCGCATGTCGACTATACCCTCACTGACCTCGGCCGCAGCCTCGGCGCGGCATTCTGCGGGGTGTGGATGTGGGCGGAAGAGCATCACGCCGAGGTGGAGACCGCGCGGGCGGCGTTCCGGGCGCGGAACGGCGAGATCTAGTTGGCCTTCGCGGTCGCCATCAATTCCCACACATTGCCTTCGCTATCCTCGAAATAGGCCGAATAGCCCCATTCCGATTGCGTGCCCGGCGTAATGATGGCTCCGCCGGCGACCAGCACCTGGTCCAGAATCTCATCGACCTCTTCGGGGCTCTCCGCCGCATGGCTGAGCACGAACTGCGCCGTCCCGGTGATGGCGACTTCCTTGCCCGAGGTTTGGGCAATCTGTTCGCGCGGAAACAGCACGAAGGAAAAATCATCGCTCATGAAAAAGGCGACATGATCCTCGCCGGCCCCGATGCTGTCATCGGGCAAGTCGAACAGCGCCCGATAAAACGCGAAGGCGCGTTCGAGGTCATCGACCCCGATGGTGATGATGTTGATCCGTGGCTGCATCGCAAGAACTCCAGCATGCTTATTGCAATCACCTTAACCAAGGCGGGGCGGATTCGCACCCGCCCCGCAAGCTCAAGACTTGGCCAAGAGGTTCCGCAGCTTGCCCAAGGCCGTGTCATTAGCCTCGCCATAAGCGATAGTGCCCTCGAATTCGCCCTTGGTGTTGAGCAGGAAGACCGAGGCCGTATGGTCCATCGAATATTCGCCATCCCCCAGCGGCACCTTCTCGGCAAAGATGCCCCAGGCCTTGATAATCTTGGCAATTTCTGCCGGATCGCCGGTCACTCCGGTGATGCGGTCAGACACCCAACTCACATAATCGCCCAGCACCGCGGTGGTGTCGCGTCCCGGGTCGACGGTGACGAAATAGGCCCGTAAGTCCTTGCCCTCATTACCTAATTCCTGGAACCACGAAGCCATCTCGGCCATGGTGGTGGGGCACACGTCGGGGCAATGCGTATAGCCAAAGAACAGCACCGACGGATGACCCTGGAACATGGTCTGGTCCACCGCCTTGCCGTTCTGGTCGACCAGCGAATAGGTACCGCCGCCGAAGCTGCGAGCCGCTTGCGCCGGTTGGCGCAGCAGCAGCGCCGCGGCGCCGGCGGTCAGGCCCAGGGCGACAACCGCCACCCAGAGCCACAGACGAAAAGATCTGATCATCGCCCGCCCCTAATGGTCCATATGCATCGCCGAATCGGCGGCAGCACCGAGCACCGGCACGTCGAGATCGACTCTGCCCGCAGCCTCGAAAGTCAGGGTGATCTTGACGGTCTGACCCTCAACGAAGGGCTGCTTGAGCCCCATGAACATCATGTGCAGGCCGGCGGGCTCCAAAGTCACGGTCTCTCCGGCCGGGATGACGACGCCATCGGGGAGCTGGCGCATTTTCATGACGTCACCCTCCATCGACATA
Source organism: Devosia sp. UYZn731 (assembly GCF_040546795.1). Lineage (NCBI taxonomy): Bacteria > Pseudomonadati > Pseudomonadota > Alphaproteobacteria > Hyphomicrobiales > Devosiaceae > Devosia > Devosia sp. UYZn731. Next base: position 130,683 of record NZ_JBEPOL010000005.1, read on the forward strand.
TCGTGGATTTGCCCGACATCAGCGGCGGGCGACGACACCGAGACCAGCCGGTCATCGGTCGCCCCCTTATTGGTGATGGTCACGAAAGCCCCGCCAACGGGGGCATTGGGCAGTGTGGCGCGGGCAAAGCCGCCACTCAATTCGAGCGTGCCGACGGCGACGGGAGCCGCTGGACCGTGGCCCTCCTGGGCGAAGGCGGCGGTGGATGACAGCATGACGACGGCCGCGAAGGCGGCTCGGAAAAAGGCGCGAAGCATTGGATCTCTCCAGGAAACAAAGGAACTGAAGCGGCCAGAAGGCCGCGGGATCAGGCGATTGCCGGAGGGGCTCGGGGTGGCGCGGACGGATTGAGGCGGGGCGCGACCAGATGATGGGCCAACTCCGCATAGCCGACCGTGAGCACCATTGTGGGCGCACCAACGGCGATGACCGCCAAGGTCGGCACAACCAGTTGCTGCTTGCCGATACCGGCGGCCGGACATTTGGTGACGAGGCTTTTGCCCTCGTTGCGGTCAGTCTCCGCCGAGCACAGCACCCAGCCGGTTTCTATGGTCTGATAGCCGAGGGCGGCGAAGTCGAGCTGGGTGGCGCGGGCCTGATGCAGCGGCGTCAGGATGGTCAGCAGATAGAGCGCCAGCACGGCAAGGGCCGTCCCGATCTCCTTGCTGAACCTGCGCGACGTGGACATGCGGCATCTCCCTGCCTCCGCTCTAGTGCGGAAGCGAAACCGGCTCAAGGCCCTTATTGTCGCAAGGGGTTACATCGAGGGTGTGTAGGTGTCGGCGCAGAGCGTGATGAAGCGCTTCATGGCGGCCGACAGTGGGCTGGACTTACGCCGCGCCACCAGCAGTTGGCGCAGCGCCCAAGGCTCGGCCAGCGGCGCGCAGATCAGGTCGGTCCCCGCCAGCAGATGCAGGCTGTTGCTGCGCAAAAAGCCGACACCGAAGCCGGCCTCCACCATGCGCACCAATGCCGGAAAGCTCTCCACTCGCACAGTTTCGCCCAGCGGCTTGCCGGCCTTGTTAGCGGCTTCGATCAACAGCCGATCGAGCGAGCCGGCATGATGGATGCCCACAATGTCGTGGACGATTACCGCATCGAAAGCGATGTCCTTGCGCGGCTCGATCACCTTGGCGAGCGGGTGATCGGGCGGCGCCACCACCCAGACGCGATCGTCCTCGAAGGGTTTGATCTCGAAGCGGGCAAAATCGTAATTGTCGGAGACGATGGCGATATCCGCGCGCCCCTCGTCCAGCGCCAGCAGTGCCTTGGCGGCGCTCATCTCCTGAATTTCCAGCACGATCGCCTTGTGCTCCTTGGCAAAGCGCGCGAGCAATTCGGGTAACCGGCCGGTCAGGGCCGAACTTGTGCAGGCCAGGCGCAGGCTGCCGCGCTGGCCATTGCCGAAATCCACCATCACGGCATCCAGATCGGCGATGGCGCGCAACACGCTGCGGCAGGCTTGCGCATAAGCCTCTCCGGCGCTGGTCAGCCGCACACCTTGGGCGGAGCGATCGAACAGCACCACGCCGAGCCGGCTTTCGAGGTCCGATACGCGCCGGCTGACGGCAGAGGACGCGATGCCCTCGCGCTCGGCGGCGCGACCGATCGAGCCGGTTTCCGCCAGGAGCAAAATCAAGCGCGCGGTGACGCTGTCGAAACTATGCATGCCATCTCCCCAGATGGCACACCATAGCGACAAGATGGTCCTAGATCAGCAGCAAGGTGCCCTGCACCAGATAATAAACCCCGATACCCGTGACGATCCAGCGCATCCAGACGCGGAAATTGACGTCGGTCATGCGCTGCAGCACCCAGTAGCCGGCGCTGGTGCCGGCGATGGCGAAGGGCGCGGCCAGCGCGACGGCGCCCCATTCGAGCGAGGTCAGCACCATGGTGGCCTGCCAATAGAACACGACCTTGGCGATATGGGACAGCACCTGCATCGCCGCCTTGGTGGCCACCACGGTGCGCCGATCCAGCGTGGTGCGGATGAAGAAGATGTCGATCGAGGGCCCGGAAACCCCCACCGTCAGGTTGAGCCCGCCGCCGACAAAGCCGCAGACGAAGGCATGCACGGGCTTGGCGGCGTCGAGTTGCAGCCAGGACGCCGGTATCCAAACCAGGATCGGCATCAGGCCGACGGCGATGTAGACGGTCGCCAAAGCGGGCGTATAGCGGGCGATCCACAGGATCACGCCGGCCGTTGCAAGGCCCATCATCATGGTGCCCAGAATGCGCCAGTTGATGAACTTGCGGGACAGGATGGCGCGCGAGCCATTGGCGACGATCTGGATCACGCCCTGCACGGCGATGGCGGTGCCCACCGGCAGGACGATCAGCAGCAGCGCCAGGAGGATCAGCCCGCCCGCCATGCCGAAAACGCCCGAGATGGCGGAGGTGGTGAACACCGCCGCCAGCATGGCCACACCGATCCAGATGCTCATGATTCCTCCGCCAATTCTGGAGGTCTTGTGAACCCTGGATGACAGTCGCGCTAGGCGCGATCCGGCATGAGGTCATGCCGGAGGGCGCTTATTTTGCGGCGAGCGAGGGAAACACTTCGGCGGCAGTCGGAGCCAGCAGTTCGGGAATATCTGCCAGCTTGACCGTGAGCAGGTCCTCGCCACAGGCAAGGATGGCATGCGGCAGACCCTCAAGATCGAACACCACCTTATCGCCCGGCAGGAAGCGGACGCCCAGATTGCTGGCGATCAGGTCATTGATGCCGCAATCGTCGTCGGAGGCGGCATCCTCGGTGGTCTTGTTGGCGATGACGTAGTCGATCAGCGTCTGGCCGGCCTGCCAGGTGTAGTCTTGGGGGGCGGCGCGCGCGGCAGCCTGGTCGACCGGCGCGGAATAATCGGTGGTGTTGCTCACCGCGACCCAGTCCTTGAACACACGGGCAAGGGCCAGGGGCTCACCGGTCCCGGTGTCGATCATGAAGACATTGTCGTGATTGTTGGGGTAGGCGCCGGCGCACCAGGTGCTGCCCGATTCCGTCCAGGTGGTGAGCGTTGGCGACAGGTAGGTCATGGTGACAGTTTCGTCGTCATAGCCCGCCAGCGTGCCGATCCCCATGTCGAGCATGTCGTCGCGGCCGCCAAAGCCGGCGTAGATCTGCGACAGGCAATCGAAAGCGCCAAGGCTGATGCCGGCATGCGCGGTGGCCATGGCCAGGTTGGCAGGAGCGATATCGCCGCCATCGACCAGATCGACCAGGCGCGGAAAAGCGAACTTGGTGCGCGGGTCGGTGACGTAGCGGAAGTGCGAACCGTCCAGCGTCTCGAGGGGCCCCTCGATAAGCGGAATGGCCAGCTTGATGACGTCATAAGGGTCGGTCTGGGCCGACAATTCCGCGTCAGGAGAGTAGAACAGCGCGTCGGCGCTATCGGGCAGGCCATGGGGGGTGTGTTCGGTGCCATCGGGCAAGGTGCGCTGGCCGGCTTTTTGCAGGTCAATGGCCAGTGTCTTGGATTTGCCCCGGGCCTGCCAGGTGCCGGTTATGCTCCCGTCGACCGCCATCGACAGCGTCCAGGTTGCCGCCACCGGCCAGGACGTGACGTTGTAGTCGTCATCCACCGGGCAGAGCCCCGGCGCGCAGGGCGCCTCCTCGGTCAAGGCGACTTGCCCCGCCGCGCCCTCGGCCGCCTGCAGCGGAATATCGACGCCATGCTCGATATAGCTATAGCGCCCCACCACCGGGCCATCGGCCGGATCGGTCAACTCCACCACGATCGGCGCGCCATTGAGCGTGCCTTTGTAGGTGATCGCCTCGGCGGCGAAGCCGGGCGCGGTGAGAGCAAGCAAAGCGAGAACGGAGACGGATATGCGCATGGATCACCTGGGCTGAGTTGGCGCGACCCTAACAGCGGGGGTTGAACGGGGGCTGAACGAAAGGGTGGGCCGCGCCCTCCCGCGGGGCAGAGACATTGTGATGCAGCCGCACTCTGCAAAGCGATACGATCGTGCCCTTGAGGGAAAGGGCTAGAGTGGGGCCCGTGCTTGGTCAGGCACCATCTATTTCCGCTACCGCCTTTCAATCTCAATCGCCCCCCGCCTTCCCGCGGGCTTAACCCGCGGGCCACCCTCAGGCCGGCACAAGCGGTGAACGACCCGCGGATCAAGTCCGCGGGAAGACCGTGGGTGGGGAATGCTTTGGTTCGTCTCGTCTTATCTCTCAACGGCGCTGCAAGCCTGTCTTAATCGCCTTAAGTCGACGCCGCCTTCGGTCCATTCCCCGCGATCATCTCATCGGGAATATCGTCAAACGACGAGTAGTTCATATTGTACAGCTTGGCGTAGAGCCCGTTCAGATCCATCAGCTCATCATGGTTGCCGGTCTCGATCAGCTCGCCATTCTGCAGCACGATGATGCGATCCGCCCCGCGAATGGTGGCCAGCCGATGGGCGATGACCATGCCGGTGCGCCCTTCGAGCAGGATCAGCAGCGCCTTCTGGATTTGCCGTTCGGTATAGCTGTCGATATTGGCCGTCGCCTCGTCCAGCACGAGGATTTTGGCATCGGCCACCAGCGCGCGGGCAAAGCTCAGCAATTGCCGCTGCCCCAGCGACAGGTTGGAACCGCGCTGTTCCAGCACGCTGTCATAGCCGCCCGGCAGGCGCGAAATGAACTCGTGCGCCCCCACTGCCTTGGCGGCGGCGATTACATCGTCCAGCGTCGCCGAAGCCTTGTTGTAGCGGATATTGTCGAACACGCTGCCGGTGAACAGGAACGGCTCCTGGAGCACCATGGCGACCTGTTCGCCCAGCGATTCCTGGGTGATGTCGCGCACATCGTGGCCGCCCACGATCACCGCGCCGGATTGAACTTCGTAGAAGCGATGCACCAGCGACATGGCCGAGGTTTTCCCCGATCCCGTCGGGCCAACCAGCGCCACCGTCTCGCCGGGCAGAACCGTGAAGCTGACATTCTTGAGCACCGGCCGGTCGGCGCTATAGCCGAACACCACGTCCTTGAATTCGACCGAGCCATCCATGTCGCGCGTCAGCACCACGGCGTCGGGCTTGTCATTGATCGAAGCGGGAATATCGAGCACTTCGGTGATGCGGCGGCCCGAGGTCATGGCCCGCTGCATGATCGAATATTGCATCGTCAGCGAGCGGATCGGATCAAAAAAGCGCTGGATATAGAACAGGAACGTCACGATGACGCCGATTTCCATCCCGCCATTGAGCACCAGCGAGCCACCCACCACCACGACGATAGCCATGGCGATGCCGGTCAGGCTATCGACAATCGGCACCATGACCTGCGCAAAGCGCGAGCCGGTGAGCTGGGTCAAAAGGTTGGTATAGGCCTTGTCGTCATAGAGGTCGAAATTGACCTTCTGGCGATCCAGGTTCTGCACCGTGCGCACGCCATTGATGCCTTCGGCCATGGCGCCGGCGGTGATCGAATTGGTTTCGTGCGCCGCCCAGAAGGCACGCTTGGCCGGCGGCAGCCAGAAGATGCGCACGATGAACAGCACCGGCATGGTGGAGAGCGTCAGCAGCCCGAGCCGGAAATCCAGGCTCAACAGCACGACGACGATGCCGACCAGCAACACGATATCGCCGACCGAAATCACCGAGGTTTCGAGGAATTCCTGCATGGAATTGACGTCGCCCTGCAACCGGCTCATCAGCCGGCCGACTTCGGTCTTGTCCATGAAACTGAGCGAGACGCGTTGGAGCTGGGCGAACATGGCGCGGCGCATGTCGAACAGCACGTTTTCCGCCACCGCGCCGACCTGGGTTTCCTGCACATAGGAGGCGCCGAAGTTGACGAGGACAGCCACCGCAAAGGCGCCGACCGCCCAGAGCAGGTTGGCCTGGTCGCCGCCCTTGATCATGCCGCTATCGATGGCACGCCCGATAATCAGCGGGATCGCCAATTGGCTGGCGGTAAACACCAGCACGGCGATGACCGAGAGAACGATCTTGGCCCGGTAGGGCGAAACGAAGGCCCAGATGCGGCGCACCGTCTTGGGATCATAGGCCTTGCCGAAGACCTCTTCCTCGATGCGGTGCGAGCCCACGCTGGCGCGCGGGGGGCGCTGGCCGGGAAAGCTGGCGACGTCGCGCTCGTCTTCTTCGATGGCGCTCATTGTGCGGCGCTCCCGATTTCGAGGTCTTCGCTGGGGCGGGTCTGCAGGTCATAGAGCGCGCTGTAGCGACCGCCCTTGGCCAGCAATTCCTCGTGGCTGCCACGTTCGACGATCCTGCCATCATCGAGGAACAGGATCATATCGGCATGCATCAGCGAACTCAGCCGATGGGAAATAATCAGCGTCACCCGGTTGCTGGCATAGCGGCGCATGGCGCTGCGGATGCGGTGTTCGGTGCCGGCATCGATGGCGGCGGTGGAGTCATCGAACACCATGACAGCCGGCTTGAGCACCAGCGACCGCGCAATCGACAGGCGCTGACGTTGCCCGCCCGACAGCGACACGCCACGCTCGCCCACAATGGTCTCGTAGCCCGAGGGCAGACCCATGATGTAATTGTGCAGTTGCGCGCTTTCGGCGGCCTTTTCGATCTTGGTTTCCTTGGACCACGGATCGCCATAGGCGATGTTGTTCTCGATTGTAGTGGTGAACAGGAACGAGTCCTGCTGCACTACCGCGACCGAGCGGCGCAGCGATTGCAGCGACACCTGGCCAACATCCTGGCCATCGATGGTGATCTTGCCGGAGCTGACATCGTAAAAACGCGGGATCAGATGGGCGAGCGTCGACTTGCCGCTGCCCGGTGCGCCGACAATGCCCACGGTCTGGCCGGCTACGGCCTCGAAGCTGACGCCGTCCAGCGTCGGATGATTGGCGCCCGGATAGGTGAAGTGCACATTCTCGAACTTAAGCGTGCCCTTGGTGACCTTGAGGTCGGGCACACCCGGCACGTCCGCGATGGCCAGCGGCTCGTCGAGAAAGGCAAACAGGCGGTCGCCGCAGGTTGAGGCGCGGGCGAAGGAATTGACCATCAGGCCGAGCTGACGAACCGGCATCTGCAAAATGGTCATGAAGGTCAGGAACGAGGCCAGCGTGCCCACGCTCATGTCGCCGGCGATCACCTTATTGCCGCCGAACCACAGCACCAGCCCCATCGCTGTAAAGAACGAGAAGGTCATCGCCGAGGTGTTGCGTACGCGAATATTGACGCGGTCATGCGACAGCTCCAGCGCCTCCTTGGAGGCCCGGTCGAACTTGTCGAGCTCGAACTTCTGCGCCGAAAAGGCCCGCACGACACGAATGCCGCCGAGGTTTTCTTCCATGACGCGGGTCATGGCCGAAAGCTTGTCCTGCAGGGTGACCCAGGTCGCCCGCAGGGTGAGTTGCGCCACCGAGGAGCGCCAGGCCACGAAGGGCACGAAGCTCAGCGCCAGCAGCCCCAGCAACCAATCGGTGGAGAGCAACATGAACGCGCCGACCCCGATCAGCACGGCCAACAGCACCGTGCGCACGAGGCCCGTGGAAAAGAACATGCGCACGCCATCGAGGTCGAGCAGGCCCATGGTGATAAGGTCGCCGGTATGGACCTTGTCATGATAGGAATAGGACAGCCGCTGCACCTTGTCGTAAAAGGCGAGCCGCAATTCGTAGCCGACCTGATGGCCAACGGCTTCCGAATAATAGTTCTGCGCCAGCGTGAAAAACCCGCGCGCCACTGACACGCCGAGCAGGATCAGCGCGCTCCACAGCAGCGCCTGTTGCGCGCCCTCGGCGCCGGTGCTCAAAATACCCTGGGCCTGGTCGACCGCGTGCCCCAACAGGCGCGGGATCATCAATTGCAGCACCGAGGCGATAATCGTCGCCCCGATTGCGATGGAGGCCTGCCAAGGATGGCGCAGCGAATAGATGGTGATGCGGGTCAGCGGCCTTTGGCCTTTACCCACATGGGCATCGGCAACATGGGCTCGGGAGTCGCCGCGCAGATACGCACGGCCAACCTTTTCGGTGGTCACGGGAAATCCAGACTTCAACAATTGGGGCGCCCGGGCGAGGGGAGTCGGAGAAACCGGCCCCTGTTCGGGCAAATCGCGTATGGACGTATACAAAGCCCATTTTTTAGGCTGTTCAAGACCTAATTGAGGCTAACGGCACTCGATTATCGATATTTTGTGACAGCGCAAACTACTGTGCCGATGGTGCAACAGGATAAATTAGTGCCGAGCACTGGCGCGTGGTTTCGTCGAGCTTGGATTGCTCGGCAGCAGTGACCATGCCGGTATAGACGGCATTCCATAAATCGTTGTCGGCGACGCCCTTGAGCCCGCATTGGCAATAGGTGACGCAAAGCTGGGGCGAAGTGCCGCCTTCTTCGCAGGTGGAGTGGCACGAGGCCAGGAACTGGCTTTCCCGCGCCGCCACTTCGGGATGCAATATCCCCGCCAGCGGAAACAGAATGCCGAGCAGGGTCGGCTGATGCACGAGATAAATGATCAGGCTCCAGCGGCCCATTTTCGACAGCGTACGGGCCAGCCGATTGTCCGGCCGGATCGCGGCGAGCCAAACTGCGGCGCCCGATTCCAGCACCATCCGCGCGCCGATCACCCCGAGCAACACGATGCCCAGCCACGGGAATACCGAGACCAGGTCATTGGTCGGCGGCGCCTTGACCCAGAAGCCGATCCACGAGGTTTGCTTCAAATCAAAAAACGGATCGGAGTAGATTACCGGGAGCAGGATGACGATCGCTGCCACCGCCACCACAAGGGCCAGCGGCGCGCGCAGGAAGGGCAGCGCCAACAGGCTCGTCAGCGCGATGGCATGCAAAACGCCGAAATAGACGAAGCTATCGGGGAAGGCGAAGTAGGTGGCGATCGTAATGATGACTGCGGCGCCCACCACTATGGCCTCGCGCCGCCAGAAGGCCGGCCAGCGAATACCGCGCCCGTGGCCGAGCACTAGACCGATGCCGACCAGCAGCAGGAAGGCCGTCAGCACCAGCCGGCCGAAGATCACCCAGCCCAGCCCATAGCCGACATCGGCGTCGATGAACCGGAAATAGGCCAAGTCCCAGCAGAAATGGTAGATCGCCATGGCGATGATGGCGACGCCGCGCGCGATATCGAGCACGGCAAAGCGCGGGCGGGGGGCGGAAAGCTCAGTCATGGCGGGGCGAACCTTCCGGCATCTCGATACGGTCGCACCATGCCGCGCGCCGCCGCGCCGATCAATCGTGAAAGTCGGTCACCAACCGGTTCCAATCCTCGCCCATCAGGCCCCCAAGGTAGCAATCGCCCTTGAGCGCGGCATCGACGATCTCGTTATGCCTGGTGCTGATGCAATAGGCGCCCCGCGGCACGAAACTCATGCGCTTCTGCTGCCCCAGCGCCTCCAGCAGGAATGGCTGCGCCATGCCCTGCGCGGCAACGCATCCCAGCGCATCGAGATAGGCCAGCAGATGGCCCACCACGATGGCCTCGCTGCCGGGCGTCGTCATGATGTTGAGGACCTTGGCGGTGGCGCCCGGCCGCGCGTAGACGGCGCAGCAGCCGCAGAGGGCGCCACTATCGTCATGCACTTCCAGCAACCGCAACGGGCCATCGACGGTATTGCGGGCGGCCATGTCGAGCAGCCAGCCAAGCTCGTCGGGCGCCCATACAGGATGGACGGCAAAGCGTTCCACAAAGCGTGGCGCAGCGGCAATGAAGGCGGGGCGACACATAGGCGCAACATGCGCCACCGGTCCGGAGGACATCTTGGGCAACATGCGTCGCAGCATTGCATCGACAGGCAACGCCAAACCTGACACCAGCCGATGAACGAAAGGCGGCAGGCGCGAGCGAGCGCGGAGCGCCAACCAGCGGGCGGGCCGGAACACCATGCGCCAATCGAGGCTATGGATCGGCAATACCTTGCCGCCAACCGCTTTCCAGTGCCCGGCGCTGACCGCATTGGCACTGTCGGAAAAGCAGAAGTCCTGGTTGCGGGCGCGAATGGTCAGCACCATGCCGGCCCCGCCCCCGGTTCGCCGCTGCGGATCGGTCATGTAATTGCTCATCAGGCGCCCGGTGATGGTGCGGCCATGCACGCTGACCTGCATCGGAATGACCAGCAGCGCACTGTCGATCCGCCCATCCTCATCGCGATGCACGAGGCCCGCCCGCGCCGGATCATAGGAGGGGCTGCCAAAGAAGCTCTGCTCGAGATAGGCGCGGAATTCGTCGTCCGGGTGCTGATCGGGGCGGCGAAAAGCGCGATAGAAGATCGCCGCGACTGCGGGAATATCGGCCGGGTGCATCGGCGCGATGGCGCTGGGCTTGGTCATGACGTCCATTTCACAGCTCCTGCAGCGTCTGCGCCATGGTCTGGACAGCAATGCCACGGCTGACGACCATTTCCAGCACCGCGCCAAAATAGCTCGGCGAGCATCCGATGCCGGACGGATCGGTCCGCACGTCGTGGGTGTAGAAAATCAGCCAGCCGCCGTCGCGTTCGAGATCGTCCAGCAATGCGTACATGCTGCCGAGGCTGGAGCTGACGTCGTACAGTTCCTGCGCCCGCAAATGCGCCAGGTCGATCCAGCCCCGATTGATGCCGCCCGCTATGCCGCGCAGGCCGGCATAGCGGGCCGCCAGCACGGCCTTGGAGCGAATTGACACGACGCCGAACGGGTAAGCGAAGGAGGTCGGCGCTTGCCCGGTCAGCGTCGCGATCGCCGAGGTGTTGGCAGTCACATCGGCAATAAGGTCTTTGGTCGTGCTGCGCTGCACATTGATATGCTGGCTGGTGTGGCCACCGATGTCGTGCCCGCGCGCGGCAAGCTCCGCCACCACGTCGCGGCTGGCGATCGGCTGTCCGTTCTCGGACCCGCCGGCCAGGCCATCGGCGAAAAAGAACGTGCCGCGCGCATCGGCCGCTTCCAGCAGTGGCGCCGCGTGCTCGGCTGCCGAAAGCGGGAAATCGTCGAAGGTGAAGGTCACGACCGGCCGCTCCAGTGCGAGCCGGAACGGTCGATAGGGAACCGCCCGCGCCATCCGCCGCGACATGCCCAGCAGGCCATCGGCTGCGGTCATCATGATGCGACTTCCAGCATGGCCAGCGGCGTTTTGATGACACCGAGCCCCGCCAGCACATCTGCAAAGCGGGCGACGGCACGTTCGGTGGTGAAATCGGCCGCCCGCGCCTGCAGCAGCATCGGATCGGCCGGCCGATCGAGCGCCACATCCATCGCGTCAACCAATCCGCATAGATCGCCAAGCGGCACCAATGCGCCCAAGGCACCGTCGCGCAGAATCTCGCGCGGCCCATGCGGCGCGTCGGTCGCCACCACCGGCACGCCGCAAGCCAACGCCTCCACGATGGCATTGCCGAACCCCTCATGCCGCGAAGTGCTGACGAACAGCGAGGCCTCACGCAGATAGTCGATCGGTTCGGCCACAAAGCCGGGCAGGTGCACGATCCCCGTCAGGCCGAGCGTCGCAATCTGCCGCTCCAGCGCTGCCCGTTCCGGCCCCTCCCCCAGGATCCGCAAGCTCACATCGCGCACCTCACGCAATGCGGCGAAACCCGCGATCAAGGTGGCGAAGTCCTTTTCCGGCGACAAGCGCCCGATGCCGACAATCAGGCCTGGCGTCCGCGCCGCCGGCTGCGAAATGTCCGCAAGCCGCGCCTCGGTCAACACCGCATTGGTGCCCAGGTTGATCGCCCGCTCCGGCCGCACCCCGAACCGGGCGATGAGGTCCTGCCGCACACCTTCGGTCAAACTCAGCACGCGATCGGCCAGCGGATAAAACAGCGGCGCCAGCCGGTAGGCCATACGGTTTTGAACATATGGGTCGTCCCGAAGGGCCTGCACGGGACTCGCCACCTCGCGCAGCACGATGCGGGGCCGGATATTACGCGCGAGCGTTTGCGAGGCCAGCACCAGCAACCCATTCGCGGCCGCTTCGGAGGCAATGACGACGGCCGGACGCAGTGATCGCAGCATGCTGACCAGCGCGGGCGCAGCAAGCGCCATGCGGCGCTTGCGCCCCTGCCCCAGGTCGATCACGGGCATGTCCGGCTCGATCAATGCCCGCAGTGGACCGCCGACATCCAGCGTCGCAATAGCCATCGGCCAGCCATCACGATGCAGCCCATTGGCCAGTTCCACCGCATCGCGCTGCGCCCCGCCGCCCGAAAAGGCGCGCACCAGCATGACGATCCGGCCGGATCTATTTTTAGAAATTTCAAACATGTCTCAACAACGCGAATACCATGGGCAATTGTGTTACACATTCCTTGGTATTTGTAATTGCATCGCGCCGAACACTTCATTACTGAGTTAATTGTACTGGAAACTACTTATCCATGTATACTTATAAAGAGCTTCGTCCTTGAACGATCGCCATGCCAGTCTCTATCTGGTGTCGCGCGTTGCCGCGGCGGTCCTCAACCTCATCTCGGTGGCGCTGTTCACCCGGCTGGCGCCGCCCGACGTGTTCGGGCACTACCTCGTGGGCTTCGCCACAAGCTTCATCGTCTTCGGCACGGCGTTCCAATGGCTGCTGCACGCCCATTTCGGCGTCTACACCCCGGCCCGCGCCACGCGGCTGGCTGTCGCCCTGTGCGCGCTGCTGGGGGCTATCGCCCTTGCGGCCCTGATCGTTCTGGGCGGCGCGATAGCATTTGGGCTAATCGGCGCCCCACAAGGGCTCGGCATCGCCGCGCTCGTGCTCGGGCTGGTCGTGCACATCGCGGCCGTGGAGGTTGGCCGGGCGCAACTGCTGGTCGGTCAGGTGACGGTGGCCAGCCTGCTGCGCGGCGTGCTGATGCTGGCCTTGGGTTGCGCCACGCTGCTGGTGCTCAAGGATGCTACGGCGCTGCTGGCAGCCATTGGCCTGACGCATATCCTGGCAGCACTGCCGGTGCTGCTCGCGTTGCGGCAGGGCATATGGAAAGCCGGATTTGTCTCGCCCGAGCGCAGCGATGTGCTGGCCCTGTTGACCTATGGCTGGCCGCTGATCCTGGCCTTGATGGCCGGGGCGCTGTCGATCAATCTCGACCGCATCGCGCTGGGCTGGTGGGCCGGAGCCGGCGCCGTGGGCCCCTATGGGGCGGTGGCCGATATCATCCGCCAGAGCTTCGTCGTCCTCGGCGAAGCCATCGCCGCCGCCTATGTGTCGCAAGCCAAGGCGCTGGCAGCCGAGCGGGAAGCCAGCCGCACCATCCTGAGGCGGGCCTTCGTCACGCTCTGGGTCATCGTGGTATTCGGCGTCGTCGGTTTCGTGTTGTTCGGCACCGGCGTGATCAGCGTCGTGCTGGCGCCGGACTATCGCGATAGCGCGCTGGCGGCGATGCCCATCCTGGTGCTGGGCACCGCCTGCCTCGTGCTCCGCGCCTATTATTTCGGCCAAGTCATCTACTTCGCCGGCTCAGCCCGGCGCGAGGTCCGGGCGTCGCTGCTGATGGTTGCAGTGGCCGCGGCAAGCTGCGCGATCCTGATCCCGCCATTCGGGCTGATCGGCGCCGCCACCGCCTTCACGGCCACCCAGGCCACGGGCCTCGCCTATTTCCTTATCGCCGACCGCAAGACGGCGATCATGCCCATCGACTGGACGCAAGCCGGCACCGCTACAGTCATAGCCATTGCCACGGCGCTGCTCGCGGCCCTCATAATGGCGGGATTGGGCGGCGTCGTGGGCTGGTTCGGCGGACTCGCCATCACCCTGCTGGGCGGGATTGGGCTGGCCGTCATGTGGAACCTGTTCGATCTTGGACGGATCGCCGCCTATCTGCTGACCCGCCTCGCGCCCTCAAGCAGAAGCTCATAGGCATCGAGCATCGGCGCAATGCCATGTCGGTCGGCCATCGCTCGGGCCGAAGCAGCGCGGTGCGCGGCATCGGGATATTGGGCCAGCATGGAGCGCACGACAGCGGCGAGGCTCGCCGCATCGGCGGGCTGATGAAACTGGGCCAGGCCATGCCCGCAGGCGGGCTGCAGGACTTCCCGCAGCACCGGCAAATCCGCCGCCACGATGGGCAGGCCGGTCATGCCGGCCTCGACCACCGCCAGGCCGAAGGTTTCCCATATCGAGGGGAAGACGTAGAGATCGGCTGCGGCCAGCAGGCTCGCCACAGTGTCGCGCGGCCGATCGCCGATCAGATGCAGCCGGTCGGCGACCCCCAGGGCTTTGGCTTGCGCCGCCAGCGCCCCGCGCTCGCTGCCTTCGCCGGCGATGATCAAATGCATGCTGGGGAGTCTGGCCAAGACCGCGACAGCCACCGCATGGTTTTTCTGCGGCGTCAGCCTGCCGGTACTCACCAATAGGGGCGCTTGCGACGGAATGAGCAGGGCCGAGCGCCAGTTGAACGAGAACTTTGGCCGCGGCAGAGGCGACACGCCATGCAGGATGGTGCGAAGGCGCGCCCGATAGGCGGCAGGATAAGGTGCGTAAGCCAGTTCGGTAGCCCGGGAATTGGCGATGACCACGGTGTGCAGACCCAGTGCGCCACAGCACAGGTCAAGGAGGCGCCAATGAGGGCGCACGGCATGCGGCATGGCCGTTTGGTGAACGGCACGCACCGGAATGTGCCCGATCCAGCCAAACACCGCCGCGACCACGCTGGCGGCCGCCTGATACGACAGCACGGCGTCGTAGCGCCCCACCAGCAAGGCTCGCACCACCTTGACCGCATGGGCAAGACGCGCTGGCAACTTGCCGCCGATATCGAGTGCCAGCGTGACCACCTCGATGTCGCGGTCCCGCAACCCCGCTTCGATCATGCGGGTCAGCACCTGCACGCCGCCGGGCTCGTCGCGGGTGACCAGTTGCAGGACACGGGTCATCGCGCGCGCGACCACAGCCGCAGGCAGACGATCGACAGCAGGCCGGTGAACCAGATGGAGTCGCCGCGATTGAACAGCACTGCCTCGAGGCTGGAGATCATCAGCGTGAACAGCCAGCCCTGCACCAGGAATTCGAGAAAGGCCGCCTCGGTGGCGTCAAGCGCCTTCCGGCGAATGGTCGCAATGTGCCTCAACGGCGCATAGCCGGCCCAGATCAGCACCAGCAGCAAGCCGGGCAAACCTGCCGAAATGGCCACATCGAGGAAACCGTTATGCGCGTGGGACACCTGGGCCGCCGTATCGCCCGAATTGGCGAGGCCATAGGCGGCGCCGGTATCCCAGAAGATGTTGTAGCCGAACCCGGTCAGCGGCCTTGCACCGGCAGCCTCCAGCCCAAGCGTCCAGATATCGGCGCGGCCGGTGAAGGTTGGATCGGGGAGATGGGCGACCACGGCGCCGACCGCGGGAAACGCCACTGAACCGAGCGTCAGCAGCGCCAGCCCGGCTACGGTCATGAAGGCCACCACGGCAACAACCATCGGGTTGCGCAGTCGAACGATCAATGCTGCGGCCACCAGCGTCGGCAGCACCAGCAACGCCGCCGATTTGCCACCCGACATGATCAGCAAGATCATCGAGCCGGCGATCACCACGGCGCCCCAACCCTTGTTGGCCACCCGCCACAGCAGGAGGCCGGCGAACACGAAATGGATGGCCATCGGCGCCAGGTCGTTCTTGTGGCGGAACACGCCGCGCCAGTCGCCCGCCAGACCCTGCTCGACATTGTCGCGCGCTGAATGGATCGCCAGGTCAGGCACGAACAGCACGCCCAGGAAACACAGCGCCACCGCAATGCTCACCGCCACGCCGTAGCTAGTGACGAAGTCCGCAAATCGGGCGAATAGCTGCGGCAGGCAAAAAGCGATGACGATGACTACGCCCGCCAGCACCAGCCGGTTCAGCGCCAGGCCGGGACTGGGCGAGATCACCGATGTCAGCGCGAACCAGACGAAGATGGCCAGGAGCCCGGGGCTCATGGCATGCCAGAGCTGGCGCATCTGTCCATCGCGGACGACCATCCACAGCGCGCCGCCCGCAATGGCCAGGGTCAGGTTGCGGCGCAGCGCATTGGACTGGGTCGGATCATCCAGCACGCCATAATTCTGCAGGCTGGCGAGGGGTTGCGCCTGCGTCCACAGCACCAGCATGGTGAATACCACGAAGGCAATGACCAGCAGGCGCCCGGCATCGATTCCGCCGACGGCGCGGCCCAGCGTCTGGCTGTCAGCGCTCATGGCGATCACGCCCGAGATGGCAAATTCGCCGTCCGAACTGGCGCTGGGTGAGCATAAGCATGGCCGCATGCGGATTGGTGGTGAGATAGCGCAAGAGCAGGCGGCGCGGTTCCTGAACAAGCCGATAGGCCCATTCAAGCCCGTTGTCCTGCAGCCATTGCGGCGCGCGGCTGGCCGAACTGGAAAGAAAATTGAACAGCCCGCCGCTGGTCTTGATCAGCCCGACATTAGGCAGCGCATGGGCAAAACGCATATAGAACTGCTGTTCGCGCGGCACTCCTAGCGCCACCCAGAGCAGGTCCGGCCCCACCGCATTGATCTCGGCGACCCGCCTGATCCATTCGGCGTGGCTATGATAGCCATGCATGCGCCCCACAATGCGCAGATGCGGATAGGTTGCGCGCACATTGGCCACCGCGCGGGCGTTTTCGGCCTCGCTGGAACCCAAAAAATACATGGTCAGCGGCCGGCTTTTGGCGGCCCGCGCCACATCGTGGAACAGGTCGGTCGTCGCCACTCGCTCGGGCAAGTCAAAGCCGGTGACCTGTCGGCTCGCCAACACCATGGGCTGGCCATCGGCGCTGACCAGATCGGCAAACAGCATGGCCTCGCGCAGGTCGCCATCGCGGGCCGCGTTGGACAGCACCTGGCCATTGACGCTGGTGGAGATCCAGGGCCGATCACCGCGGCGGAACTTCACCGCCAGGTCGATCAGCAATTGCGTTGTGCGGGCGCGGTCCAGCCGAGCCACCGGCAGGCCGGCGAATTGCACAGTCTCGAAGCGGGGAAAAGCATGGGCCGGAACCGGCTTGGGCCGCAGCGCGGGGGGCGAAAGGCGGCGTCTCATGATCTGTCTGCCGGCGCAAGTATCAACGGTTCGGCAGCAGCCGAGCTTCGCAACTGATCCCGCACGAAGCGGCCATAGGCCGAGGGAGATGCGCCATCGGCGGCCAGCAATGCCGGGGTGGCGCCCGGGCTGTAGCACCAGGCGGTATGGCCCAGTCCCAGCCCGTCGAGAATGTCGGCAACGAAGGGGCGGGCAAAGTCGTCGAGCCCGCCGGTCAGATCACCGAGGCCATCAGGCAGGAAGCCCCATTCCGTCACGACGATGGGCTTTTGCGCGGCCAACCCCGCGAGGCTCTTGAACCAGCGATCGGGGTCGTCGCGATCCTCGTTGGGATAGACGTGCCACGCATAGGCGGTGCGTGGATCGTCCATCGGCGCAGCGGCCGCGCCGATCAGGTCATGCGCCCAGCGGCCGCCCGCACAGAGGATGACATTGTCGCTGATGGCGCGGATGGCCGCCGTCAGCTCCACCCATGCGGCGCGGAACTGCGGCCAGCCGGCGCCGTCGGACACCCAATGGTGATCGTCAGTAACCGGCTCGTTCCACAGCTCGAACAGGATCGCCGGGTCATTGCCGTAGACCTTTGCCATGGCGCGCCAGAAGTCGGCTGCGTCCTCGATGGTGGACAGATAAGCGTCCGCCAGCAGCCCCCATTCGGGCGGAGGGATCGGCTGATACATGCCGGGAAAGCCGATGGCGTGCCAGTCGATGATGACGAACAGGCCCTGCGCCCGCGCCGCCTGCACATCGGCATCGAGCAGCGCTGCCATCTGGTTGCGATCATACCGCCAGTGGCCAGGATGCACGCTGATGCGCACGCAATTGGCCGACCAGTCTGTTGCCACCGTCATGTAGTCGCTCAGCGAGCGGCCGGCGCGGATATAGACAGGATCGCCCATGGCAACACCGCGCAGCCGCAGGATTTGGCCATTCCAAGTCATGCGATGGCCGTCGATCTCAATGCGCGTTGCCGGTTGCGCACGGGCGGGCAGAACACCGGCCACCAGCAACCCGGCGACCACGGCACGGCGAGACAGATCACGCATGGTCCCGTCCCTTTGCGGGCATGCCCTGCAGACCCAGCCCGATCCCCGCTCCCGCCAAGAGGCCAAACAACAGCGCCACTGGGAGCAGAAGGCTCAACTTGGGCGGAAAGCTGCGGCTGACCGGCGGCGAGGCCTGCGACACCACCTGGGCATTGAGTGTATCGATCTGCGCTTGTTCGGCGGTTTCGCGCGAGCGCAGCAGGGCATCCTCATAGACGGCCTTGCTGGCGTCTGCCTCGCGCTCCAACTGGCGCAGGCGGACCCGCTTGCTGTCGGTGCTCTGCAAGTCCCCCGTGAGCCCCGAAACGCGGCCATCGAGCGAGGCGGCATTGTCCTTGGCGCGATCGAGATTAAGTTCGGCGCTGGCCAGCAAGCGGTCAATTTCAGCATTGAGTGCAGCGCGAGCGCCAGCCACGCGCTCCTTTGCCGCCAACAGGCGCGGATGCTGCGCACCCAGTGTGGCGGACAGCACGGCGGCATCGCTGCTGGCAACCTGTAACTCGCCACGCAACCGAACCATATCGGGCGACCCCTGGGCCTCCGGCAGCGCCATGATGCGGTTCGGATCGCCGGCCAGTGCTTGCAACTGATCGAGCTGGATTTGCGCCGATGCGACAGCCGCATTTGCCGACAGCAGGCCCTGATTGGCTTGGCTGACCTCGCCTTCGAGCAGTGATTGCCCGCCCGTCTCGACGATATTGTTGGCGCTCTTGAAGCTCTCGACGGCGTTTTCGGCCGTTTCCAGTTCCTTGAGCAATTGCGCCAGCCGCCCCTCGAACTCGCCCGAGGCACGCCCTGCCTGGCCGGCGCGCTGGCTTTCACGCAGATTGAGATATTGCTGCACAACGGCATTGGCGATCTCGGCGGCGCGGGTGGCGCTTTCGGATTCGGCATGCACATCGACCACATAGGTACGGTCGAGCCGAACCACGTAAACCGCCTTGCCCAGGGCCGTCACCGCGCGCTGCAGATCATCGACATCGGCGCCGGGCGGTCCGTTGAGCACGTGATCGAGCCACGCCTTGAGCGGGCTGCCGCTGCCGACGAATTCGGGATCGTGGTCCAGATCGAGCTGGATGGCCACTGCCCGCAGCACCGATTGCGAGGCCATGACGCGGGCCTGGCTTTCGATCAGCACCACGCCGGCATCGCCCCCTGCCGCATTGGGGGCGAGATCGCGTTCCAGCAATTGCAGGTTCTGCGGATCGATATAGATCTGCGCGCTGGCCCGATAATTAGCTGGCATCACCTGACAGAAGACCACTGCCAGTGCGCCGAACGCCAAGGCGGTCGATAGCGCCCAGCCCTTGGTGCGCCACAGCCGCGAACCGAAGTCGCCCAGGCTCAGCGGCAGGGACGGCAGTCCGGGAAAGCCTGGCGCCGGGTCGCTGCGAAACATCGAGTGGCTGACCGATGACGGAGCAGGCAATGACGCGGCCGGGCTTGATCGAAAAGCACGGACCAGCGCTTCGCCGGAAGATTCCGTCCTGAAAGAGTTCGCCATCACTGCCCCCAATAGATCATGCTTAACGGTTTATTACCGCTGCAGATTTTCTAGCAGGTGAGATGAACTTCAGGTAATGAAACGCGCTCTTTACCTTAACCGCGCGAGTTTCAACGCAGGACTACATAGCTGAATACTTACGCGCATTTACGTATGCCGATCCAGAACAGCCAAGAACGCGTCGCCGTAGCGCTCCAGCTTGGCCTGGCCGACCCCGGGCAGCTCCAGCAGGTCATGCAATTGGCGCGGCCGCGCCAGCGCCATGGCGCGCAAGGTGGCATCCTGGAATACCACATAAGGCGGCACGCCCTGTTCCTTGGCGATGCGCAGGCGCTCGGCGCGCAGGGCATTGAATACCGTCATCGCCGGCTCGGCCAATTGCACCGCGCCCGCCAGTTGTCGGCGCACATCGGCGGCCTTTTTCGGCTGGTCCTTGCGCAGCGTCACCTTGCGCTCATGCTTGAACACGGCGCGGGCGCCCTCGCCCAGCGTCAGCGCCCCATGGGCGGCGTGGTCGACCACCACAAGGCTATTGGCGGTCAATTGCCGGAGCACCGATTGCCAGGTCTTGGCGTCGATATCCTTGCCGGCGCCAAACACGGCCTGGTTCTGGTGGCCGAAGCGCTCGACTTTTTCGGTCGCTTTGCCCACCAGCACATCAATGACATGGGCCGCGCCGAACCGCTGACCGGTGCGATAGATCGCCGCCAGCGCCTTGATGGCCGCCTCGGTGCCGTCCCAGCTCTCCACCGGGGATCGGCAGGTGTCGCAATTATTGCAGGGCGCCTCATAGGTCTCACCGAAATGCGCCAGGATCGCCTTGCGGCGGCAATCTGCCGTTTCGCAGACGCCGAGCAGTGCGTTGAGCTTGGTGTGCTCGACGCGCTTGACCTCGTCGGGCGCATTGCCCTCGTCGATCATGCGGCGGCGCTGCACCACGTCGGCCATGCCATAGCTCATCCAGGCATCGGCCGGCGCGCCATCGCGGCCAGCACGCCCGGTTTCCTGGTAATAGGCTTCAATGGAGGCCGGCAGGTCCATATGGGCGACATAGCGGACGTCGGGCTTGTCGATGCCCATGCCGAAGGCCACGGTCGCGACCATGCAGATATTGTCTTCGCGCAGGAACGCGTCCTGGTTGGCGTTGCGGCGCTCGGCGCTGAGCCCGGCATGATATGGCAGAGCGGGAATGCCCTTGCCCGAGAGCCATTCGGCGGTGTCTTCGACCTTGGCGCGCGACAGGCAATAGACGATGCCCGAGCTGCCCTTGTGCGCGGCGAGGAAACTCAGCAATTGATCGCGCGCCTTGTCGCGCTCGACGATCGAATAGGCAATATTGGGACGATCGAAGCTGGTGGTGAAAACCTTGGCGGTTTCCAGCCCCAGCCGCTCGATAATGTCTTCGCGCGTCGTCGGATCGGCGGTCGCGGTCAGGGCGATGCGGGGGACGCCGGGGAACAGCTCGGTCAGCTTGCTGAGCTCACGATATTCCGGTCGGAAATCATGCCCCCACTGGCTCACGCAATGGGCTTCATCAATGGCGAACAGCGCAATATCGATGCCCGACAGCATGTTGGCAAAGCCCGGCGTCGCGACCCGTTCGGGGGCGACATAGAGCAGATCGAGCTCGCCATTGCGCAATTGGCGGCGCACGTCGGCGGACTCTTCTGGGGTCAGCGAGGAGTTCAGCGCCGCCGCCGGCACACCCGCCTGACGCAAAGCCTCGACCTGGTCGCGCATCAAGGCAATCAGCGGCGAGATGACAATGCCGACGCCGGGGCGGCAGATGGCGGGTATCTGGAAGCAGGCCGACTTGCCGGCGCCGGTCGGAAACAGCACTACCGCGTCACCGCCATCGGTGACGTGGCGGACCACCTTTTCCTGCTGCCCGCGAAAGCTCTGATGGCCAAAGATATCGCGCAGCACAGCCAGCGGGTCGCGGGGCCTGCGCACGTTTCCCGTGCCGAACATGTCGTATGTCGAATCCAGCGCGTTCACCCTGCCCTTGAATCATGAGCGGGGGTGAGCCGCAAGGCGGTCACGGGCGCGAGTGTGGATAATCGCGAGTTTATCCGCGGCTAGTGCGCGGCGTGGCTCTCGGCATTGCGCTTGCGCGTCGCGGCGCCCTTCTTGGCGGATGCCGAGCGTTCGGCGGCGGTGCGGTTCGCGGCGGCCTTGCCACCTTTTTCGCCGCCCTTATGCGTTGCGGGATGGCCAGTATCCTTGCCGCGGCCGGAGCCGGACGGTGGCCCAGGCCCTCCGCTCGGCTTCCTTTTCGGAGACGCCGCGATCCTCATAGCCCTCGGCTATGTGGTCGGCCTTGCGCTCCTGCTTGTCCGTATAGGCAGATTTATCCCCTCTGGGCATGATGCTCTCCTCGGAAAATTGGTGAGGCGTGACGCGGGCGGGATAAGGGCTCGGCTGCCATTTCGTTGGCCAGGATGGGAGACCGGAAAAACCGTCCTGTTCCCTATGCCGCCATGTCCGGTCGACGCGCGTCCACGCCTCGGCATGAAAACATGTGAGGCCAAAAAATGTTCCCTATGGTGCGCTTGCGAACCTAAGAGACAGGGATCGGCTTGCTGAGAAATGGCGATCCCCGCAGCACGAACCGCCAAGGCGTATCGACGCCCTTGGTGAGGCCGATGCGCGGTCCGGTGGCGATGTCGGCCACGGCGGAAGCAGGCAGCAGAGTGAACGGGGCCTCGTCGAGCGGCATGGCATTCTGCGCGATCGTTATGCCCAGCGCCTGGCACAGCTTGCCGGGACCGGAACACAACTGCCGCGCCGCCAACCCTCCACGCCGTTCGGCCATGGTATCGAGGCCATGGGTCGGCTGCAGCGCCCGGATCAGCACAGCGCTGCCGGGCTGGCAGACGAAGTTGAGGCACCAGTGGATGCCGTAGATTTTATAAACATAGGCGTGGCCGGCCGGACCAAACATCGCGGCATTGCGCAGCGTTGGGCCGTTGAACGTATGCGAGGCAGGATCGGACGGATCGTAGGCTTCCGTTTCAACGATAATGCCGCCCACGCCATCGACCAAAAGCGTGGTGCCGATCAGGTCGCGCGCCACCTCCAGCATGGGGCGGTCGAAGAAGGAACGGTCGAGCGGATGGATTTCGTGCGACATGCGTCGCTTTTGCGCAGCCAAACGGGCGGCGTCAAGCTAGCATGAACTCGGGGCCGGCTGGCGCGTTGTGCCCACTCCAAGGAGACTGCAATGACCAGGATTACCTACGATATCGTCGAACACGATGGTGGCTTCGCCTATAAGGTGGGCGACGTGTTCTCCGAAACGTTCCGCACCCACAAGGACGCACACGAGGCTGCAGCCAACGCGGCGCAGCGCCAGCAGGTCTCGGGCACCTCAACCGGCATCGAATACGAAACCCGCGACGGCGTCTGGCACCAGGAAGTCGCCGAGGGCGAAGACCGCCCCGAGGCCGTAGTGGAAGATAATCTGAAAGACTAGACCGACCGCCACACTGCAACCGACAGAGCAGCCAAGGCTGCGCTGTCGGGCACGCTGGCTGCTCCGGTGAAGGCATCCTGCCACTGGGTCTGCGCCCGTGTCCCGGTCAGGCGCAGATCGGTCGCTGGCGCAATCCACGGATGCAAGGCCACCGCCACCAGCATCGATCGTCCATCATGGTGCCGCGCAAACGCCACCACGTGGTCGCCCGCCGCAATGGGCTCATACGAACCCCTGGCAAACAACTCCGGGTCATCGGCTCGCAGGCGCAGCAGTCGCTCGATCACCTGCAGCTTGAGCGAGCCATCGCGCCAATTGGCGATATCGAGCGGCGCATCGGCGTTGTCGAGCAATTGCCAGCGCGCGACGAAATCGACCGGGCGGCGATTGTCGGGATCGACCATGCTCTGCTCCCACAGTTCAGCCCCCTGATAGATGTCGGGCACGCCGGGCACCGTGAGCTTGAGCACGGTCTGCGCCAGCCCGATCCTGGCGCCTTGCTCGCCGATACTCGCGGCGAAGCGCCTGAAGGCGTTCAGAAATGCGTTGTCCAGCCCATCGGCCAATGCCGCATCAATCAGCCCAGCCAGCGCCGCTTCGTAGCTCTCGTTCGGCTTGGTCCAGCTGGAATTGACCCGCGCTTCACGAACCGATTTTTGCATCGCCGCCCGAAGTCGCTGGCCGAACTGGTCCAGGGCCGCCGGTGGCAAAGCGCCGGTTTCCGGAAAATCTGCAGGCCAGGCACCAAGCAGCATCTGGAAGAAATACCACAGCTCATTGCGCTCGATGCCCTCTGTCGCTTGGCCAATCAAGGCCGTCCATTCATCGACGGCGGTTTTCCATTCACCGGCGCGACCCGACAACGTCAAAATGCGGGCACGGGTGTCCTCCCCGCGCTTGGTATCGTGGCTGGACGTGGTCAGCATGGCACTAGGAAATTGCGCCAGCCGCGCCGCGTTGAAATCGTGAAACGCCGCGATGCCGATATTGAACCGGTCCGGCCGCTCGCCGACATCGTTGAGCGCAATCAATCGGTTACCGCGATAAAGCGCCGTATCCTCCAATCCCTTGGCCATCACCGGCCCGGTATATTGCTGGAGGCGGAGGACAAATTCCAAACTGGCCGCATCAGCCGGCTTGGCGATTACGTCGCCGAGGAAGTCGAACACGGCCGGGTCCAGCGTCGGCGCTGCCCGCCGCGCTTCAGCTAGCGCCACGCCGGCATTGCGACGGTCAGTTTCGCTGCTGCCGTCCCCATCCACGTAGGTGCGGTAGACGAACATGTTCGCCACCAATGCCCTGATCGCATTGCGCAACCCATTGCGGGTGAGGTCGCTTGTGGCGTTTTTGCCCACCGCAATTGCACGCGCCAGCGTTGCCAACCGGTCGAGCTCGGCGCCCATTTCGGTGTCGATGATGATCAACTTGGCTTCAGTTTCGATCTCGACAAATGCGCGCCGCTCGCCGGTGAAATCCTCGTAGGCCTGAGTCAACCCGGCCTCAGCGGCCGGATCGCTGCCCAGTGCGGTCAGATGAGTAGAAAACTCATAGCCCGTGGTTCCATCCACGCCCCAATCGCCCCGCAACTGCCCATGGGCAGCCAGGATTTTCTCGACCACCAGATAGATCGGTCGCGGCGATTTCTCGCGCAGCTTCACCGCATAGGCCTTGGGATCACGCAGCCCATCGATGTGATCGATGCGCAGCCCATCGACCAGCCCCTCCTCGATCAACTGGAAGATCAACCCATGGGCATGATCGAACACTTCGGGCTCTTCGATGCGAATGCCCGCCAGTTCGTTGACGATGAAGAAGCGCCGATAATTGATGTCGTCGGGTGCCACCGAATAGCGGGCCACTCGCCAGTTTTGCTGTTTGACGAGGCGATCGAGGCGGTTCCTGTCCGCATTGATGGCCTCCACTTCCCTGGACGCCGGATAGGTCTTCGGGTCGAGCGGCAGCAAGTTGGCGTCATCGGCCCAAATGGCGAAACTATTGGTTTCAGCCGAGAATTTCAGCACCAGGCGGCCCTCCGCCAGTGCCTCGCCATAAGAGCAGCCGAGCACCGGCACGAGGACTTTTCCGGTCAGGCTGGCGTCGGATGGGGCCCAGTCGATATCGAACCAATGGGCATAGCGGCTGGCCTTGCCGAGTTTGAGCACATCGAGCCAATAGACATTTTCGGTGCCGCCGATGCCCATATGGTTGGGCACGAAATCGAGGATAATCCCCATTTCGCGCTCACGCGCCGCAGCAGCGAGACGGCGAAAATCGTCGAGGGTCCCAAATTCTGGGTTAATTTCGCGATGCTCGACCGTGTCATAGCCATGCGCGCTGCCGGCACGCGCGCGCAGGATCGGCGACAGGTAGAGATGGCTGATGCCGAGCCGCGATAGATAGGGCACCAGCGCCAGCGCCTGGGCGAAGCC
Organism: Devosia sp. UYZn731; assembly: GCF_040546795.1. NCBI lineage: Bacteria > Pseudomonadati > Pseudomonadota > Alphaproteobacteria > Hyphomicrobiales > Devosiaceae > Devosia > Devosia sp. UYZn731. The sequence goes on from NZ_JBEPOL010000005.1 coordinate 156,054, forward strand.
GAAATCCTTGTTCAACTGCAGCCGATAGGTGGCGCGCGGAACGGCGGCTGGCATGGTCATGGATGCACTTTCGCAAGCGGACTGGTTGCAGCCGCAACGGCCCGCAGACTGTAAGGTTGCGGACGGGCGGTGTCGGCGGTCCCACCAGGGCATTTCTGCGATTGCGCGGCGTCGCCGCCAAGGCCACTATCGCCCGCAAAGAGGCAACGGAGCGCGACCCTATATGAAAGTCATAGTCCTTGGCGGCGGCGTTATCGGGGTCACGTCGGCCTATTATCTGGCCAAGGCCGGGCACGAGGTTGAAGTCATCGAACGCCAGCCCGGGGTCGCCCTGGAAACCAGCTTCGCCAATGCGGGGGAAGTCTCGCCAGGCTACGCGTCGCCCTGGGCCGCGCCGGGCATTCCGCGCAAAGCCATCAAGTGGCTGCTGATGAAGCATCCGCCGCTAATCGTCAAAGCGGTCGCCGATCCCTACATGGTGCGCTGGATGTTCCAGGTGCTGACCAATTGTACCGCCGGGCGCTACGCGACCAACAAGGCGCGCATGGTGCGGGTCGCCGAGTATTCGCGCGACGTGCTCAAGGCGCTGCGCGCGGACACGGGCATCACCTATGACGAGCGCATGGCCGGCACGCTGCAATTGTTCCGCACCCAGCATCAGGTTGACGATGCGCACAAGGACATCGAGGTGCTGGCGCAATATGGGGTGGCCTATGAGGTGCTCGACAAGGCCGGCTGCATCGGCGCCGAGCCGGGGCTGGGCGCATCTGACGCGCCGATCGCCGGCGGCCTGCGCCTGCCCGGCGACGAGACCGGCGATTGCCATATCTTCACCACCAAGCTGGCCGCGATGGCGGTCGAACTGGGCGTGGTGTTCCGCTATGGCGTGACCATCAACGGGCTGGACGTGCAAAGCGGAAAAGTCGCGGGCGTACAGACCAGCGCGGGCCGCATTACCGGCGATCGTTACATCATGGCCATGGGCAGCTTTTCGCCCAGGCTGGGCCGTACAATCGGCATCGACCTGCCGATCTACCCGGTCAAGGGCTATTCGATTACCGCGCCAATCATCAAGGAAGCCACCGCACCCGTCTCGACGGTGCTGGACGAGAGCTACAAGATCGCCGTCACCCGGCTGGGCGACCGCATCCGCGTCGGCGGCATGGCGGAACTTTCAGGCTATAATTCCGACCTGTCGCCCCATCGCAAGGAAACCCTGGCCTTCGTCGTCAACCAGCTATTCCCCGGCGCCGGGGATACAGTGAAGGCCACATTCTGGACGGGGATGCGGCCGATGACGCCCGACAGCACGCCGATCGTCGGCATCAGCAAACTGGACAACCTCTACATCAACAGTGGCCATGGCACGCTGGGCTGGACCATGGCCTGCGGTTCGGCACGGGTGATGACCGACATGATCTCCGGCACCAAGCCGGATATCGATATCAGTGATCTGGGACCAGGCCGGTATTGATCGAGGCCAGCGCCAGCAGGAGCAATCCCCGACCCGGCATTCATGGCCTAGGCGAACAGCGTGCCGTTTGTCGCGCGTCACCGTGACCCGCGTCACCTTGCCGGTGGTGTCGGGTTGAACTGTGGTCTAGCTTGAGCAAGTCGAATTTGCTTGGGCAAGCAACTGGAGGGACGCCATGTTTTTGGGCCTTGATGCTGAAACCCTGGCGCGTATCCAGTTCGCTTTCACCATCTCCTTCCACTTCATCTTCCCCTCGTTTTCGATCGGGCTGGCGAGTTTTCTGGCCATGCTGGAAGCGCTGTGGCTGATCAAGAAGGACGACGCGTACCTGCGCCTGTTCGACTATTGGAAAACCATCTTCGCCATCGTCTTCGGCATGGGCGTGGTGACCGGCATCGTCATGAGCTACCAGTTCGGCACCAATTGGTCGGTGTTTTCGGACCGGGCCGGGCCGGTTGTCGGCCCACTGATGGGCTATGAGGTGCTCACAGCATTCTTCCTCGAAGCCGGGTTCCTCGGTATCATGCTGTTCGGCCGCAAGCGCGTCGGTGTCGGCCTGCATTTCTTCGCTACCTGCATGGTGGCGATCGGCACACTGATCTCGGCAACCTGGATCATCGCGGTCAATAGCTGGATGCAGACGCCGCAAGGCTACGGCATCAATGAGGTCGGCCAGTTCATTCCGCTTGATTGGTGGGCGATCATCTTCAACCCGTCCTTCCCGTATCGCCTCGTGCACACGGTGCTGGCATCCTTCCTCACCACCGCCTTCGCGGTGGGCGCGGTCGGTGCCTGGCATCTGCTCAAGAACAAAAACAACCATCCGGCGCGCATCATCTTCTCGATGGCGATGTGGATGGCGGCGCTCGTCACCCCGATCCAGATTTTCGTCGGCGACCAGCATGGGCTCAATACGCTGGAGCACCAGCCGGCCAAGATCGCCGCCATGGAGGGCCATTACGAAGACCAGAAGGGCGCGCCGCTGATCCTGTTCGGCATTCCTGACGATGAGGCCGAGGAAACCAGGTTTGCCATCGAAATTCCCAAGCTGGGCTCGCTGCTGCTGACCCATAGCCTGGATGGCGAGCTCAAGGGCCTCAAGTCCTGGGCGAAGGAAGACCGGCCCAAGGCGCTGATCCCGTTCTTCACCTTCCGCATCATGGTGGGGCTGGGCGTGCTGATGCTGCTGGTCGGCGCATGGTCGATCCTGGCGCGCATTCGCGGCAAGCTTTACGACTGGAAATGGCTGCATCGCGCCGCCTGGGTGATGGGACCGTCGGGTTTCGTCGCCGTGCTCGCCGGCTGGTATACCACCGAAGTGGGGCGGCAACCCTTCACCATCTATGGGCTGATGCGCACGTCCGAGAGCCTGTCGCCGGTTTCGGCGCCGGCCGTCGGCACCTCGTTGATCGCCTTCATCGTGGTCTATTTCGTCGTCTTCGGTGCCGGCGTGCTCTACCTGCTGCAATTGATGCGGCGGCCGCTGCTGTCGGGCGACGAGGAGTTGGACAAGGGGCCGGTTCGAGCCGCCGGCATCAATCCCGGCCCGCATCAGGACGCACCGATGGGAGCCGAACATGGTCATTGATCTCCCCTTCATCTGGGCGGCGCTGATCGCCTTCGTGGTGCTGACCTATGTGATCCTGGATGGCTTTGATCTGGGCGTCGGCATCCTGTTCCCGCTCTTTCCCGCGCGGCATGACCGCGATGTCATGACCAATTCGGTCGCCCCGGTCTGGGATGGCAACGAGACCTGGCTGGTGCTGGGCGGCGGCGGGCTGATGGCGGTGTTCCCGCTGGCCTATGCCATCATCTTTCCCGCGCTTTACATGCCGATCATGCTGATGCTGCTGGGTCTGGTTTTCCGCGGCGTCGCCTTCGAATTCCGCTGGCGTTCCGGGCCCTGGATCCACCTGTGGGATTGGGGCTTTTCCATCGGCTCGATGGTGGCGGGCTTCACCCAGGGGATCGCGCTGGGCGCCTTGGTGCAAGGCATCAAGGTCGAGGGCCGCGCCTATGGCGGCGGGTGGTGGGACTGGCTGACCCCGTTCAGCGTCCTGACCGGCGTTGCCGTCGTCATCGGCTACGCGCTGCTGGGGGCCACCTGGCTCAATCTCAAGACCAGCGGCCAATTGCAGGCCCACGCCAGGCGGATTGCTCTCGTGACGACCGCGATCACCGTCGCTCTGATCGGCGTGGTCAGCATTTGGACGTCGACGCTCAACCCGGTCTATTTCGAGCGCTGGTTCGGCTTTCCGACCGCATTCTTCTCCTCGATCGTGCCGCTGCTGCTGGCGGTCTGCAGCTACGGGCTGTGGCATGGACTGACCCATGACAAGCATCTGCAACCGTTCCTGGCCGCGCTGGGCCTGTTCGTGCTGAGCTTTGCGGGCATCGGCATCAGCTTCTACCCCTTCATCATTCCGGGGGCGCTGACCTTCGAGGCCGCCGCAGCGCCCGACAGTTCGCTGCAATTCCTGCTGGTCGGCGCGGCCGTGCTGGTGCCGATCATCCTGATCTATACCGGCTACGCCTATTGGGTGTTCCGCGGCAAGATCGATCCGCAGGAGGGCTATCACTGATGGCCACGCAAGCACTCGGATCGCGGCTATTGTGGTTCGTCGCCCTCTGGGTCGGCGGCGTCGCGGCCGTCGGCGTCATCGGCCTCGTGATCAAGCTGATGCTGGGCCACTAGAACGGAACGCCGGTGACAGACACCGGCGCCCCGATGCGTCAGTTGATGCGTCGCGCCACGATGGTCACCGGCCGCGCATTGCCGGCCGTGGGCGTATAGGTGCAGCGCAGCGCGCCGATCGCCGGCAGGTCGGGAACGATGATCCGCGCCAGGATGCCGGCAAAGAGGCCCGTGCCGCGGCAGGAGAGACGATCCGCGCTCCAGGCAACGCCATTGCCGCAGGACGAGCGGCGCAGGTTAATGCTGACATCGCGGCCCTGGGCCGACCAGCTCAGGCGTCCATTGCAGCTGACACCGGCGCCGGTGACGGATAGGTGCCACGCTGCTCGAGGCAGAACTCCATGCGATAGGGGCCGTAGAGCCGCTCCGTGACGCGGTAGCAGCCCGATAACAGCGCACCGCCCGGAACATCGGGCACGATCACCCTAGTGTTGGCATCCTGGGCCGTGACCGGCGGCGCGAGGCCACCCAGCGTCAGGCCGAGGGCAATCAAGGCGAGTTGGAGAAGCTTTATCAGACGCATGGCATACCTCCCTGTGCATGACGCCGGGCGACCGCCGCCCGTTCCGTCAGGCCGCTGAACAGTTTAGCAGCGCCACGACCTGTTGTCGCCGCCCGGCTAGACCGCCGGAGGCTCCGGGTCGGGCGGCGGCAGTGGATCGGACGTGTAGCGGACATCGGCGATGCGGACGCCCAGATAGAGGATGCCCGCAACCACCGCCGCGCCGGCCAGCACGACGATGAGCGATACCCACGGCCGATAGAACAGCCAGACCAGCGCTATGGTCAGCGTGCCGAGGCCAAGTCCGAGCGCCGCCGCGAAAATGGCCGTGCCGAACCGCACCATGGCGCCAAACCCCGAACTCAGATTGGCAATGGCCGCCAGCGGCCCGCCGACCAGCATGAAGCCGGCAATCATCCCGATCAGCGCCAGCGGGCGGATGGTCCAGACGAGGATATCGGGCTTGGCCAGCACCGGCGCGGTCCCCAGCTCCAGCGCCCGTTCGGCCTGCAGGACGCCGATTTCGGTCCAGGACAGCAACGCCACCATGCCGACGATCAGCGCGACGCCGACAACGACGCCGACGAATGAGCGCAAAACGCCCAGGAGCCAGGAGTCGATCTTGGAGGACACGCGGCGGCTCACGACAGTGCTCCCGGTTGATGCGATCAGCGCCGCAATGCGCGTTTCAATTCGGCGACGATTTCGGCGCTGGTTTCCTTGCCGGCCGGGTTGGTAAAGCCGAGCCGGACGGCCGCAGCGTCGGCCGGGCGAGCGGGCGCGGAGCAGGATGCATGCACCTGCGTCAGCGGCAGGCGATCCAGCAGCGTGCCGACATTACCCGGACGCACACCCGAACCAGCCAGAATGCCGATCCGGCCAGCGGCGCGCTCGATCATGGCTGCAATGGTATCCATGCCCTCGACCGCATGACGCGCGCCACCCGAGGTCAAGACGCGCTCGAAACCAAGATCGGCGGCAAGGTCTACCGCCAGATCGAAATCAGGCACCAAGTCGATGGCGCGATGCAGGGTCGTCCCAAGACCCGCAGCATGCGTCGTCAGCCGGCGCAGGGTCTGCTCGTCCAGCGCGCCGCCCGACAGGCTGGCCCCCAGCACCACGCCGGCGAGACCCGCTTCGCGGATAATGTCGATCTCGGCGAGCATGATCTCGACATCGGCGCCGCCGAAGATGAAATCGCCGGGCCGTGGCCGCACCATGGCGTAGACGGGGATCGAGGCCTTTGCCGCCTGACGGATCAGGCCCGGCGATGGCGTCAGGCCACCCAGCTCCAACGCGGAACATAGTTCGATCCGGTCCGCCCCACCCGCAATGGCCGCCGCGAGGCCTTCGGCGTTATCGACGCAAATTTCCAGCAGGATGTCAGTCATGATGTGCCCCCAGGCCCAGAATGGCCGCGCCGATCAGGCCGGGTTCGACCTTGCATTGTCCCACCACCACCAGCGGCTCATCGGTGCGGCGCAGGATGCGCTGGCGCACGGTCCGGTCCAGCAGCGCGATCAGGGCCGGCGCATTGGCGAGCCCACCGCCGACCGGCACGATGGACGCACCAACGACATTGATCACCAGCGCCAGTGGCGAAGCGACGAGATCGACCCACACGTCGACAGTGCGCGCCGCCGCCACGTCACCGGCCTGCCAGGCCGCAATAATGTCCGTGCTGGTCGCCGCTATGGCGTGGATATGCTGATGCAGCCGCTCGATGCCGCGCGCCGCCCCGATGGTGTCGACGCACCCGACCTGACCGCAGCCACAGGGGAACCGTGGAACCGCAAGGGGCGGATTGCCGGCACTGGTTGCCGTCGCCGGCCCATGCCCCCATTCGCCCGCAAATCCGCCGGCGCCATTGACGATCTTGCCGTCCACCACCAATCCACCGCCGACGCCGGTGCCGAGGATGACGCCAAAGACAATGGCGTGACCGCGCCCTGCCCCCGCACCCGCTTCGGCCAGCGCAAAACAGTCGGCATCATTGGCGACCAGCACCGGCTTGCCCAACTGCGCCGATAGGTCGGCGGCCAGCGCGCGTCCGTCGATGCAGGGAATATTGGCGACCTTGATGCGCCCGTCGCGCGGATCGACGACGCCGGTAATCGAGATCGACACCGCCCTGGCGTCCGGCGCCTGCGCGACCACGGCAGCGATGGCGGCGTCGAAGGCGGCGCGATCATCGAGGGGCGTGACGATGCGCTCGAGCGGCGTGATGGCGTCTGGGCTGGTGGCGATGGCGCCCTTGATGGCCGAGCCGCCAATATCGATGCAGATGATCATGCTGACCTGTAGTTTGCGAGGATAGTGCTGGCGAAACAAGCGTCTAGACGATTGCCGATTCGAACAGACATGATAGTGGAAGGATTGTCGCCGGTGTTTGGGGAAATCCGCTGGTGAAAACGGAAAACAGGGACGCATCGCCTATGGCCGAAGACAACGGACGCCCGGCCGCCCCGACCATTTCCGATGTCGCCCAACTGGCCGGCGTGTCCCGCGCCGTCGCGTCTCGCGCGCTCTCGACCGAGAAGCGCCCGGTTTCGGCCGACAAGCGCGAGCGCGTCATCAAGGCCGCCGAGGAACTGGGCTACAAGCCTAACCTGCTCGCCCAGAGCCTCACCAAAAAGACCGTCAACCTCGTCGCCGTGGTGGTCAACCATATCCACGACCTGTCCGATCTCGACCTGTTCGACCTGTTGCTCGATGCAATTCAATCGACTGGAAAACAGGTGATCTTGATCCGCGTCGGCTCGGTCGGCCGCGTCGAGGAATTTTTGCGCAATGGCGTCGCCTATCACGTCGATGCGGCTCTGGTGTTTTCCGATTTCGCCGACGCCCCCACGGTGCGACGCATGTTCCGCTCCGACCATGTGGTGATGCTGAACGGGCGCCACGATGCCTTGTCGCCAGCGGTGATCGCAGACCATGCGAGTGGCATCGGCCAGGCCGTCGCCGACGCTGCCGCCAAGGGCGTGCACACGGCCGTTCTGGTCACGGGCCGCAATTCCTCGCTGGTGGAACTGGCGCGGACGCAGGCCTACAAGGATGCCCTGACGCAAAGCGGGATCGAGCTGGTCCGCGAAATACAGGGCGACTACTCCTATGCGAGCGGTCTTGCCGCTGCGGCTGAAATCAAGCGCCACGAAGTGCCCGATGCGGTGTTCTGCTCCTCGGACGCCATGGCGATGGGCGTGTTAGACGCCTGCCGGGATGACTTTGTGCTGAACAGACCTCAGCGGTTCCGGCTCTATGGGTTCGACAATCTGTCGCTGACCGATTTCGGGGCCTATCCGATCGCCTCGATCGGCTATGACAAGGCGGTCTATGTCGAGCAGGTGGTGCGGTTCGTGATCGATCCGCAGCGGTTCCAGCCGGGCGACAAACCAGTGCTGGTGCCAACAACGTTCGTCCCGCGCGCTACAGCGGAGTAGGGTCGCGGAGCGGGTTCCCCTCCCCCTTGAGGGGAGGGGTTAGGAGTGGGGGGAGGCTTCAGCTGGAGTGGAGGCCGCTAAAGCTCCACTCGGAGGACAGTTCCCCCCACCCTAGCCCTCCCCTTAAGGGGAGGGGACCAGATCGTGTGTGTGACTTGCCTGGAGCTTACCAGAGTGGCGTCAAAGCCGGCGGGTTGGCCTTTTCGCCCCACCACTTCTTGTAGTTGGCGTCATAAGCGCCCGACTGGATGTAGTCGGAAACGAACATGTCGATCCAGCGCACGAATTCCGGATCGCCCTTGGCGACAGCGATGCCGATCGGGTCATTCGAATAGAGGCCCGGCAGGGTCACCAGGTTCTCATTGGTGGTTGCCAGGTAATCGAGCAAGGACGAATCCTCGATCGCAGCGTCGGCACGCTTCTGCTGCAGCAGCAGCACGCCATCGGGGGAGAAGTTGTCGGTGTAGACCAGTTCGGCGTCCGGCACGGCCTTCTTCAGGAAGGCTTCGCCCGTAGTGCCGCGACCGACCACGACCTTCTTGCCAGCCAGGCCTTCAAGCGTCGTGATGCCGGCGTCCTTCTGCACGATGATGCGCAGGCCAGCCCGGTTGTAGGGGATGGAGAAGTTGACCGACTTGGCGCGTTCCAGCGTCGCCGAGGTGTTGGCGACGACGATATCGAGCTGGCCGGCGACCAGCATGGAGACGCGGGCATCGCCCGAAACGTCGGTGAATTCCACCGGTACGCCGAGCTTTTCGGCCAGCATGGTGGCGACATCGACGTCATAGCCCACGGGGTTGTTCTGGGCATCGCGGAAGCCGATCGGCTCGCCGCCAAGCGACACGCCGATGCGGACCACGCCGCGGGACTTGATGTCGTCGATCATGCCGGCGGTTGCGGGGATAACCGAGCTGGCGACCAGCGCCAGCGCAGCCAGGGTAGTCAGAATACGCTTCATTGCAGTTCTCCCTTTAGATTGATGATTTCTCGGCCGTCCGGCGCTCCGGCTCGGCCATTTTCGGATTCCAGTACCAATAGAAGATGTCGTCCTGGCATCTGAAGTTCACGACCCTGTGGTTGCCGGCGGCGTCAATCGCGTGGATCACGACCCCTGCCAGAAAGCCCGTGGTCAATTCGGCAAGTTCCTCGACCGCCAGCTTGATGGCGTCGTCGAGCGAGCGCCCCAGCTTCATGGCCAGCACGATGGTGCGCGAGGTCGAGCAGCGCATGGTCATTTCGCCCGTATGGGTGCAGGCGGCCGCGCCATAGCGGCTATCGGCATAGAAGCCGGCGCCGGGAATGGGGCTGTCGCCGAGGCGGCCCGGATATTTCCAGCCCCAGCCCGAGGTCGAGGTAGCGACCGAAATGGTATCGCTCACGTCCGAGGACAGGAACACCGTGGTGTCTCGAACGCGCTCCGGATCGGTGATGGTGCGGCTCAGCGGCGCCAGCGGAATGTTCGGGAACGCGGCAAGCTCTTCAGCGGTGAGCTCTTTTTCCAGCTTTTCCCACCAGACGCGCTTGCTGTCTTCGTACAGCGTCTCGTCGATCTTGAAACCGATTTCAGTGGCAAAGCGGCGCGCGCCGTCGCCCGTCAGCATGACGTGGGGCAGGCGCTTCATCACCTCCAGCGCCAAAGCCGAGACCGGCAGCGTATCGGGAACCGCGCCGACCGAGCCGACTTCGCGCGTGGTGCCGTTCATGACGCCGGCGTCGAACTCCATCTTGCCCAACATGTTGGGCCAGCCGCCAAAGCCGACGGAGCGAACGCGGACATCGCGTTCGACATGCCCCATGCCGGCGACCATGGCCTCAAGGCCCGGCGCGCCATCCTTGAGCATGGCGATGGTGGTGTCAAAGCCCGGATAGGCTTCGACATTGGCGAGGAGCTGCATGGTCTAGTCTTTCCGCATCTTGGAGAGGAACTGCGCGATGCGCGGATTGGCGAGGCCGCCATCGGCGGCAAAGAACTGCTCGGTCGGCAGATCGACCACCAGCCGGCCTTTTTCGAGGAACACCACGCGCGAGGAGATGGTGCGGGCGAACTCGATCTCGTGGGTGACGAACACCATGGTGGTGCCTTCCTTGGCCAGCTTGGCCAGGATATCGAGCACGTCGGCGGTCATCTCGGGGTCGAGCGCCGAGGTGACTTCATCGAGCAGCAGGTAGCGCGGCTTCATCGCCAGAGCCCGGCAGATGCCGACGCGCTGGCGCTGGCCGCCCGAAAGCTGGCTGGGGAAAGCGTCGGCGCGGTCACCCAGGCCAACGGATGCGAGCAGCGCCCTGCCCTCGGCCTCGGCTTCCGCCTTGGGGCGCTTGAGCACTTCAACCGGCGCCAGCGTCACGTTCTGCAGCGCCGTCATATGCGGGTAGAGGTTGAACATCTGGAACACGGTGCCGCTGCGCTTGCGGGCCTCGGCCAGTTCCTTGGGCTTGCTCACGTCGAAATCGTCGACCGTGATGCTGCCGCCGTCGAGCCGTTCCAGCCCGTTGATGCAGCGGATCAGCGTCGACTTGCCCGAGCCTGACGAGCCGAGGATCGACACCACTTCACCCGGCGCGACGGTGAGATCGACGCTATCGAGGACGGTGACGCTGCCGAAAACCTTGCGGACCGATTGTGCCTTGATCATGGATCAGAGACCTTTCCAGGCGGTATGGGCCCGCAGGCGCCGTTCCAGAGTTGCGCCGGCATAGGCGATGATTTTGGCGGCCAGATAATACAGCACCCCGACCACGGCCCAGACGATGAATGGCTTGAGCGTGCGCAGGTTGAGGATATTGCCGATCTTGGTCAGGTCCATCACACCGATCACCGAGATCAAGGACGTGACCTGCAACTGATTGACCAGCAATCCCGTCAGCGGCCCGATGGCGAAGGCCATGGCCTGCGGCGCGATGATGTGGCGCAGCACCTGCCACTTGGTCAGCCCGAAGGCGCGGGCCGCCTCGATCTGGTCGCGACCGATGCTCTCGATAGACGAAACGGCGATCACATAGACGAAGGCTGCGGTATTGCCCGACAGCGTGATGACGGCAGCTTCGACCGGACCCAGATTGATATGGAAGAAGGCCGGGAAGCCAAAGAACACCAGGAACAGTTGCACCAGCACCGGCGAGTTCTTTAGCAGTTCGGCCACGAAGGTGATGACCTGCATCAGCACCGGCACGCGATAGAACCGCACCACGGCCCAGAGTGTGCCGATCAGCAGGCCGATCACCGTGGTGGCGAGGAACAATCCGACCGAGACGCCCAGCCCCTGCGCCAGCAGCACGATGTCGAATGGGGTAAATTCGGTATAGCGCATCAGCGAACCGCCTCCCCGAGATCGCGGTTGAGCCGACGATGCAGTGCCGCGATCAGCAACGACACCAGATAGGTCAGGCTGGCATAGGCGACGAGCAGCACGACATAGACCTCGAACGGCTTGAACGTGTCCGAAGCGACGATCTTGGCGGTGCCGGTCAGCTCGTTCAGCGTGATGGTCGACAGGATGGAGGAGGTCAAGATCAGGTTGATGAACACCGATCCCATCGGTCGCACCGAGGTACGCAGCGCGACGGGCAGCACGATCGTGGTGAAGGTCTTGCGCTTGGAGAGGCCGCTAACCTGCGCCGCTTCGATAATGCCCGGCTCAATGGCCAGAATGCCTGAGCGGATAACGTCGGAGGTGAATGCCCCACCGGCAATCGACAATGCCACCACCCCTGTAGTGAAGGCGTCGATATAGATGCCGATCTCGGGCAGGCCGTAATAGAAGAAGAACAGTTGCACGATGAAGGGCACATTGCGGAACAGGTCGGCATAGACCGACGCCGCCCGGCGCAGCAGCGTATTGGCCGAGGTGCGCGCCACCGCCATCAGCGCGCCAACGATCAGACTGCCGAGCAAAGCCAGCACGCAGACCTGCGCCGTCAATAGCGCGCCTTGCAGCATAAACGGCAGATATGGCACGAGCAGCGAGAGGTCTATCCGCATGCGCTTTCACACTATGAAATCGGTTTCACTTTTGCCGCCACGACACATTTTGTCAAGCCGCATAGGCAGAGTTTCCACATGCTCAATTGTTGGGCACGACGAGGCTGACAGCGGGCGCTAGAGCGCGTTGTCACGGACTTTGCGTGACAGGAAAGTCAGCACGAGGATGCGGATGTCGAACCATAGCGACCAGTGTTCGACGTAATACAGATCGTGCAGCGTGCGCCCTTCGATCTTTTCCTGCGTCGAGGTATCGCCCCGAAAGCCATTGACCTGCGCCCAGCCGGTAATGCCGGGCTTGATGCGCTGTCGCTGCGCATAGCGCTCGAACCGCAGCGCCAGTTCGGCATCGTGCGAAATGGCGTGCGGGCGCGGACCCACCAGGCTCATATTGCCGAGCAGCACGTTCATCAATTGCGGGAGTTCGTCGATGCTGGTGCGGCGTAGCACGGCGCCGATCGCCGTAATCCGCGGATCGTCCGGCACGGCCTGTGTCATGGAGCGACCGTCCTCCATCACGCTCATCGAGCGGAATTTGTAGATCTGGAAACTCTCACCGTTGAAGCCACGCCGCTCCTGCAAAAACAGCACTGGCCCACGGCTATCGAACTTGATCCATACCGCCACTATCAGGAACAGCGGCGACAGCAGCAGCAGGCCAAAACCCGCCCCCACAACGTCGAAAGCCCGCTTCAACAGCCGGCCGGTATCGCCGATCGGCTTGGCCAAGACGCGCCCGGGCTGCGTCGCGCCCACCGGCAGCAGGTCGACCAGCATCTGGCGTTCGTTGGTCTGAGACGGCGCCAGCATGACATTGAGCGCGTAGGAGCGGAACGGCGCGACCAGCGCATTGAATGTCCTGGCGTCGCCATGCGTGCCGACCAGCAGCACGGTATCGCAGCGGTATTCGACGCATTCGCGGGCGAACTCGACGGTCCGCGCTTGCGACACCCCGGTGTCGTCCAGCGTGAGCGAGCGCACCACTTGGGCACCCTGGCGCCACACTTCGACATTCTGGCGGAACTGCGCCAGATCGGCCGCGCGGCCGACCAGCGCGACGCGTTCGATCTGCAGCCGGCCGGCATGCATCAGCGTGGAGCTGATCCCCATAAATGCCAATCGCGCCGCCACCAGCCCCAGTCCGGCCGCCACCGGCATGGCCCATCCGCCGTCCAGCGCATAGCCGCCCGACAGCAGCATCGCGCCGACCAGCACGATAACGCCGACCATCCAGATCAAGACCGAGCGCAGCATCATCGGGCGCCGCGTGGCCAGCGATCGCAGGTACTGCGCCGAAGCCAGCGCGCAACTCACGCCGTAGGCGCCGCCGACCAGCACTGTCAGGGCGAAGCTTTGCGGGGATTCAGGACGCGCGCGGGCCGCGATCAGCACCAGCAATATTGCCAGCACGCCTTCGACGAAACCCACCGCATAGCCAAAATAGGTCCGGCTCGGAATCCGGTAGCGGCGCCGCTTCCGGGCCTCCACGGGCCAACGATGCAAACTGTCCTGGTTCATTGGCCTGCCGCATGTCGAACGCCCGCCGATCCACAATGGCCTCAGTGGTCCATGGCTGCACGTTTCACGCCAGCATTTAGCATTGATTCACCACGCTGCGGCGCGTTACTTCGCGGCGCGGTTAACGCTAAAATGCCGCCTATCGGGCGACGCGCCGACGATCGAACTCAATATTGGTGGTTACCCCATTGGTATCGACCTCGCCGCTCCATACAATGCGATCGGCGGGTTCCTTGTGGCCAAACCGGGTGGAGACCCACCCGCCCTCGGTAGGGCCGCCCCCGCGGATGATCTGGATCGCGTCGGTGGGCAGGACCAGCCTGAAAACAGGCTTTCCGCCCCGGCTCACCGCGACCGTATTGCCATCGATCTGGCCAAGCAGATCGGGCGCGAGCTGGAAGGTCAGCACGCAGTCCAGCGGCGAGGTTGCGCCCGACAGGCGATCCGAAATGGACATCCCCCGCTCCGTCACGGCAGTGGTGCGCTGGTGCCGGACGCCGAAGCGGCGTTGATAGCCATCATGGGAGGCCGTCACGCGCCAGGGACTGTCGGTGTTGCCATCCAGACGCGTCCGCGCCTTGTGCGACCAGTTGAAGGCCCCGGCAGCCAGGCTCTGGCTCGCATTGGAGACCGTCATGGTGTTGTGCGCCTGGCTGGAGCGGAACCAGTCGCGCCAGGCTCCCCCGCCCTGGTAGCGATAAGTGCCGGGATCGACCAGCACCGGCTTTCCGTCGATGGTGAGCCTGAGCGACAGGGCATCGGCATGGCCGTGCGCTGCGATCGACAGATAGCCGAGCGGGCCGTGATCGAGCACCGCGCCGACATGGCGGCCGGTGTGCTTGCCGCGCCACACGCTATATCCGCCAACCGGGAATGTGCGGACGCCGCTTGTCATCTGATCGAGCGCAGTGGGCGCCGCGAAGAGGCCATTGCGCAAGGTCGGGGGCGCCGCGGTTGGCGCGCTTTGACCCAGGAACCCGCGGATGGCGACGGCAACGGAGACCGGATAATCGGGTTCCGGCTGGCAGAGGCTGATCACGCGACCTTCGTCATCGTCGCCGATGGCCGGCACCGTTCCGTCGGGTCCGCTGATCCAGAAGATGAAATCGGCGAACAGACCCAGCCGCTCCACAACCTCGGCGGCGAATGGCGTTCCGGCATTCTGCGCCACCAGGGCACAGAGCAGTGCCATTTCGGCGGTGAATGCCGCATAGGTGGGCGTCTGCTCGGCGCCCACACCGTCGGGCAATATCTGCAGCATGACCTCGCGTTCGACATCGACCTGCACTTGCGTCGCGCCGGTTTTGTCATCCAGCGCTATGGCGATCAGATAGCGGGCGGCAAGTTCGGCCATCAGGTGGTTGTTGGCCGACGAGAAATCGGAGGGAAACCGGTGCAGCCAGAAGGCGCTGGCGCGCAGGATCGCGCCGATCCGCGTCAATGTGGTCTGCGACAGAAGCTCGCCGCAGAGCGACACGACGAGCAACAGGCTGATGGCCCGCAGGCCCACTTCGATGCCCGAGGCCCAGCCGATGCCGCGGAACGGCGGGTTGGCGGCGTACCAGCTTTCAATGGCATGCTCGATAACGCCGAGTTCTGCCGTCCCGCCGGTTAGCGCCACCTGTGCGGCCAGCGGCTGCAGAAATTGCAGCCGGTTGAACTCCCAGGCATATTTGATGTCGCCGACGCCTGCTGTCTGGCGATAGTTGATGTCAAAGCAATAGGCGCCCGCAGGCCAGGCGCTGCCGGTATCGGGCGACAATCGCCACAGCGTGGCGGGAAACAGGTCGGCGGGTATGCGCTGGGGCCATTCCAGACCGAGGGCGGCAAATCGGCCCTCCATGATCGATTGCGCGGCAGCCGTGGTGGCGGGATGCGAGGCCGGGGTAGCGAGGAACGTCGCCTTCAGACCCGATAGCGCCGTCGGCAACGGCTCATCCGAAAATCGCTGCCAACCCTCATGGCGTCCGCGCGATTCAATGCGCTTCCGGTTCTCCACCAGCCGGTGCAGAACTTCGCCAGGGCTCATATTGCGCAGTCGCGCCAGATACCAGCCCAGCTTCATCCGTGTCCGTCCGCATATACCATATCGCGCGAAAGCCCAGGGCGAGGCCGGCGCATGCTGCTAAAAATCACGAAGGCGCTCGACGAGCGCCATGCGGGCCAATGACCGCACCAGAAGGCGTGGAGCCCGATCGTGAAAAACCGCAGTTTTGCCATCGCCTTGATCAGTCTCCTGGCCCTGGGGTCCGCGCAGGCTGCGCCCCTGGTTTTGCATCGCGGCATTGGGGTCCACGATTGGCTCAACTGGGCACCGCTGGATGCTTCGGGAAACTACCGCCAGCCGCCCTATAACACCATGTCGGAATGGTTGAGCGGTTACCGACCGCTTGACGCCTGGCCCGCGCAAGACCAGTTCGAGCGCATGAAAGGCCTCGGTTTCGACTTCGTGCGCCTCTCAGTCGATCCGGGCCCTCTGCTGGCCAATGACGGCGCGCAGCGGCAGGCGGCGCTCGACGTGCTGGATAAAGCTGTGCGGCACGTCGTGGCGGCGGGCCTCAAAGTGGTGTTCAACCTGCATTTCAGCTCGCAGGTGGATGCCTATAGCCAGGAGGCCATCGAGCAGGGCGCGGACTCTGAACCCGTTGCCCGCTACAATGCCATGGTGGTTGATGTCGCCAAAATGCTGGCGGCGGTCGGCATCGAGAAAGTCGCCATCGAACCGTATAACGAGCCGCATTACTATCCCTGCGACGATACCGGCACCGACGACTGGCAGCGCATCCAGACCGCGCAGGTGCAGATGATCCGCGCCGTCAGTCCCGACATCACCATCGTGGCGACCGGCGCCTGCGGTGGCGACATCGCAGACCTGCTGAACCTGGACGCCACCGCGTTCGACGATCCCAACATCCTTTACAGCTTCCACATGTACGACCCCCACAGCTTCACCCATCAGCGCATAGACGATGGCGGCTGGGCCTCGGGACTGCCCTGGCCGGCCAGTTCACGCAGTCGCAAAGATGTCGAGGCCGACTTGACGGCACGAATGGACGCTGCCGGCGTCGGCTTTGTCGAACAGCAGGCCAACTGGCTGAAGATATCGGGCGATATCGATGATTATTACGCCCGCAACTGGGACAAGGCAGAAATGGCCAAGCTGTTCGCCCAGGGCGTCGATTGGGCCAAGAGCCAGGGTATCGCAGCCGATCGTCTCTTCATGGGCGAATTCGGCGTCATCGACATGAACGCCAAGGGCGATTCAGGCGCGCTTCCCGAGGACCGCAACCGCTATATCACCGACGCGCGCTCGCTGGCGGAAAGCTACGGCATGGCCTGGGCGTATTGGGAATATGCCAATCCTTATGGGATGACCTTCATCGTGCCGACGGGCCCTGCCGTGCCCGACGAAACGCTGCTGGCGCCGCTGGGATTGCCGCCCACTGCTCAATAGTCGGCAAGGTCCAGCTGCTGATCGATATAGGCGCGTTTGCCGCTGCCCGGGTTTTCCAGCCCCTCGACACGCTGCACCACGAAGTCGAGCTTGCCCTTGGCTTTGCGGGCGAGTTCGCTGCGGATGCGTTCGACTTTTTGGTCGCAGCCACCGGGCGTCGCCACATACTTGATGACGCAGAGACCCGGCACGCTCTGGAAAAACTGATACCCCTCGATATCCTCGAAGAATGCCGGATCTTCCGGTGTCAGGTCGATCGCCACGATGCGGTCGCCGTCGTGGCTGATCAGGAAATCGGGCTTGCGGCGGGGCATGATGCCGCTCACGCGCAGGCGCTGGCCATTCTGTGCGCTCGGAAGTTGCACCAGCTTGGCGCGATCCTGGCTGTCATAGCGGATGAAGGGCATGCCGGTGGAAACGAAGCCGGTGCCGATCAGGCGTCCTTCCTGCCCGATCCGGGTCACGGGGGCGCCGTCATCGCCGATGAGTTCGGCCACGCCATACAGCGGATCGAATTCATAGATGTCGGGCTGGCCGCTCAGCTCGGCGGCAAACAGCGTCTTTTCGCTGAGCCCATAAAATGGCGCGATTGGCGTGTCGCCGAAAATCTTGTCGAATAGCCGACGCTGGTGGCCATATAGCGGCTCCGAAATCGGCAGGATGCCCAGCAGCGGCAGCTTGGGCCGGCGGTCGAGCCGGTTGAGATGGCGCGCAAAGGTCTCGATGGCCGACGGATAGCCGTAGAGATAGCGGATGCGGCGCTGGTCGATCAGGTCGAGGTAAACGGCCGCATCGGCCCGCGTCATCGGAAACACGGCGAGGCGCAGTTCGCGCAGTGCCGGCGACCATTCGTGGCTCCTGCCGCTGGGCACTTGCGTGGCGAAACCGCGCATCACCACCTTGGCGTGGTCCGGCTCATACCCGGTGCGGCTCCAGACCTGGTGCACGAACGCGATCTCGCGGACGCTGCGGTCCTTGTCGAGATAAAAGCTGAACGGCGGCTCGCCATTGGAGCCGCTGGTACGGGCGACATCCATGCTGGATTTGGGAACCGCCAGCATGGCGTCGCCCGCCGCCGCCAGCGTCTGCTTGTCGATGATCGGCAATTTGCGGAAATCGGCGAGCGTCATGGTCGCCGCCTCGAAATCCGGGCCGAACGTGCGCGCGAACACGTCGGCGTAGAACGGACTGCCGGCCAGCGCCTTGGCCATCAACTGGCGCAGGGAACTAAGCTGGAAGCCCGCGGCAAAACGATCGTCGCTGGCGCCACGCGCAATGGTGGCGCGCCAGTCGCGATAGGTGCGGCCATAGATAAAACTGGTCGGCAGCAACCGCAAAAGCGGTGCCAGTGCTCGCCGCACGATAGCCGGGCTGCGAACATAGGCGCCTCGCGCCGCGTCCAGTTTAAACATTACCCCACCCTTAAAACGCGACCCACTCGCCCGCGAGCTGATATTCAAGCGGTCTCATGCCGCGTTTGAATTGAGTATAGCCATGGCCTTCATAGAGCCCGCCGATATCGAAGGTGGTGCAACCGCGCGCCTTCATCTCGGCCATGATGGCCC
Source organism: Devosia sp. UYZn731 (assembly GCF_040546795.1). Lineage (NCBI taxonomy): Bacteria > Pseudomonadati > Pseudomonadota > Alphaproteobacteria > Hyphomicrobiales > Devosiaceae > Devosia > Devosia sp. UYZn731. Next base: position 174,681 of record NZ_JBEPOL010000005.1, read on the forward strand.
ACATCAGGAAATTCCCCGCATTGGCATCGCGCCCTTCGGGCCCGAACCAGCCGGTATGGTATTCGGCAATGTCGCCGAAGCGAACCACCGACATGCCGGCAATCGGCTTGTCATCCAGCATAGCCTGAAAAACGATATAATCCTGCGGCGCGGTCGCCCTTAGGTTAATCAAAAAATTAGCGTCGACCGCCGTAAATCCTTTGTCGCGCATGTTTTCCACATGGCGGGCAATCATCCAGTCGACGGTCTGGATATCGCTGGCGACGCGCAGGGTCAGCGCGCTCTCAAGCGTCTTGCGCAGCCGGTTGCGGAAGGTCGAGGCGAAGCCCGCCTTGATGGCCTCGACGGGCTGCGTCAGGTCGATGCGACCCGACCACCACCCTTTGACGCCACGAAACACGAACCCGGCCTGGCGCAGCAGCGCGGCGTTCTCGTCGCTTTGGGTCAGGGCCGGCGCGATCGACAACGGACCCGAATACCAATGGCCCCAGCGCTGGCGAATGGCCCGATAGGCCGCCAGCACCCGCTCATTGGACGGATTGGTTTCCAGCATGACCGGGCCGCGATTGATGCGCGAAACCACGCGAATGCCGAGAACCCGCTTCTCCAGCACCTGGCAAAGCGCGATCGGAACATCGCCGATGGACAGGCAGACGCGGATCAGCTTCCAGTTCTGTGTCGCCTTGGCGGCGCCATAGGCGAAGGTCTGGGTTAAATGGGGCCGGTCGGCCAGGGCCAGCAACGCATCCCAGCGCGTGGCATCGTGAATTTGCGTGATGGTGACGTGGTCGGTATCGTCGCGGGCCGGAAAGACCGGCACGGCTCCCGCAGTCAGTTTGGCCGATGTCTCATGAATCATAGCGTAACCGCTTCGTTCCGACTGGTTCCACTGTAGTAGACCGCTGCGCCGGCCGACCCAATCTTTACCCTTCGTTAAGCTTAATGCACAGCGCGCTGTGCGGCACCCCGCCACGCATTTGTGATCGCGCCGAGATAGGGCTCCATATCGAGCCGCGTCCGATGCACTTCAAGGGCGGCCCGTCCAAGCCGGGCTCGCAGTTCGGGATCCGCCACCAGCCGCTGCAACGCCACCGTCAACGCATCGACATCGCCGGGCGGCACCAGCAGCCCATTGACCTCATCGGTGATGATGTCCTCGACCGCGCCCACCGGTGTCACCACGATTGCAAGTCCGGCCGCCATCGCCTCGATCACCGAGATCGGCAGGTTCTCATGGAACGAGGGCAGCACCATGATATCGGCATTGGCAATCAGTTCGGCGACTTGGTTGGGCCCGACCCAGCCGGGAATATCGACGCGTTCCGCCAGGCCCGCTTCGTTGGCCGCAACGCGCGCCGCCTCGACGTGGCCATCGCCCGCAATAGTGGCGCGCCAGCCCGGATCGCCCTGCATCCGCGACAGGGCCTCCCCGAGTTGGGGCACGCCCTTGCGGTCGCCGACGCGTCCCAGGAACAAGATATGCACCAGGTTGCCACCGCCACGATGGGCCAGCACCGGGCGCGGCGCCGCATTGGGGACGATGAGGACGCGCGGACCGATACCGGGAACCCGCGAAGTCACAAATTGCGCCCAGGTGTTGCCGAGCACGATGACCCGGCCGGCATGGGCGAACAGCCAGCCGATCGCGCGTTTGCGGCGGCTCGGCGCATCGGTCCAATATTCCTGATATTCGGCACCATGCAGATGCAGCACATAGGGCACGCCAATGGCGTGAGCGATCCAGGCGAGGATCAATTTGCGCCAGGTGCTGCCCTGGATGGCGAGGTTCAGGTGGAGCACATCGAGGCGGCCGGCCAGGCGAAGCGCCAGCATGCGGATGATGAAGACGCTCATGTGCCAGATCGAAAAGCCGATATGGCCGAGTCCGCGCGAGGCGCCGAACTGAATGCGAAGATCGGGCCGGCCCTGGCGTTCCGCCTCGGTGCGCAGCGACGCCATCATGCGGTCGATACCACCCTGCCCACCGCCGCCGCCCGGTGTCGCCACCAGAACGTCCAACATCCCGTCCGCTTTAGCCATTCGCCGGTCTCCGCTGCCGAGACATGTCCGGCCCTTACGGCCCGGCCACTATCGCGCCGCCAGGCCTTTTGCTGCAATGCAATGCCGATGTGTAGGTTAAGGGCGCGGGCCGCGCCGCTGCGTCCAATAGCTGGTCCACAGCATTTTGGCATAGGCGCGATTGGTGTCCCAGTAGCGCCGCCACAGCCGGCGCGGCTCCTGCAGCACGCGATAGAGCCATTCCATGCCGATCGTCTGCACCCAGGCCGGGGCGCGGCGCACCTTGCCGCCATAGACATCGAAACTGCCGCCCACGCCCATGATGAAATAGGGCGTCAGCACCAGGCGATACTTGTAGAGGAACCGCTCCTTGCGCGGGCTCGACATGGCGACGAACAGGCAATCGGCGCCCGAGGCATTGATGTCGAGCACGATCTTTTCTTCGTCGGTAAAATAGCCGTCATGCGCGCCGGCGATCTGCAGCGCCGGATAGTCGCGCTTCAACCGCTCCTGCACCGCCTCGAGCACCTGGCTCTCGGCGCCCAGCAGATAGGGCTTGAACCCGTTCTCGGCGCACAGCTTGAACAGGCGCTCCATGATCTCGACGCCCGCCACGCGCTCGGGCACCGCAATGCCCAGCAGCCGCGCGCCCCAAACCACGCCGGCGCCATCGATATTGATCAGGTCGGCTTCCGAAACGTCGCGCGCCAGCTCCGGATTGGAGTGCATGTTGACCAGCTTGGACACGTTGATAACCGTGTGGTGCAGGGGCTGGCGCGAGCGCATCGCCTCGTCCGCCAGTTCCAGCGTTTCGAGCATGGTCAGCGTATGCATGGGCGCATCGAGGAAGGTTGTGCGATGCTCGGCGATCACCGGGTGCTGCTGCCAGAATTGCGGCTCAGCCTCGGGCGCCTTTTTCTGCGGATAGGGGCGGTAGGCATAAAACGGCGGCCAGATGCGTCCCGCATCGGGTGCCTTGATCTTGGTATCAGTCATCTTCGTGTCGTCCGTTCGCCCCGACGCAGGCCTTGTGCGTAGAAATACGCCGAGTGGGACCGTCCGTCGCCAAGTCCCTTAAGGCATCCTTAACGGCTAAAATTGCAGTGTTTCCGTGGCGGGACCACGAGGGAGGATGAGCTATGTCTATCGCCATTAGCATCATCCTTCCCACGCAATTTTCGCGCCGCTGGCATGCGGAATTGATCGACCACCTGCGCCAGTCCGGCCACCGCATTCGTGTTTCGTCAAGCTTTAACGGAACAACCAGCGGGCTGGATCATATCCTGGTGTTCGAAAGCCTGCGCTTCGGCCCTGGACTTGCGTCGCGGGCGAAAATCCCGCTCGACGGCGAGCATGAAGCGCCCGATCTCATCATCAATCTGTCGGAGCGCGACAGCGCACAGAACATCCCAACGCTGAGCATCCTGTTCGATGGTTATCACACGCTGGATGCCACTGCACGTGGCGTGCTCACCGGTGGCCAACCTGTGGTTCAAGTGCTGCTCGATGGCCAGCCGATCGGCACGGCCCGCCCGATGGTGAGCGAGCGCATCTGGCTTACCCGCGCCCTCAACGACATTCTGATCCGCACGCTCGACCTGCTGGAGCGCTGCATCCGCGAGTTTGCCGGGGGCAGGACGACGCCACAGCCCCTCGTGGCGGCGAAGTCATCCACCGCACTGACCGCCGCCTATTGGCTGGGAATTGCGCCCAAGCTGGCGCACCGCCTGTTCCTGAAGCTGCGCTACAAGCCCTTCCACTGGCGGGTCGGCTATCGCTTTCACCCTGAGCCCCTCGCCGGGCTCGGCTTCGATAGCACTGCTACCGGCTACGCCACCCTGCCCGCCCCGCCGTGGGAGGAACTGCCCGAGGATGGATCGCGGTTCTACGCTGATCCCTTCCCCGTCGAGGTCAACGGCCGCTATTTGCTTTTCGTCGAGGACTTCCCCCACGCCACCCAAAAAGGCGTCATCGCCGTCGCCGAGGCCAATGACGATGGCACCTTCGGAACGCCCCGCGTGGTGCTGGAGGAGCCGTTCCACCTGTCCTATCCGCAAGTCTTCGCGCATGATGGCGACTTCTGGATGATCCCCGAAACCGCCGGCGGTCGCGACCTCTATCTCTATCGCGCCGAGCAGTTTCCCGACCGCTGGGTGCGCCACGCCGTGCTCATCGCCGATACCCCACTCTCCGACGCCACCCTGTTGCAGCATGATGGCCGGTTCTGGCTGTTCGCCGCTGATGGCGGCCGCGGCAGTTCCTCGGACGCCATGCTGGTGTTTCACGCCAAAACCCTCGCCGGCCCGTTCCTGCCTCACCTCGCCAACCCCATCCTGATCGATCAGGCCTCGGCGCGTCCGGCCGGCGCCTTCATCCTGGGCGGCCCATTCCCGGTCCTGCCGGTGCAGGACGGCACCAGTGGCTATGGCAGCGGCATGGGCCTCGTGGACATCACCGAACTCAATCTCAACCACGTACGCATTGGCCCCGTCCGTCCGCTCGATACCCCCGGCTGGCGCTGCGAGTTCAAACACACCACCAACCGGGCCGGCCGGCTTGAAGTGGTCGACGGGGTGGTACGCCAGCCGCGCTGAGATTTACCAAGAATCCAGAAGCCGCGCAGGCAGACCGTGGTTCGGGCTTATAAAGGGGGCGAACAAAGCCACGGAAGCTCACCACGATGGCCAACGCCTCGGACAGCATGACCCCCGCCACGCCGGATGCGGTTGGCCGCCTTTTGGCCCGCCCTCGCACACGTGCCGTCGGCGAGCGTCCCATGGTGCGCATTGCCGATCCACGCGCGACTGCCAAAGTCCAGGCACAAGCCTTGCCAAAGCCGCAACCCGAAACCGTCACGCTCGACAAGATCGGCGATTTTCTCGAACTCGACCTGCGCCGGATCACCGTCTGGCTGCGCAAGGGCCTGCCGTGGATCGCTATCCTGGCCATGCTCGGCGCCATCGCGGGCGGCGCCTATGGGGTGCTCAGCAAGCCCAGCTATACGGTAACTTCCGACATCCTGATCGACCCCGCCGGGCTGCAGGTGCTCGGCGACGCTGCCGCCGTCACCGCCGGCCAACAGCCCGACAGCGCGTTGCTGGCCGCCGCCAGCAAGTTGCGCGTCATGACTTCGGGCAATGTGCTGACCCGCGTCGTCAGCGATTTGCGCCTGTCGAGCGACCCCGAATTCGCCGACCCGGCGGGCAAGATCGATCCGGAAGTGGCGGCCCTGGCGGCCCTGCGCGCCGCCATCAAGGTCACCGCCGACGAGAAATCCTTCGTCGCCACCATGGCAGTCACCACCGAGGATATCGACAAATCCATCCTCATCTCCAACGCTGTCTTTGTGGCCTTTCAGGCCGAACTCGCGCGCGCCGAAACTGACGGTTCCAACCAGATCGTCAGCGGCCTCGATAGCCGCCTCGAAGACCTCAAGAAGGCCGTCAACCTGGCCGATGCGGCCGTCGAGGATTACAAGCGCGCCAATGGCCTGCAGTCGAGCGCCGGCGAATTGACCAGCACGCTGCTGCTCAACCAGCTCACCCAACAGGTCGTCACCGCGCAGGGCGCAGTGATCGCCGCCCAATCGGCCTATGACGGCTTGCGTGCCGGCGGCACCGGCAGCGGCGACGCCGCCCAGAATGCCACGCTGGACGCGTTGCGGGCACAACTGGCGACTGCGCAGCAAAAGCTGCAGAGCCAGTCGATGATCTATGGCGCCCGCCACCCGATCATCCTGCAAGCACAGACCGATGTGGACGCGTTGCAGGCCCAGGTGGCCAGCGAAAGCACCCGCATGATCGCCGCCGCCAAGACCCGCCTCGACGAGGCGACCACGGCATTGCAGGCGCTGACCGCCAAGTCCGACAGCCAGCGCGCGGCGGTGTTCTCCGATAACCAGGCGCAGATCGCCTTGCGTGAACTGGAGCGCGAAGCCAAATCGCGCAGCGCGGTCTACGAGGCCTTCCTCAGCCGCTCGCAGCAGCTCAGCGAAAGCGGCAATCTCGATACCAGCAATGTGCGCGTGATCTCGACAGCAGTGCCACCGCTGGCGCGCAGCTGGCCGCCGCGGAATATCCTGATGATCACGCTCGGCGCCGCCGGCGGTCTCGCGCTCGGCCTGGTGCTGGCGCTCGGCTTGGGCATTGTCAGCGACATTCGCGGCCCGCGCTCCGAACCGACGGCCTAGCGACCCGCATGGCCAAGCTGATCTTTCACGTCCCCAGCCTGATCGGCGGCGGCGCCGAGCGGGTCTGGGTGCTGGTCGCCAATGAGTTGGCGCGGCGCGGGCATGATACGACGCTTTTGGTCTGGAATGGTCTCGGCCCCAACCGGGTGCATGTGTCCCCCCAAGTGCATCTGGTGGATTTCGGCATCCCGCTGTTTGCCGGCGAACGCTTCGGCAAGCCCGCCACGCTGCGCGGACTGCTGCGCATGGCGGCTTACTTCCGCCGCCACCAGCCCGATGCCGTGTTCAGCGCCCCCGAATTCGCCAACCTGACGACGGCGCTCGCCCTATGGCTTTCGCTCAGCCGGGCGAAATTCTATCCCAGCTTTCACGCTGCCGCCACGCTGCGCGATAGCCGCACCGGCTCGGAACTGGCGCGCCGGTTTACCGGCCTGATGGCGCGACGCGCCAAACGGGCCATTGCGGTATCGCAAGGCATTGCGGGCGATCTCAGCGCCGGCATCGCAACCGACAAGATCGCGGTCATCCACAATCCCCTGCCCCCGCCGTCACTCAAGCCGGCCGAGGACAGCGCATGGATGCGCACTCTGGCGACGATACGCGCCGCCAACATCCCCATCATCATCACCGCCGGCCGCTTGGCGCCCGTCAAGGATCACCGCACGCTGATCGAGGCCTTTGCCCTGTTTCGCCGCAACATGCCGGCCAAGCTCGTCATCCTGGGCGATGGTTCGCTGCGCGACGAGTTGACGGCGCTGGTGGCCGAGCGCGGTCTTGAGGCGGACGTCCTGATGCCCGGCTTCGTCGCCGATATCCGACCGAGCCTTTTGGCGTCCGACCTGTTCGTATTGACCTCGACCAGCGAGGGCTTTGGCAATGTCCTCGTCGAAGCGCTGGCGGCCGGCGTGCCGGTGGTCAGCACCGATTGCCCCCATGGTCCGCGCGAAATCCTGGACAACGGCGCCCTGGGAGAACTGACGCCGGTCGGCGATGCGGGGGCTATTGCGGCCGCAATGGCGCGCACGCTGGCAAGTCCCACGTCCGCCAACCGCCTGCAGACGCGCGCGGCCGATTTCTCGGTCGAACGGATCGGCGATCAGTACGAGGCTTTGTTAGCGCTTTAAGCGCGGACCGCTCAGGCTGTCTTGCTGGCCCGGCCGAACAGCTGGATCACATTGTCATGCCGGGGCACGACCGGCGCCGTGCGGCTGGCGCCGCCATGGCGGCGGCGTTCCGGCCCGCGATAAACGCCGTCAACGATCGGGCCCGCTGCGCGCATATTCAACTGGCTGCGCACGCTTTCCAGCAACCGCCCCGGCGCCACCGGCTTGCCATGCACCACATCGATGCCCTGGGCCAATAGTGCGGCGTGGAACGCCGGCTCGGCGCGTGTCAGCAGCATCAGCGCCAGATCCTGCTGCGCCCGCTTGGGCAGGTCGCGCAGCGCTGTGACAGTCTCGACAATATCGGCCGGCACGCTATCGGCGTCCAGGATCACCATGTCGATCGGCGATATGCGAATGAAGGTGGTCACCGCCTCGAGCGACTGGAAGGGGAAGACCTTGAGCCGGGCTTCGCTTTGCAGGCTGCTGCCGACGATAGCGCCAAAAGCCGGATTGGCCGCGAGCAGAGCTATTCTTTTGGTCAGCATGGCCGTCACATCCGTGTTGTTAATGTCTTGTTTAGCATGTCACATCGCTCGACACCGCTGTTGAGAGGGAACATCGTTAATCCCGAGGTGCCCGGAGAGCTTAAGGATAATGCGAGCTTTGATGCTTTTCCGGCGCGAGGCGTGGTAATTTCCGGTGCTGCAGAAAGAACGACAATGACCCCTGAAAATCGGCCGCCGCGTCGCCTGCTCATCGTCTTCGGGACGCGCCCCGAGGCGATCAAATGTTTTCCCGTGGCGCGCGACGCCCTCGCCGATCCGCGCTTCCATACCGAAATCTGCGTCACCGCTCAGCATCGCGAAATGGTCGACGCCATTATCGCCATGACCGGCCTGCCGGTGCATTACGATCTCGATATCATGTCGCCCGGCCAGAGCCTGTTCGACGTCACAGCGCGCATCCTCAAAGGCATGGAAGCCGTGCTCGACGCTGCCCGCCCCGATGTGGTCCTGGTACAGGGCGATACCACCACCGCGATGACGGCGGCGCTCGCCAGTTTCTACAAGCGCATTCCCGTCGCTCACATCGAAGCGGGCCTGCGCAGCCACGATCTCTATTCGCCCTGGCCCGAAGAGCTGAACCGCAAGGTCATCGGCGATATCGCCGCCTGGCATTTCGTGCCCACCACCGAAGCCCGCGATAACCTGCTGGCCGAGAACGAGCCTGCCGACCGCATCTTCGTCTCCGGCAATACTGTGGTGGATTCCCTGCTGCATTTCAGCGAACGCTTCGATGCCGATGCCAGCCTCGCGGCGCCCATGGCCAAGCGTTTCGACTTCCTCGATCCCACCAAGCGCCTCATCCTTGTCACCGGCCACCGCCGCGAGAACTTTGATACTGGCATCGAGCGCATCTGCGTCGCGCTCAAGACGCTGGCCGAGCGTGGCGATGTCGAGATCGTCTACCCGGTCCATCCCAATCCCAAGGTGATGGTGCCGGTCCACGCCGCGCTCGACCATGTCGCGGGCATTCACCTGATCCAGCCGCAGGATTACCTGCCCTTCCTCTACCTGCTCAAGCGCGCCGATCTGGTGCTGACCGACTCGGGCGGCGTGCAGGAGGAAGCCCCATCGCTGGGCAAACCGGTGCTGGTGCTGCGCGACAATACCGAACGCCCCGAAGGCGTGCGCGCCGGCACCGCGATCCTGGTCGGCACCGATACCAATCGCATCGTCGGCGAGGCCAATCGGCTGCTCGACAATGCGGAGGCCTATGGCCAGATGAGCCTGCGCCACAATCCCTACGGCGACGGCAAGGCCAGTTTGCGAATTCTCGAGGAGCTTGCGCGCGATGCGTGATTTCAAGACCGTCTGTGTCGTCGGCATGGGCTATATCGGCCTGCCCACCTGCGCCATCTTCGCCAGCCGCGGCCTCAAGGTGCTTGGCGTCGACGTCAACCAGAGCGTCGTCGAAAGGGTCAATCGCGGCGAGGTCCATATCGTCGAGCCCGACCTCGATGGCCTGATCCAGAAGGTCGTCTCCAACGGCAACCTGCGCGCCGCGCTCAAGCCAGAGACCTCGGACGCCTACATCATCGCCGTCCCCACGCCGATGACCGAGGACCACCGGCCGGACACCACCTATGTGTATGCGGCCGCCCGCTCCATCGCGCCGGTGCTCAAAAAGGGCGATCTGGTGGTGCTGGAGTCCACCTCGCCCGTCGGCACCACCCGCTCGATGTGCAAGGAGCTGGCGACGCTGCGTCCCGACCTGAGCTTTCCCACGAGCGCCGGCGAAGACGCCGATGTGCTGGTCGCCTATAGCCCCGAGCGGGTTTTGCCCGGCAAGGTGTTGACCGAACTGGTGCAGAACGATCGCAGCGTCGGCGGCCTGTCACGCAAGTCGTCTGAAGCCACCGGCCTGCTCTATTCGAGTTTCCTGACCGGTGAGCTATTCCTCACCTCTGCCGAGGCGGCCGAGCTGGTCAAGCTCAGCGAAAACGCCTTCCGCGACGTCAACATTGCCTTCGCCAATGAGCTGGCATCGGTGTGCACGCATCTCAAGATCAATGTGTGGGAAGTGATCGAGCTGGCCAACCGCCATCCGCGCGTCAATATCCTGCAGCCCGGCCCCGGCGTCGGCGGCCATTGCATCGCGGTCGATCCCTATTTCATCATCGACGCCGCTCCCAAGCAGAGCCAGCTGATGGCCCGCGCCCGCAAGATCAACAGCGCTCGCCCGCAAGCGGTGGTGGACGAGATCAAGTCGGTGCTCGACCCGAAAAAGAAGCAGACCGTGGCCTGCCTGGGCCTGGCCTTCAAGCCCAATATCGACGACCTGCGCGAAAGCCCGGCCGTCGAAGTGGTGCGCCTGCTGCACGAGGCCGGCATCGCCCACAAGATCATCGCCAGCGAGCCCCATACCGATACCCTGCCCCCGCAACTGCAGGGCCTCGGCATCGAATTCCGCGATGCCCTGACCGCCATCGATCGCGCCGACGTGGTGGTGCTGCTGGTGGATCACCGCCACTTCAACTTCATCGACCCCGAAGCCCTCAGCAACAAGAAGCTGATCGACACGCGCGGGCTGTGGACCTGGAAGAAGAGCCGCAAGTCGGACGCGCGGCTGGTGGCTTAGGCCCCGAGCCGGCCAGATACTCGATCGGTCCCCTCCCCCTTGAGGGGAGGGCCAGGGTGGGGTGTCGGCGCCCCAGCCAACCTCGAATTCTGAGTGTGACCGACCTCGACACCCCCACCCTCAATCCCTCCCCTCAAGGGGGAGGGAGGCAGACCGGTGTTCGTCCTTAATCGCGTTAGTCCGCCGCTTCCACCTGTGGAGCTGCACCCCGTTCCCGCCACCGCGCTCGCAACACCTGCACTTGATGCCGCGTCCGATCCACCAGCTCCGCCACCACGCCCTTGGCGCTCCCCGCCCCGGCAATCGTGCTCAGCGTCACCGCCTCCGTGGCAAACCGGCGCTTGAACGCCTCGGCGCCACACAGGAAATCCACCGTGTGCAGCCCATGATCGATCGACCACTGGATGTAATCCATCATCAGCACCATGCCGGGTGACGCCCGCTCAAAATCGGGGTCATAAGTCGTCACGAACGCCATCATCGTGCCGCGCTGCACGAAATTGATCGACACGGCGATGACCGTGCCTTGGCTCTCCAGCACGAACACATGCAGCACGCCCGCCTGCGCCAATGCCTCGACTAGCGCGGCGAGAGGCACAGCCCCGTCCTCGAACAATTCGGACTCGATCGCGCGCGCCGATAGCCATTTGCCTTTGAGCGCCGCCAGCCGGTCCAGCACTGGCCCCAGTGGCGCATCCGCTGGCAACAGCCGGAACTGCGCGGCACCCCTCTCCTCCAGCGCCTTGCGCCCGCGCCGATAGTTCTGCCGCGTCTTCTTGGGCTGCTCGTTGAACCAGGTCGCGCCGTCCGCCCATTGCCCGGAGACGCGATAGCTCATTTCCTCGCGATGATTGGGCCGCAGTTTTACACCACCCGTGGCCCCGGTCAGCGCATTGGCCAACGCGCCCGGCAACAGGCGATTGAGCCGCACCAGATCATATCCGCCCAAGGCAGACATCTGCGCCCACAACCGCTGCAATAGCTCCGGCGCACAGTCCGGCGTCGCCAGCACATCCTCGTAGTCGCTATGCGCGTTGGCGGCCCATTCAAGCATGAGCAGGCCCTTGCGCCGGCTGATTGCCAGCGGCAGCACGGCAACCAGTCGCTCGCCGTTCCAGACCAGTCCGATCCGCAAGGCGCGGTCGCGATGATCCGGCAGCGTCGTCCACCAGGCCGAAATCCAGGCATGGCTCTGGAAAATCAGCCCATCGGCTTCGCGCCATAGCGCCAGCCAGGCGGGACCGATCTCCGCTAGCCGCTCGCCTGATTGAACGACCTCAAGCCGTTCATCTGCCGCCATCCCAATAGCGGCATGCGCATTCATGACTGCGGACTTTCCGGCGGCGGAGCGGTCACCCGAGGCCGCCGGCCGATCCATTTGGCCACGTGTCCGCCCATCTTCTGAAGCGGCATGATGTAAAGCCCGAACAGCGACTGGTAATCGCGATGGTCGCGATCGAGCAGCCCGAACTTAAAATCCTCATCGGGCTCAGGCACGCAGGCCGTCCCGAACATGCGGTCCCAGAACGAAAACAGCAGTCCGAAATTCTTGTCGTAATGCTTGGGATTGGTGCTGTGGTGCAATTGGTGCCAGTGCGGCGACAGCACGACATTGTCGAGGGGCCCGAACGAAATCTTGAAATGGGTATGCCGCACGAAATCCATCATCAGGATATTGCGGATCACATAGACATTGATGCCGAAAATGGTCAGCTCGACCGGGTCGAGCGCGATCACGCTCCACAGCCCGAAACAGATGCCCGGAATGACCCCATCCCAGGCGCGGTTGAGCAATTCGTCGACCGGATGCACCCGATCCTTGGTGATGCCAACCATCACCTCGGCCGAATGGTGCACCTTATGGAGTTCCCACAGGATCGGCACTTTGTGCTGTGCCACATGGTAGAGGTAATAGGAAATATCGTAAGCCACCAGCATGGTCAGCGTGAACAGCACGATGATCCAAGGGCTTGCCGGGCCGGCCATCAACGGCCCATCGAGATGAAACACGCCGCCGATCAGCTGGTTGGTGCCATAGGCGACCGCGGCGACGAAACCAAAGCCGAACGGGATCAGGAAAAACGGCATGATCGCCCGCTTGGTGATCCAGAACAGCACGTCGGCCCGCGCCGAGGGGTGCATGATCACCTCCTTGGGGAAGGCAAAGCTCAGGAAATCGAGCAAGGATTTGTGTTCTTCGATCTTGATATAGGCGACGAGCGCACTGCCGAACGCCGTCAAAAACAACAAGCCCGCCGCGAGCCCGTTGGCGCTCCACAGCTTCTCGACGACTATGTTGGCAAGATCGGCAATCATGATGCGCTCCTGGGTCCGCAACGCGGCGATCCGATGGCGGTGCTGACCTGAGGATCGACGACCGATGGGCGTGGCAGTGGCAAGGCTGACCCATCGAATGGGCGCAAGATGCCATATCGAGCGGGCCAATTGGCGCCCAAAATCCCAACGTTCTTAATCGGTAAAATTGTACGCGCAGCCATCATGCCATGCCCAGCCGGGCCTTTAGCTTGCCGGTCAATTGCAATGTCGCCGCCGGATCGAACAGCGCGTTGAGGCCCAGGAACACCGCGCCGCCCAGCAATCCGCCAGCAGCCAGCCGCACGATAGTCGGCCCTTCCCCCAATGCCGCGGCGGCAAGGCTGGCCACGAGCCCAGTCGCCAGCGCAATGACAATGGAAATGCCGATATGGCGCCATGGCACCGGGATGGGTGTCAACCGCTCGCTGATGACCAGGCACGCGACCAGACTCACCAGCGATCCGCCCGCCAGCGCCGAGGCCGCGCCGAGCTCGGCATATGGCGGCACCAGCAGCAGCGACAGCGCGATCGTGCCGATGGAGCCCAAAGCTGTGGGAATGCTCAGCAACCACGGCCGCTTATGGGCATGCACGACATCGCCATAAACGAAGCTGGTCAAATTTGCGCAGAGCACGCTGAAGGCGATAAGCGGAAACAATTGCGCGACATGGCCATGATATTGCGCCGGCAGCGCCAGTTCGGTGATCGCAGGCGCCAGCGCGATCAGCAGCGCCGCCACCGGCAGGCAAAGCCGGATCATCAAGCCCATCAGGTGCGACAGGAAATCCGCCGCTGCCGAGGGGCCGTGCTCGTCGAAGCGGCTGACCACTTCGGGAAAAGCCCCCATATTGATGGCGTTGGCCACCATGTCGATAGGCTGGCGCGCCAGCGCATAGGCGGCTGCGAACACCGCCACCGCGCCCGCATCGTAATAGACTTTCAGGAACACCCGCTCGGCGCTATTGAGGCCAAAGCCCATCAGCGCCATCACGATCAGCGGCACGCCAAAGGCGAAGAAGGCGCGATGGGTAAACCGCGCCGGCCCCGGCGCGACCCGGCCAAACGCCATGGCGCTGGCCACCAGCCCCGCGATCAACACGCCCAGCGAGGAGCCGAGCGACACCATCAGGAACGAATTGTGGAAGATGAAAATCGCCGCTACAGGCAGGATCATCTGCAGTGCCGCCCGCAGTGCTTCGAGCAGCGAATAGGTCGAATGCCGCTGCTGCATCTGCAGCACGGTCAGCGCGAAACGGCCGATCGACCCGGCGACCAGATAGCTGCAAACGGCGATGGAAAATTCCACCCAGCGCTCGGGTGCGATCAGGGTGGCGCCGGCAATGGAGATGACGATGCCCAAAGCGGTGGTCGCCAGCAGCACCCGACCTGCGAGAAACAGGCTCCCCCGGCTCACGTCGCCCTTGCCCCCCAACCGCAACAGCGCAATGCGCAGCCAGTTGGTCACCGCCACATCGGTCATTTCGCCAACGGTGACGACCAGCGTCAGCAGGCCATATTCGCTCTGGTCGATCAGCCGCGTCGCGATGACCAGCAGCAACAGCGCCGAAATGCGCGTCAGCAGGATCGCCGGGGCATAGATAAGAGTTGAGCGCAGCAGCAAGGTTATGTCCTTGGGCCATGGCGGGCCCGTTTACCTTGGATTAATCCTTCGCAAGCCCCTAACCCAGCGAAAACCGCGGGGACAGTAAATGCCCTTAATGTGATCGAGGCTCATCCTCGACCCGCTCCGGGCGGGCCGGCGCTGGCCTGGAATTGTAGGCCAGGATCAGCACCACGATCATCATCACCACCGGCGTCTTGGCCGACAGCGTATTGTTGGACAAGGCGGCCAGCAGGAAGGTGATGGTGGCGATCCAGATCGGCATTGGGGCGCCGCGCAACAGGCGCAACAGCATCCAGAATACCAGCACCGCAAAAGCCAGCGCAATCGGCAGGCCCAGCAGCAGGATCAGCACCACCGGGGCGCTTTCAATGGCGGGCAAATGCAATTGCTCGCGCACGATGCCGATCAGGTCGGCGGCCTTCATGCCGAAGGTAATGTCCTTCCAGTCCACATAGTTGAACACCTGATAGATGTTGACGCGGGCATAGAAATTCTCGTCGAAAATGGTGTCACTGAACCGCCCCAGCAGCCCTGCGGCGAACAGGATGGCGACGAGGATCGCCCCACCGATCAGCGTGGTCAGCAGCACCAGCACTTTGGCCTGCCGCTCATGACGTGGCGACAGCCGGGGCCAGCGCACGAAGATCAGCAAGGCCAGGATTTCGGCGGCGGTCAGCAGCAGCGCGAAACGCGCACCCGAGGCTGCGCACCCGATCAGCAGGATAAAGATCGCCGCCACCCGAACCCAAAGCCGCCAATTGGTCACCGCCACAAACCCCACCGCCGTGGCGCAAAGTGCCCCCAGCGCCAGCGGATGTTCGGACAGCCCGATCGGGCGGAATTGCAGTTCCACATAGGGATAAGGCAGCAGCCGGTGATGGGTAATTTCCTCGACGAGGCCGATGACCGCGCTCAGGATCAGCATGATCAGCGTCAGGTCGCCCAGTGCCCGTCGCACGCTGGGATTGAGCGCCAGCATGATCAGGCCGGCAGCACCCGCCGCAATATAGGTATCGACGACAAACACCGACGAGCCGCTGTGGCCGAAGGCAAACAGATAGGCGACCAGCAGCAGCAAAAAGCCGCAATAGGCCAGCAGCGCCTTGAACTTGCCGATGTCGTCGCCGGCCAGCACAAAGGGCCGCGTGAACAGCACCAGCGGCAGCAGCAGCAGCACCGCATAGGTGCCGAAATGCAGCTTTTCGTAGAACGAGCCGGCATCGATGGAGTAGTCGACCACGAGGTCCAGCACTTGCGGCGATACGAAAAACCGCAGGCAGAAGGCAAAGGCCGCACACATCAGAAACAGCAGCGACACCGCATTGTGGCGTCGGGTGCTGGTGGTCATGAGGCGGTCTGGGCCAGCGGCGGAAGACGTCACGGTTCACCTGGGACGGATAAGGATCGCCCCACTATAGGCCAAGAACGGCCCGATTGGGGCCGCCCTCATGACTTGGCGTTAACGGCGCGCGCTACTGCGTCAGCCGCACGTATTTGATGGCGCGCCGAAAATACGTAAACGCGATGTGCAGCGCGCCATCCGATCCCTCGATAATCGACGGATAGGAAAATTCGCGGTTCAACCCGTCCTTGGAATTGTTGGTCAGGCAGTAGCCGTCGCCGGTTTCCAGATCGACCCGATCGGTAAAGGTCATGCCGTCGTCGCTCGAGAAAGCCAGGCTTAGCGGCGCGCGTGGCACGCCCCAAATGGCCTTGCGCTCGGTCGAGTCCGAGACAACGGGCGCAGCCTCCGGCTCGTCGCCCTCGATCTCGTCATAGAGCGACAGGCGACGGTCTGATGAGGTCGCGGCGCTGGAATGGTTGTAGACGATGGCGATCCCGCCGGAGCGCAGCTTGACCGCCTGCACCGAGGAATTGTTGTTGGGCAAATTGGTCGGCAGTGGCGCGGACCAGGTCCGCCCGCCATCGAGGGAGACGCTGCGCAGCACGTATTCGGCAAAGCGATGGCGATAGAAGGCCGCCATTTCGCCGCCGGCCAGCGGCACGATGTTCATGTGCACGGCGCCGATGCTATCGGGCACGTCGTGCATGCTCCAACTGGCGCCGCCATCGGCGCTGATCAGCACCGAGGCGAAATCGGCGTCGCCGGTCCAGCGCTGGCCGGGGATTTTGATGCAGCGGAACAGCGGCAACAGCCATTCGCCGCGTCCGTTGACGATGATCGGCTGGCGCACAAAGGTGCCCGGCACGTCGCAGAGCGTATCGACCGGGCCGAAACTCTTGCCGCCATCGCTCGAGATGCGGCGCTTGACCACCGAGCCGTCCTGGTTACCTGACGTCTGCGAGGTATAAAGCAGCCACACCTTGTCGTCGGGCGCGACGAACAGCAGCGGGTTCTGTTCGGACTTGGCGGCGTCGTCCGAAAGCTGTTCGGCTGCGGACCAGGTATCGCTACCGGGCACGAGGCGCGACAGGTAGACCGAGATGTCGCCCATGCCTTCCATGGTGCCGCCAAACCAGACGCAGGTCAGCGTGCCATCGGGCAGATAGGCGAGGTTAGCGGCATGGTTCTGCACCGTGCCGCAGGGCAGGAAGGCGTCGGCGCGATCGGCATCAACCGGCCGCACCACGCCATCCATCAGCTCGGCGATCTGTTCGGGTTGCAGCGCCTCAGCCATGGATTGCCTCGAGCGCAGCGAACTTCGTGGCGAGATCGGCGAGCTTGACCTCGTCCAGCGCCAGCATCGGCGCGCGCACACGCGACCAGCTCGGCGTCTTGGACTGCAGGCCGATCATCGCCTTGATCGCCGGGATTTGCGTGTAGTCGTTCGACAGCGTGCGATAGGCCATGATGCGCGCCTGCGCGGTTTCGACCTCGGCCGCCTTGCTGGCGTCGGCGCCGTGCTCGAACACCGTGCGGAGCGAACGCGCCACGAGGTTCGAGGTGGCGGTGATGCAACCGGCGCCACCGGCCTGTATCAGCGGCAGCAGCAGCGGGTCGGCGCCAGCCAGCACGGAAAAGCCCGGAAAGGCCGAAACCATGGCCTGCATGTTGTCGAACTGCCCGGCCGAATCCTTGATGCCGACGACGGTATTGGGGAACGCCTTGATCAGCCGTTCGATCAGCCCCAGCGTCAGCGGCACGCCGGACATTTGCGGGATATGGTAGAGGATGACCTTGAGCCGGTCGTCCTTCACGCCTTCGATGATCTGCGCATAGGCGGCGAACAGCCCCTCGTCGGTGACGCCCTTGTAATAGAACGGCGGCAGCATGACGACCTTGGTCACGCCCAGCGACAGCGCATGACGCGTCAGCTCGATCGTATCGGGCACCGACGCCAGGCCCGTCCCCGGCATCAACTGGTCCGGAGTCAGCCCGGATTTCAGCGCGCTTTCCAGAATCGTCTTGCGTTCGGCAATCGAGAACGAATTGGCCTCGCCGGTGGTGCCCAGCAGCGCGATACCGTGGCAGCCGTCGGCGATCAGATGCTTGCAGTGCTCGGCGAACAGCCCGAGATCTGGCGAGAAATCGGCATTGAGTGGGGTCGCAGCGGCGCTGTAGACGCCGGTGATGGCAAACTGGCTCATTGGGCGGCTTCCTCGACGATGATCTTGGGGGTGCCCGCCAGCTTGCGCGCATAGGCGATGGCGGCGTTCATGTTGACGTGGTTGGCCTTGCCGGTACCGGCAATGTCGAAGGCCGTACCGTGATCCACCGACGTGCGGTCGATGGGCAGGCCGAGCGAGACGTTGACCGTGGTGTCGAAGCCGACCAGCTTCATCGGGATATGGCCCTGGTCGTGATACTGCGCCACCACGAGATCGAACACGCCGGAATAGCAGCGGTAAAACACCGTATCGGGCGAAATCGGCCCCATGGCGTTGATGCCCTCGGCCCGCGCCAGCTCCACCGCCGGGGCGATATTGTCCTCGTCTTCGGTGCCGAACAGGCCATGCTCGCCGCAATGCGGGTTGATGCCCGCCACCGCGATGCGGGGATTTTCGACGCCGATGCGGCGGAAATGGTTGTAGCCGGCCCGGATCGTCTCCAGCACCCGCGCGGTGGTGGCGCGGCCGATGGCGTCCTTGAGCGAGACGTGGGTCGACACATGGATCACCGACATGCGCGTATCGGCCAGCAGCATGAACGACGAGCGCGAGCCCGTCAGTGCCGCCAGCATGCCGGTATGGCCATCGTAATGATGCCCGGCGGAGTTCAGCGCTTCCTTGTTGATCGGCGCGGTGACGATGCAGCCGATCTCGTTGCTGACCGAACTTTTGACCGCACTGGCGATATAGCGGAACGAGGCGTCGCCGGCGCGCGGATCGAGCTTGCCGATTTCGATGCCGCCGGGGGTGGG
The DNA here is from genome assembly GCF_040546795.1 of Devosia sp. UYZn731. Lineage (NCBI taxonomy): Bacteria > Pseudomonadati > Pseudomonadota > Alphaproteobacteria > Hyphomicrobiales > Devosiaceae > Devosia > Devosia sp. UYZn731. The sequence continues at coordinate 193,398 of NZ_JBEPOL010000005.1, forward strand.
CGAATGATCGACGCTGATCGAGCCATCGGTGGGATTGCGCTCTTCGCTGAACCGAATGTCAGCGCCCACAAAGCCGGCCGCCGCGCGCATCATGTCGATATCGCCGTAAACCCGCGTCAGCAGGCGCTGCTCCACCGGCATTTCCGCCAGTGCCTTGGCGATGATTTCGGGCCCCACCCCGGCGGGGTCGCCCATGGTGATGCCGACTGTCTTGCTGATCTCGCTCATGGCATCAATTGTCCGCCGTTGACTTCAATGATCTGTCCGGTGATGTAGCCGCTCATCGCCGCGCTGGCGAGAAACTCGTAGGCCCCCACGCAGTCTTCGGGCGTACCCAGCCGCCCCATCGGAATGCCTTTGCGCGACTCTTCGAGCTGCGCAGCCGTCGAAGCGCGCTCGTGGAATGGCGTGGTGATCACCCCCGGCGCCACGCCGTTGACGCGCACGCCCGATAGCGCCAGTTCCTTGGCCAGCACGCGCGTGATGGTGCTGACAAAGCCCTTGGCCGAGCCGTAGAGGCCCGCCCCACCGCCGCCGCCGGTGCGCGCCGCGATCGAGGTGGTGTTGATGATGGCCCCGTGGCCCTGCGCCTGCATGATCGCCGCCGCCCGGCGCGAGGCGAAGAACACGCCGCCGATATTGAGCTCGATCACTTTGGCATATTGCTCGTCGGTGGCGTCCACAATGGCGGTGCGCCCGAACATGGCGCCAGCATTATTGATCAGGATATCCAGCCCGCCGAGCAGTTCGACGGCGTCGTCGATCACTTGCGCGGCAATTTTGGGATCGGCCACGTCCGCCTGCAACACGTCGATCAATCCGCCGCCCTGCCGAACCTCGTCGGCTACCGCATCGGCACCGGCCCGATTCTCGTTGCACACGATCACCAGCCGCACGCCGAGCTCGCCAAACCGCCGCGCGACCGCCGCGCCGATTCCCGAGCTTGCCCCGATGATCAGGCATCGTTTGCCATTCAGGTCCGTGCTCACTGGCGCCTCCTTGTGTCTATCGCTGCCCTGACAACTCCCCAAATCGCGCAAACTTGTCAAGTTGCCATTTGCAACAGCCGTCCTCATCAACAGCCTAGAATCCACATAATATGCTGAATATGCTGGATTTTTTGATATGTCGGCAATTTCACCGCAGAATCCTCATCGAAATTATGTTGACATCTTTACAATCCGGCGCAAATGTCCGGCCATCGTCACGGCGCCTCGGATTGCCCGTCTGCAAAACCGAGGGAGGAACCATGATCGAGCTACAAGGGAGGACAGGGATGTCTCACAAGGATACTGGCGCCAGCATCGGCGCGGGCATGTCGCGTCGCGACGTGCTCAAATATAGCCTCGGTACTGCCATCGGCGTGGCGCTGGTTGGCATGAATGCGCAGATCGTCATGGCCCAGGGCGAGCAGGTGCTCAAGGTCGCGCATCCGGCATTCGATCAGGATTGGTCGCCCCTGCGCGGCGGTGGCCCACCCTACCGTTGGAATTCAGCCTGGCATGCCGCCCCGATGTATTTCGACCAGGCTGGCGAAATCCACCCCTATATCTGCGTCGCCTGGAACCCCAATGCCGACAACACCGAGTGGACCTTCATGGTCAACCCGGATGCGAAATTCTCCGATGGCAGCCCGATCACCGCGGCCGACATCAAGGGAAGCTGGGAACTGTCGGCAATGCCGGCTTCCAAGAACCAGCGCATTTCCCAGGTCCTCGGCGGCGTCGTCGGCTATACCGACGTGACCGGCGGCACGGGCACTGAAATCTCCGGCATCACCGCGCCCGACGCCACCACCGTGGTGGTCAAGCTCGCCGCAGCCGATCCGATCTTCTTCATGCGCGTTGCCAACCACATCGCGCCCATCGTCAAGGTGGCCCAGGCCCGCGGCGCTGATGGCGCCGAGGTGCAGGACTGGTACATGCCGCAGAACGGCGTCGTCGTATCCGGCCCGTTCAAGCCGACCTCGATCGATCTGGATGCCGGCAAGCTGGTGTTCGAAGTCAACGAGAACTTCTTCCTCGCCAAGCCCAAGCTCAGCCGCATCGAGATCACCTCGGTCGAAGACAATGTGACTGCGACGCAGTTGCTGAAGTCGGGCGAATTCAATGCCCATACCGAATTGGTGACCTCCACCATCGTGGCCGACCTGGGCAAGGAATTCGCCGATGGTCCGCTGATCCCCACCAGCCAGCATTTCTGGTTCAATGCCAGCCGTGCGCCGATGGACGATCCCAAGGTGCGCCAGGCGCTGATCATGGCCGTCAATCGCGACGACCTGTTCAAGGCCTCGTTCCCCGATGGTCCGCACGTCAAGGCCGACCAGATCCTCAATTCCGTTCCCGGCGCTGAAGACTCGGGTTTCGTGCCCTTCCCCTACGATCCGGAAGCCGCCAAGAAGCTGCTCGCCGAGTCCACCTATGGTGGCCCGGAGCGCCTGCCCAAGCTGCTGTTCGTCGGTATTTCCGGCCCGGCAATCGAAGCGGCCGCGCAGTTCATCGCCGAACAGTGGCGCCAGAACCTGGGCATCACCGCCGTCGACATGAAGCCGCAGCAGGACGCCTATGCGGGCCCCGACCAGAACGCCGTGCAGATTTTCCGCGACGACGTCGGCACCCGTGTTCCCGATGCGGCCAGCTATCTGCTCGGCTCCATCGCCTCGACCTCGGGCAATGCCCAGGGCAAGCTTGGCAACTACAAGAACGACGCTATCGATGCCCTGCTCGCCGAAGCCTCGGCGCTGCCCGCCAATGATCCGGCACGCGTGACCAAGGCGCAGGACGCGCAAAAACTGTTCCACGACGATTACATGTTCATCCCGTGGTACAGCCAGACCATGTCGCGCTGGGCCAATGCCAATGTCGCCGGCATGGAAAAGAACCTCGATTGGCAAGTCGTTGCCCCTTGGGACATTTCCATCAGCTAAGCCTAAACTTGCTCTCGCCCGCCCTGCATTATGGTGCAGGGCGGGACATTCTCACTGCGGGAGGCCGCCATGCTGCGCTATATAGCGTCACGTTTCCTGCTCTGGATTCCATCCGTCATCCTAGTCATGCTCGGCGTCTATGCGCTGGCGTTCTACGGCGCGGGCGACCCCATCAAGCTGATCTTCCTGCGCGCGCCGGGCGACGTGGCCTATGATCCCGTGCGCATCGAGGCGATCCGGGAAACGGCGGGGCTCAACCGTCCGTTCATCGAACAGTTCATCAGCTATCTGCTCAATCTGGCGCATGGCAATTTCGGCAATTCGCTGAGTTCGGGCCGTTCGGTCTGGGCCATCATTTCGGCCGCCGCGCCGGTGTCGATGAGTCTCGGCCTATGCGCCATTGTGCTCACTGCCGTGGTCGCCATCCCGCTCGGCATGATCGCAGCGCTCAACCAGAATACCCGCATCGACTACACCATCCTGGGCTCTGCCCTGTTCCTCTGGGCCATCCCGCCTTACGTGGCCGGTCCGCTGCTGATGGTGGGCCTCTTGGTGCTGCTACCCAATGTGCCGGTGCCCTATGGCTGGGGCGGCATTTTCGATGCGCGCATCATCCTGCCGCTGATCGTGCTGTCGTTCCAGCCGATCGCCTTGATTGTGCGCCAGACCCGCGCCGCCGTGATCGAGGTGCTGTCCGAGGATTTCGTGCGCACCGCCCGTGCCAAGGGCGTGCCCGAGACCATCGTGGCCATCAAGCATATCCTGCGTCCCGTGCTGACGCCCGTCGTCACCCAGCTTGGCCTGATCATGATTACCATCGTCAACGGCGCCATTTTCGTCGAGCTGGTGTTTGGCCTGCCGGGCCTTGGCCGCCTGACTGTTTCGGCGCTGACCGATAGCGACTACCCCGTCATTCTCGCCATTACCCTGATCGGCTCGTTCCTCGTGATGCTGTCCAACCTGTTGGTGGACGTGCTGTACCCGCTGCTCGACCCGCGCGCCGCCGACACCATGAAGAGCCGCTGACATGGCCACCATCCCAATGACTCCCGCCGAACTCGACGAACCCAAGACCAGCCTGTGGCGCGATGCCTGGTATCGCCTCGTCCGCAACAAGCTGGCGATCTTTGGCCTGTTCGTCATCGTCGTACTGGCCTTTGCGGCCGCCTTCGGTCCGTACCTGACGCCCTATGACTTCCTCAGCCAGGACCTCAACGCGCGCAATTCCGCTCCGTCCTGGGCGCACCTGTTCGGCACCGACGATCTGGGCCGCGATGTGTTCAGTCGCGTCATCTATGGCACCCGCACCGCCTTCGTGGTCGCCATCGTGGTGACCGCCATTGCGGTGACCATCGGCGTCGCCCTCGGCGCCATAGCGGGCTTTTTCGGCGGCTGGTTCGATCGCATCATCATGTGGCTGACCGACGTCACCATGTCGGTTCCCAACCTGCTGCTGGTCGTGGTCATCAACGCCTCGCTCAAGGCCCCGCTGGCCGGCTGGATGGAAGCCCAATATCTCGCAACGCTGAACCCGTTCTTCCGCGAAACCATCTGGGTCGACTTCATTCTGGTGTTCGGCTCGATGGCGCTCATCTCCTGGCCGCCTTATGCGCGCCTCGTTCGCGCCCAGGTGCTGTCGATCCGCAGCCGCCCCTATATCACCGCCGCCCGCGCGCTGGGCCTCACCACCCGCATCATCCTGCTGCGCTATGTGGTGCCCAATGCCGTCGGCCCCTTGATCGTTTCGGTCAGCGCGGGCCTCGGCACCGCCATGGTGCTGGAAAGCGCCTTCAGTTTTCTCGGTGTCGGCGTCAACCCGCCCACGCCAAGCTGGGGCAACATGATCTCCGACGGCCTGCGCGTCTGGCAGCACTATCCGCATCTGCTGGCAGCGCCTGCCGCCGTGCTGGGCCTCGCCACCGTGGGCTTCAGCTTCCTCGGCGACGGCCTCAACGATGCCCTCAATCCGCGAGGCAGCAAGTGAACGCCATGACCATGCCTGCCCCCGAACGCCTGCTCGACGTCAAGGGTCTCAGCATCGAGATCGATACCCGCCGCGGTCCCGCCACCATCGTGGACGGCATCAACCTTCACGTGAACAAGGGCGAGACCCTGGGCATTGTGGGCGAAAGCGGCTGCGGCAAATCGCTGACCATGCTGAGCCTGATGCGGCTGCTGCCCAACAAAATCAAGGTCAAGTCCGGCACTGCCAACTTTGCTGGCCGCGACTTGCTGACCATGTCGAAATCCGAGCTGCGCAAGGTTCGCGGCGGTCAGGTCGGCTTCGTGTTCCAGGACCCGATGACCTCGCTCAATCCGGTGATGCGCATCGGCGACCAGATCTGCGAGCCGCTGATCTACCACAAGGCCATGAAGCGCTCCGACGCCCGCGTGCGCGCCACCGAACTGCTGCGCCTTGTGGGTATCCCGAGCCCCGCCGAGCGCCTCGAGGCCTTTCCGCATGAACTCTCCGGCGGCATGCGCCAGCGCGTCATGATCGCCATCGGCCTCGCCTGCGATCCCGAACTGCTCATTGCCGACGAACCCACCACTGCCCTCGACGTCACCATCCAGGCCCAGATCGTCGATCTGGTGAAGGAACTGCGCGTCAAGCTGGGCATGTCGGTGGTCTGGATCACCCATGACCTGGCGCTGATCGCCGGCCTCGTCGACCGCGTCGCCGTGCTCTATGCCGGCACCGTGGTGGAAGACGCGCCGGTCGAAGAGCTGTTCGCCCGCCCCAGCCACCCTTATACGCGCGGCCTGCTCGCCTCGATCCCCAAGCTCAGCGACGTGGCGACCAACCGCCTCAGCTCGATCGGCGGCACGCCGCCCGAGCCGGGCCGGCGCCCGCAGGGCTGCCCCTTCGCGCCGCGCTGCCAGTTGGCCGAGGATATCTGCCGCCAGTCGGTGCCGCCGCTGGAACCGCTCGGCGGCTCCGGTCCGCACCGCGTCGCCTGTTTCGTTGCCCAGCGCCAGTTGGAGGCCGCATAATGCAAGGCGAGCCGCTGCTTAAAATCGAGAGCCTGGTCAAGCACTTCAATGTCCGCCTCGGCGCCTTCGGCGAACGCGGCGCGACCGTGCATGCACTGGACGACGTCAATTTCGAGATCATCGAGGGCGAAACGCTGTCGCTCGTGGGCGAATCCGGTTGCGGCAAGTCCACCACCGGCTTCACCATTTTGAACCTGCATCAGGCCACCTCCGGCAAGGTGATGTACAAGGGCGAGAACATCGCCACCTTCGACGACAAGGCCATGCGCCCGCTGCGCCGCGACCTGCAGATCGTGTTCCAGGACCCCTACTCGACCCTGAACCCGCGCATGACCATCGGCGAAGCCGTGGGCGAGCCGATCCTGTTCCATAAGCTGTGCACCAAGGCCGAACTGCCCGAGCGCATCAACCGCCTGCTCGGCGATGTGGGCCTGCCTGTCCGCTTTGCCGGCCGCTACCCGCATGAACTCAGTGGCGGCCAACGCCAGCGCGTCGCCATCGCGCGCGCTCTGGCCTGCGAGCCCAAGTTCATCGTTTGCGACGAAGCCATCTCAGCGCTCGACGTGTCGATCCAGGCCCAGATCATCAACCTGCTGCTTGACCTGCAGGAAAAATACGGCCTGACCTACCTGTTCATCGCCCACGATCTGGCCGTGGTCCGCCACATCTCCGACCGCGTCGGCGTGATGTATCTCGGCCGCCTCGCCGAACTCGCCACCCGCGAACAGCTGTTCGCCAATCCGCTGCATCCCTACACCAAGGCCCTGCTCTCCGCCGTGCCGGAAGCCGATCCGGTGCTGGAGAAAACCCGCCAACGCCAAGTGCTGCAGGGCGACGTGCCCAGCCCGCTCAATCCGCCGACCGGCTGCCGCTTCCACACCCGCTGCCCGATCGCGCAGGATGTCTGCGCGCAAACCATCCCCGAATGGCGCCAGATCGAGCCGGGCCACATGGTGGCCTGCCACCTCGTGCCGGGGGGCCTTAACGCATGACGCTCCGGCTGGCCATCATCGCCGATGACCTGACCGGCGCTCTCGACACCGCCACGCCCTTCGTTGCAGCCGGCCTCCGCGTCGCCGTCGCCATCACGCTCGACGGCATCGCGGCGGCACTGGCCACCGGCGCCGATATCGTGGCCGTCAACACCGCCTCGCGCGCCTTGCCCGCGTTCGAGGCAACCGCACGCGTCGCGCAAGCCGCCACCGCGCTCAACGCCGCCAAGCCGCCGATCATCCTCAAGAAAATCGACTCCCGCCTCAAGGGCAATCCCGGCGTCGAGGCCCACGCCATCGCCGATATGACGGGCCGCACTGCGCTTGTCGTTGCCCCCGCCGTGCCGGACCAACAGCGCCTGACGCAGAATGGCCAGGTGATCGGTCGCGGCGTCGACAAACCCATCGATATCGCCGCGCTGTTTACCCACGCCCATCGTCGCGCTGCGGTCATCGACGCCGAAACCCAAGCCGATCTCGACGCCTTCGTCGCCGATCACGACTGGTCCGGCGCCATCGCCGTCGGCGCGCGCGGCCTCGGCATCGCCTTTGCCCGCCTGCTCGGCCACCCGGCCCAGGGCCCCGCTGCCTTCGCACCCGACGCGCAAACCCTCTTCGCCCTCGGCTCGCGCGACCCGATCACCGACGCCCAAATCGATCATCTGCGTCAAAGCGGCATTCTCCCCCTCGACGCCCCCGCCGGCGCCGTCCCGCCCAATCCCCAGCACCTGCCCCTGATCCTGCGCTGCTCCGGCCCCCTCACCGACGACCCCGAACAGGTCGCCCGCCGCTTCGGCCTTGGCGTCACCACGCTGATCACAACCGAACAACCCGCCACTCTCGTCACCGGCGGCGGTGATACGGCGCTCGCCATCCTGCGCGCCCTCGGCATCACCATGGTCGAGCCCCAGGGCGAGGCCGCGCCGGGCCTGCCTTGGTTCTGGATCAACCGTCCAAACCTTCGTCCGCTGCGTTGCGTTGTCAAATCCGGTGGATTCGGCGATATCGATGTGCTTGCCAGCTTGCTTGCATCCGCTGCGCAGGCGACACATCAGCAGGGCAATTCGCATTCACTGACTGCAAGGCTTGGGCAATGACGCAACAACCCGATACCGTCAAAGCCGATGGCGACAAGGCCAGCAAGCCGAACCTGGTCGATCGCGTCTTCGAGCAATTGCGCGAACGCATCCTGTCGGGCGATTACGCCGCCGGCTCCCGCCTGCCGGGTGAGCACGAACTCTCGGCCGCCCTCAGCGTGTCCCGCCCGGTGGTCCGCGATGCCCTCGGTCGCCTGCGCGAAGCCGGCATGGTCTATTCGCGCCAGGGCGCCGGCACCTTCGTGGCCGTGCAGGAGACTCCCACCTCGGCCCTGAGCTATTCCCCAGTCAAGACCATTGCCGATATCCAGCGCTGCTATGAATTCCGCCTGACCATTGAGCCCTTCGCCGCCTATTTTGCCGCCCAGCGCCGCGACGATGCGGCCGTGCAGAAAATCGCCGCCGCCCTGGCCGACCTGCGCGACGCCACCCGCCACCAGTTGCACCGCACCGATGCCGATTTCCAGTTCCACCGCGCCGTCACCGAGGCCGCGAACAACCACTATTACACCGCCTCGATCGACGCCCTGAAACAGCACATCGCCGTCGGCATGCACCTGCATGGCCTGTCGCTGATGGGCCCGCGCATCAAGCTGGAGCGCGTCTTCGACGAGCACAACGCCATCTACGAAGCCGTCGCCCGTGGCGATGCCGAAACCGCCCGCGACACCATGCGCGCCCACCTCGAAGGCTCCCGCGACCGCCTGTTCGAAGGCAAGGTGTTGGATTTGTCGTTTTAGGGTCTTTCGCTCCTGCGCCTGATCTTCCTTTCTCGAGCCCCCCACCCTCAATCCCTCCCCACAATTGGGGGAGGGAGGCGATAGCTGAGCGGCCAGTGTTCATCGTCTCCCTCCCCCTTGTGGGGAGGGATCAAGGGTGGGGGTAGGGAGCCACAGGGCTCCACCAAGACACTCCGCCACTCCGTGGCCTTGACATCACCGCCCGCGGGCCTATTTTCAGGCCATACGCAGCACTGACTGGACGGTACCCAATGGATTTCACGATGACCGACTGCCTCACCCGCATCGCCCATCTGGAATCCGCCCATGCCCGCCTCGGTTACGCTCAAACGTCTGTCCTACGCCACCCCTGATAATCAGCCGCTTTTCACCGGCCTCGATCTCGCCTTCGGTCCGCACCGAACGGGCCTGATCGGCCGCAATGGCACCGGCAAATCCACCCTGATCCGGCTGATCGCCGGCGAGTTGATACCCGCCGACGGCAGCATGGCCATTAGCGGCAGCCTCGGCGTGCTCCGCCAATCCGTGCAGGTCGAGGACGGTCAAGCCCTTGCCAACCTGCTGGGCGTCACCGAAGCGCTTGACCGCCTTGCTCGCCTCGAAGCCGGCAATGGCACGATCGAGGACGCCGGCGAGGCCGACTGGACCCTGCCCGACCGGATTACCGCGGCCCTGGCGCAAGTCGGCCTGCCCGATCTTGCCCCCGACCGCCTCCTCGGCACGCTCAGCGGCGGCCAGCGTACGCGGCTGGCTCTGGCCGGGCTGATCCTCCTCCAACCCGACATGATCCTGCTCGACGAGCCCACCAACAATCTCGATGCCGACGGCCGCGCGGCGGTTGCCGACCTGCTGCGGCAATGGCGCGGCGGCGCCATCGTGGTCAGCCATGATCGCGAACTGCTCGCCGAAATGGACGCCATCGTCGAGCTGACCACGCTGGGCGCTCGCACCTATGGGGGCAATTGGGCGCACTATGCGCAACGCAAGGCGCTCGAGCTGGCCTCCGCCGAACATGGCCTCGCCGTGGCCGAGCGCAAAGTCAGCGAAATCGATCAAAAACTGCAACAGGCGGCCGAACGCAAGGCCCGCAAGGATGGCGCCGGCACGCGCAAAGCCAAGCGCGGCGACATTCCCAAAATCCTGCTCGGCGCCCGCAAGGAAAACGCCGAAAACACCGGTGGCGACAATGCCCGCTTGGCCAGCCGAATGCGCGGCGAAGCCAGCGAAGCACTGAGCGAAGCCCGCTCGCAGGTGGAAATCCTCGCGCCGCTGTCGGTCAAGCTGGCGCCGACGGGTCTCGCCGCCGGCAAGACCATCGTGCAATGCGATAGCCTGAGCGGCGGCCCGCTTCCCGGCCACTCGATCATCCGCGACCTTTCCTTCACCCTGATCGGCCCCGAGCGCGTTGCCATCACCGGCCCCAATGGCTCGGGCAAGACCACGCTGTTGCGGCTGCTGACCGGCGCGCTGCCGCCCACATCCGGCACCGCCCGCATCCTGGGCCGCTATGCCCTGCTCGACCAGACCGTCAGCCTGCTCGACCCCGCCTTGAGCATCCGCGACAACTTTCGTCTCCTCAACCCCGATGCCGACGAGAACACCGGCCGGTCGGCCCTCGCGCGCTTCATGTTCCGGGCCGACGCCGCCTTGCAAGCCGTCGCCACCCTCAGCGGCGGCGAAATGCTTCGCGCGGGCCTCGCTGCCACTATTGGGGGGACGCGTCCGCCCGAGCTGCTGATCCTCGACGAACCCACCAACCACCTCGACATCACTGCCATCGAAGCGGTCGAGGCGGGCCTGCGTGCCTATGACGGCGCGCTGCTGGTCATCAGCCACGACAGAAAATTCCTCGAAAATATCGGGATCACGCGGGAGATTGCGCTTGCTCGTTAGGTCTTGATCGGGCCGATACTAGTGCGCGATTGCATCTTGGGTCCGTTTAGGCCAAGGGGAGTCATGTTTCGTTTCCTGCACAGCTCCGATCTGCATATCGGCAAGCGTTTCGGCAACCTGCCCGGGGACCTGCGCGGGCGGCTGCGCGAGGCGCGCCACGGGGTAATTGGCCGCTTGGCCGAACAGGCCCGCGCCAATGGCGCGACCACAATCCTGCTGGCCGGCGACACCTTCGATACCGAAACGCCGACTCCCGCCATGCTCCGGCAGGCCCTCGCCGAAATGGCCCATCACGCCCCCCTGCGCTGGATCGTGCTGCCCGGCAATCACGATAGCCTCCTCGCCGACCAGTTGTGGGAAGCGGCGCGCGCCGTGGTGCCGGACAACGTCACGCTGGCCCTGCGCGCGGAGCCGCTCACCGTGGCCCCCGGCGTCGTCGTGCTGCCTGCGCCCTGCACCGCGCGACGGCCCGGCCGCGATCTGACCGAGTGGATGACCAGCGCCGCGACCGGCGACGGCACCATCCGCCTCGGCCTCGCCCATGGCGCCATCCAGGACTTTTCCGAGGATGCCGCCGCCTCCGACGTCATCGCGCCCGACCGGGCCGCCCGCGCCGGGCTCGACTATCTGGCGCTCGGCGATTGGCACGGCCAGGTCACCGTCAACGATCGCACCCGCTATAGCGGCACTCCCGAGCCCGACCGCTTCAAGCACGACAAGCCGGGACAGGCCTTGCTGGTCTCCATCGCCGGACCGCGCAGCTTGCCGGAGATCACACCCGTCGATACCGCCGCCTTCGCCTGGCGCACAATACCGCTGCATCTGTTGGGCGACGAAGACAGCGCCATGGCACTGGACGCGCTACTGCCCGCCGCTCCACTGCGTCGCCAGACTCTCTTGCGCATCGCCGCCTCGGGTCGCACAAGACTGGGTGGACGTACCGCGCTGGTGGCCGCCGCCGAGGCCGCATCGCACGACTTCGCCCATTTCGAACTCGATGAAACCGACCTGGCCACCGATTGCGAGAGCGACGATCTCGACCTGATCGATCGCGCCGGCGCCCTGCGCGAAGCCGCCCAGGCCCTGCTGGCCGAAAGCGACGACCCAGCCCGCTCTGCCGTCGAACGCGACATTGCCCGCGCCGCTCTCGTCCGCCTGTTCAGCTATGCCGAGGCGGTCGAGCCATGAAACTCACCGCGCTGCGGCTGCATAACGTCAAGCGCTTTGCCGGTCGCGGTGTCGCCATCGAGGGTATCAGCGATGGCGTCAATGTCCTGAGCGCCGCCAACGAATATGGCAAATCGACCTGCTTTGAGGCGCTGCACGCCCTGTTCTTCCAGCCCCATACCGGCACGCCCAAAGCCGTGCAATTGCTGCGCCCGTATAGTGGCGGCAATCCCATGGTCGAGGCCGATATCGCCACCGACGAGGGCCGCTTCCGCCTGACCAAGCAATACTATGGCGGCAAGCGCGCCAGCGTCACCGACCTTGCCACCGGCCGCCTCGTGGCCCAGGCCGACGAGGCCGAAACCTTCATTGCCGGGCTGATCCGGGGCGGCACTGCCGGTCCAGCCGGCCTCCTTTGGGTGCGCCAGGGCATTACAGGCATCGACAAACGTAGCAATACCGAGGAGGAAAGCGAAAAGCGCGTCCGCGAGAGCCTGCTCTCCTCCGTGCAGGGCGAAGTCGAGGCCCTTACCGGCGGCCGCCGCATGGCCGAAATCGCGGCCGCCTGCGAAGAAGAACTCTATCGCCTCGTCACCGCCACCCTGCGCCCCAAAACCGGCGGCCGCTACGCGGCGGCTCTGGAAGAGCGCGATAAGTGGCTCGCACTCGAACAACGCCTCGCCACCGAGGTCACCAGCCTGCGCGATGCCCTCGACAAGCGCCGCATCGCCCTCACCCGGTTGGCGGACCTGGAAAACCCCAACGAAGACGCCGCCCGCCGCGCCGCCATCGCCGCCGCCGACAAGGCGCTGGAAGCCGCCAAATCCCATAGCGAAGCCCTCAAGGCCGCCGAAGCCGAAGCCGCGCTGGCCGCCAACCGCCGCGACACCGCCGCGCGGGCCCTCTTGGAATTCCGCGCCGCGCTGCAACGCGCCGAGGACCTGCGCCACCAATCGATCCTGGCGCAAAACCGCCGTGACGAGGCCAATGCAAGCCGCGCCGCCGCCATCGCCGGCAATGAGAAAGCAATCGCCGCCGTTCAGGTGGCCGAACATGACGAACACGAAGCCCGCGACCTCCTCGCCCGCCTCGATGCCGCCCTCCTGGCCCGCGACGCCGCCGAGCGCCTGACCGACTTGCGGCAGCGCCTGCTCCAGGCCGACGCCGCCCGCAAACAAGTCGAGGATGGCCAGGCCGCCCTCACCCTCCTGTCGCTGCCCCAACACGCCGTCGATCAGTTGCAGGCACTGGAAATCGAACTCGTCGGTCTGCGCGCCGCTCAAGCCGCAAGCTTGCCGACCTTGCGCCTCGATTATGCCGACGGCGCAGCTGGTTCGATCACCATCGCGGATGAAGCCGTTCCCGACGCGACCGATGTCAGTTTTGCCGGATCACTTCGATTGGACATCGCCGGCATCGGGACAATCTCTTTGCGCTCGAACCGACCACTGCAATCGGATCAGGCACTCGACCGGACCGAGAACAAGAAATCCAGCATGCTGGATGATTTGGGGGTCGATAGCCTTGCCGCCGCCCGTCAACGACTCGTCGCAGCGCGCGACAAAAGCGCTGAACTCAACCTCGCCCGCCAGCGCCTCACCGACCTCGCCCCCAAGGGCCTGCCGCACCTGCATGAGGAGATCGCCCGGCTGGCCGCGCTTAGCGCCGGCGACCTCGAACTCAAGGCTGATCCCGAGCAGGCCCGAGACCGCCTCGCCGCCGCCACCCAGCAGGTTGCCGCCACCCGCAACAACGCTCGCGAGACCCAACCCCTGCGCAATCAGGCCGACGCCGCCGTCGTCACCGCCGAGACCGCCCATGCCGCACTTCAGGCCGAGTTGGCGGCGTTGGAAGCAGTCCTAGGGCCCGAAAACAACCGGTCATCGCGCGAAATTTCGCTGACCGCAGAGCACGTTACCCAGAAATCTCTGCACGATACCGCCGAGGCTCGCGCCGTCCCCTTGCGCGCTGCCGCTCATGATCTGGCGGGCGCCGAAGCCACCTTGCGTCGCACCCGTTCGGTGCAGGACGCCGCCGCTCAGGAGATAGGCCAGTTGCGCGTAACGCTGGCCGATCTCAATGGTCACATCCACGCCCGGTCCGACAACGCTGTCGAGGAAGCCTGGCGCGAAGCCACTGAATCCCTCGCCGCCGCGGCCCAACGGGTCGAGCAGTTCGAAACCGAGATCGCCGTGCTCGACCGCCTGCGCAAGGCCCTCGCCGCGGCCCGCTCAGCCGCCCGCGACCTTTATCTCAAGCCCGTTATCAGCGAACTCCTGCCGCTGATCGGCCTGTTATTCGACGATATTTCCATCGTCTTCGACGAAAATACCCTGTTGCCTCAATCAGTTCGCCGCAATGGGCAGGACGAGGATGTCGACCGGCTCAGCGGTGGCATGCGCGAACAGCTATCAGTGCTGACCCGCCTGGCCTTTGCCCGCCTGCTGGCCCGCGACGGTCGCCCAACGCCGGTCATCCTCGACGATGCGCTGGTTTATTCCGATGACGACCGGATCGAGCGCATGTTCGATGCCCTGCACCGCCAATCGCGCGACCAGCAGATCCTGGTGTTCTCCTGCCGCCAGCGCGCCTTTGCCAAGCTCGGCGGCAACGTGCTGCAGATGCAGGACTGGACGCCGCCAGCCTGAGGCGGCCTAGCGCTGCCGGGCACCTTCGCGGGCAAAATATTCAGGATGGCGCTCGCGGATCAGGTCGAGTTCGCGCATCACCGATACCAGGTGGACGGCCATGCTGGCATCGGCGCCGGCCACGTCGTGGGCCTTGAGCCGTTCGATAATTTCCTGATGCTCGCCGATGATGAAGTACATGTGCTGCTGGCTGAGCAGCGACAGCCGGCGCACCCGGTCCATGTGAAACTTGGCTTCGCGCACATCGTCCCAAATCGACTCAAAGCCCGCCGCGCGGGCGATCAGGGCATGGAACCGATCGTCCGATTCAAGGAAGGCCTGGTCATCGCTGAGGCCTGCAAAGGTCTGCTGCAGGGCGATTTCGCGCATCATCAGGCTCGCGATCTCGGGCGTCAGTTTCTCGGCCGCCATGCGCGCTAAGGGACGCTCCAGCGCTTCGCGAATGAACCTCGACTTGGCGATCAGCTCGATGCTGAGCGGGGAAACACGCGTGCCGCGCTGCGGCAGGATATCAACGAGGCCGCGCCGGGCCAGCCGCGCCAGCGCTTCGCGCACCGGGGTGCGGCTGATGCCGAATTCAGCAGCCAGCTTGGCCTCCGACAGTTCGCGGAACGGCTCCAACTCCATGTCGAGGATGCGTTGCATCAGGTAGTCGTAGACCTGCGAGGCGATCGAGCCACTGTTCTGCCGGAACGCATAGGTCTCATCGCCGCTATGGTCGGAGACGGGCATGGGTTTGGTCATTTGTTGCCAAGTTGCAGACCGGCCATGAAGTACTTTCGCAGCACGACAAACAGCAGGACAGTTGGAATGCTGGAGATAAGGGTGGCGGTGATTACCACGTTCGGCCCAATAGTCGAATAGGTGCCCTGCAATGATTGTAGCGCCACCATGATCGAGCGCACTTCGATGCCATTGGCCAGGATGGAGGAGAACAGCAAGTCGTTCCAGATGAAGGTAAATTGCAGCAGGAATAGCGCGATCAGCGGACCCTTGGCATTGGGTACGATCATGGAGACGAACACCCGCCACTCACTCGCGCCCTCGATGCGCGCGGCTTCATCCACCTCCCGGGTGATGCCGGAGAACGAGTTGCGCAGCACCAGCAGCGGAAACGGAATGCAGATCGCCACATAGACCAGCAGCATGCCGAGCCAGGAATTGATCAGCCCCAGCCGCTGATAGCCGAACAGCAGGGGCACCAGATACATCTGGAACGGAAACAGCGTGCCGGTGAAGATCAGCATGAACCAGCCATTGGCGCCGATCAGGTTGAGGCGCGTCATGCCGAAGGCAGCGGCGGCAGCGAAGGCGACGGCGATGGCGCCGCCGATGACGGCATAGCTCAGCGAGTTGAGGCCCGCCTGCCCAAGATGGGCAATGGTCCAGGCCTGGACGACATTGTCCGCGAACGGCGCCAGCGAGGCGGGCAGTTCAAGCACGCCCTTCTGGGCATATTCGGCACTGGTCTTAAAGATGGTGACGAAGAGATAATAAAACGGGGTCAGGTAGGCGATCGTCAGCACGAGGATCGGCACGACCAGCCAGCGCCCGCGGGGTCGCTGCGCGCGGCGCTCCTGTTCGATCAGGCCATTGATGAAATTCTGGTTGGTGATATCCACGCTCATGGTCCTGCCCTACCGGATGTTCTTTTCGACGCGGGCCTGCAACACCGCCAACGCCGCCGTCACCGCGATCACCATGGCGCCCAGCACCACCGCGACCGCCGAGCCATAGGCCCAGGCGCCGTTGGAGAAGCTCTCGTAGTACATATAGACCGCCAGCGAGAGGGTCCGCTTGCCAGGGTAATCGCCCGCCATCACCCAGAGCAGGTCGAAGGTGGTGAAGCCTGCGGCGACGTTGAGGATGGTCACGACCAGCACCGTGGGCAGCAGCAGCGGCCAGATGATGTGGCGAAAAATCTGCCACCCTGAAGCGCCGTCGACCCGTGCAGCTTCGATCGGATCGCGCGGAATAGCGGCGAGGCCCAGCAGCAACAGCACCATGGTGATGCCCACGGTCTGCCAGACGAATGTGAAGATCACCGAGGGCGTGACGGTCTGGGCGGAATAGAGCCAACCAACATCGAAGGGCTGGCCGGTGATGCCGGCAACGGCAGAATTGAGTACGCCGTGGGGCGCATAGACATAATACCAGATCGCGCCCACGGCGGTCGGCGCCAGCACCTTGGGCAGGAAGAACAAGCTCTTGAAGGTTTCCTGCAGCGGGATATTGCGCAGCAATAGCGCTAGGCCGAGCCCGAACGCCAGCGGCAGCACCATGGCGCCAACCACCCAGATGGCGGTATTGCTGAGCGCCTCGGAAAAATACGGCACGGCGAACAGGCGTGCGTAATTGGCGAAGCCGGCGAACTTGTCCAGCCCGGTGAACTTCTGCCACTTGGTGAAACTGAGGATGACGTTGAACACTACGGGGGTCAGCAGGAATGCGCTGACCATGAACACGGCAGGGGCGATGAACAGCCAGGCAACCCGCGTCTGCCGCCAGGCGACGCGCCGTTCGCGCCGGCGGGCGTCCTTCAAGACTTCGGGGCTGAGCGATGCCGAGGCCGTCGTGATCATGGCGGATTTTCCTACGGTGTATGCCGGCCGCACCATAAGGCGCGACCGGCAGGGGAGGCTTACTTATTGGCCCAGTAATCGGCGTTGATGGCCTGCATCGTGCTCATTGACTTCGCCGCCGTTTCGGGCGTCGGATCGAGCATGAAGGCGCCCATTGCGGCCACTAGATCACCCTGGATCTGCGACGGCACGGCTTCCCACCAGCGCACCAGCGCACG
Source organism: Devosia sp. UYZn731 (assembly GCF_040546795.1). Taxonomy (NCBI): domain Bacteria; kingdom Pseudomonadati; phylum Pseudomonadota; class Alphaproteobacteria; order Hyphomicrobiales; family Devosiaceae; genus Devosia; species Devosia sp. UYZn731. The sequence continues at coordinate 210,655 of NZ_JBEPOL010000005.1, forward strand.
TGGCTTGGCGGCAGCAACCAGGTCGTTGTCGGCCTTGATGATGTCGTTGGGCGGAGTACCCTTGAGGTTGCCGTTATAGACCTGCGACTGCGAGCCCAGAACGTTGGAGACATCGGCGCCCATCATGGCCTGGACGGCCTTGCCCAGATCGGGATTGGCATCGAGCGCGGCCTTGGAGACCACGATCGGGGAGGCTTCTACGATGACCGACTGCGGCACGGCAGGGTCAACCGATGGCATCAAGAAGGTCTTGAAATCAACGCCGGGCTTCATGCCGAGATCCGCGAACTGGCCCGAATGCCAATCGCCAATCAGGAACATGGCCGCCGTGCCGTTGGCGAAGAACTTGGAATCGTCCTGTTCGCGCGGGTCGGTGAAGTAGCCCTTGGAATACATGTCGCCCCAGATTTCGAAGGCTTTCTTCACGGCCGGGCCGTCATAGGGCACCGAGCCGTCGGTCAGGCCCACAAAGGCGTCCGGATCATTGCCGAGCACAAGCTGGGAGAACCAGATGAAGGGCATCCAGCCGCCCGAGGTGGGGGCGTTGAACGGCGTATAGCCGGCCGCCTTGAGCTTGTCGGCATCGGCCATCAGCTCTGCCCAGGTGGTGGGGGGAGCGGCGATTCCGGCCTTTTCGAAGGCGGCGGTATTGTAGAACACCACCCAGTTGGCGACGTTCAGCAGCACGCCATAGGGCTTGCCATCGACGCTGACCAGATCGCGCTGGGCAGCGGTGAAGTCACCATCGGCGATAGCCTTGTCCCAATAGGGCGTCAGGTCGGCGGCAATGCCGGTGGCGACGACGTCGCTGAGCTGCTGGCCATTCCACCAGGTGAAGAAGGCCGGCACGTTGTTGCCGGCGATCGAAGTCTGCATGAACGCCTGATATTTGTCGGTCGGCGTGATTTCCTGCAGTTTGATCGACTGGCCCGACGCCGTCGAAGCGTCCGCCGCAACGCCAGTCATGCCGGCATTCCAGGGGGTCTTGTCCGAATAGATGCTGAGATCCTGCGCGAAGACACTGCCCACCGAAACCGTGGTCAGCAGCCCAAGCGCAGCGATAGTCTTGAGGTATGACATGCTTCTCTCTCCCGTTTTTGCCGTGATCCGGCGGCCAGGCGTCACCTAAGCAGCGACATTTGGCTGTTCTTGTCGAAAACATGAACGCGTCTGCCATCGATCCTGAAGCCGATGATCTGGTCAGGTTCGATGGGTCTAGGTTGCTGCATGCGCGCCACCACTTCGGTGCCTCCGAAGTCGGCGAACAGCAGGCTCTCGTTGCCGAGCATTTCGGCGAAATTGACCGTCGCGGTAAAGTCGGCGCCCACCTCCGGCCGGGTGCCATGCCCCTCCGGCACGATATCTTCCGGGCGAATGCCTAGCGTGACCGGCGTTCCCGGCGCCGGCAGGTCGAAGCGATCGGCGGGCACCGGCAGGCTGACGCCACCGGCCTCGATGGCATTGTCGGCGCCCACGACCGCATCGATGAAATTCATCGACGGCGCGCCCATGAAGCCGGCCACGAACTGGTTTTTGGGCCGCTCGAACACCTCAAGCGGCGTGCCGATCTGGGCGACCAGCCCGTCCTGCAGCACCACGATCTTGTCGGCCAGCGTCATGGCCTCGACCTGGTCGTGGGTGACGAACACTACAGTGGCGCCGAGCTGGCGCTGCAAGCGCTTGATCTCGATGCGTGTCTGGTTGCGCAGCTTGGCATCGAGATTGGATAGAGGTTCGTCGAACAGGAACACTTCGGGCTGGCGCACCATGGCGCGGCCGATGGCGACGCGCTGGCGCTGCCCACCCGACAGTTGCGACGGCCGGCGATCCATATAGGGATCGAGCCCCAGCATGGTGGCGGCATCGCCCCGGCGACGGTCGATCTCGGGCTTGCTGACGCCGGAAATCTTGAGGCCAAAGCCGAGATTGTCGGCCACGCTCATATGCGGATAGAGCGCATAAGACTGGAACACCATGGCTATGCCGCGATCGCGCGACGGCAGGTCGTTGACCAGCTTGCCGCCGATCTTGAGCTCGCCGTGCGAGATGGTTTCCAGCCCTGCGATCATGCGCAGCAAGGTGGACTTGCCGCAGCCGGAGGGGCCGACCAGCACCACGAAGGTGCCGTCCTCGATATCGATATCGACGCCCTTGATGGCGACGAATTCGCCGTAGATCTTGATGATGTTGCGCAGGGTGACCGTTGCCAAATCAAGCCCTCCTTGCCAGCGGATCGGCATAGCGGCTCTCGGGCTGTACCGAGTACCAGCCGGGCCGCTGCGGATCGCGATCATAGGTGTAGCCGCCGACATCGCGGTAATGGCCGGCATAGTGCTCCAGCTTGTCGCGATCGACCTCGACGCCGAGGCCCGGCCCCTTGGGCAGCGCGATCTCGCCATCGACATATTTCATCTTGCCGCCGACGATGATGTCATCGAGCAGGTGGTGATAATGCGCATCGGCAGCGAAGTTCATATTGGGCAGCGCCGCACCCAGATGCAGCATTGAAGCAAGCTGCACGCCCGCCTCGCCCGAGGAATGCACGCTGGTGCCGAACTGGAAGGCTTCGAGGATTTGGCCGGCCCGATAGGCCTGGCGCAATCCGCCCCAGAAGGTGGTGTCCAGCAGGATGACATCGACGGATTCGTTGCGGATGCAGGTGGCAAGCTGTTCAAAGTTGACCACCACCGTATTGGTCGCGGTGGGAATGGAAATGCGGTCACGCAGCCGCCGCATGCCTTCAAGACCGAAGCACGGGTCCTCGAAATAGTCGTTGCGGATATGGGCGATCTGCCCGGCAACGCGGATGGAATCTTCCACCGACCAGACGCTGTTGGGATCAAGCCGGAAGCTGTCGCCGGGAAAGGCATCGGCCAGCGCCGAGAACACCTCGACGTCGTGATCCGGCTTGAACACGCCGCCCTTGAGCTTGTGGGTCTTGAAGCCGTTGAGCGATTTTTGCCGCTTGGCTTCCTTGACGATCTCGTCGGCCGAGAACTCGTCGCCAAAGCCATTTTCGGCATTGCCGTAGCGATAGAACAGGTAGCTGGCGAAGGGGATCGACTCGCGCAGCGCGCCGCCGATGAGATCGCAGGCGCGAATGCCGAGCGCCTTGCCGGCGACGTCCATGCAGGCCATTTCAATGGCGGCATGCACCTGCATGCGCGAATTATAGAGGCTGGCGACGGGGTTCATGATCTTCCAGCGCAGCTGTTCGAGTTGCAGCGGATCGTGACCCTTAAGATAGGGCAGCAGGCTCGTCACCGAATTTTCGGCACTCTCGCCGCCGCCGCCCAATTCGCCCCAGCCGGACAGGCCCTCGTCGGTGATAACCTCGACCATGGTGCGCACGAAGCGGCCCCAGTGGGCGCCCGAGGCGTGGCGCAGCGGCGCCTCCAGCGGCAGCGCGATCGTGGTGGCTTTGATATCGACGATCTTCATACGCGTTACTTCCCAAATTTCGTGGGTGCGCCCGGAATGCGGGCGAGCAGACCGCCATCGACCCGCACCGTTTCGCCGGTCATGAACGAGGCTTTTTCGGACAATAGGAAGGCGATCACATTGGCGATTTCGTCGGGCCGGGCGCGGCGGCCGAGCGGATGCATGGTGTCGACTTCGACATTGAGGCTAGCCGGATCGGGATCAAGATTGATCGCGTCGCGCAGCATCGGCGTATCCACCGATCCCGGCGCCACACCCAGGACGCGCACGCCATTGGCCGCTTCATCCATGGCCATGCCGGTCACGAGACCGATCAGGCCATGCTTGGCGACGACATAGGCAAGCGCCCCTTTTTGCGCGGCCATGCCCTGCACCGAGGCGGTGATGACGATGGCGCCCTTGTTGCGGCGCAGCTCCGGCATGGCCGCCTTGGCGACAAGAAAACCGCCGGTCAGGTTGACCGAGAGCACTTCGGCCCACAGCGCTTCGCTGGTGGTCACCACGTCGCCATAGCGCTGGATGCCGGCATTGTGGGAAACGCCGCCCAGCCCGCCAAATTTCTCGGTCGCGAGCCGCACTGCGGCTTCGCAATCGGCCAACACACTGACCGAGCCAACTTGCGTCAATACTGATCCGCCGATCTCGCGGGCCGTGTTTTCCAGTGCCACGGCATCGCGATCCAGCAGCACGAGGTTCTTGCCTGCCGCCGCCAGCGCTTCCGCGACGGCCCGGCCGATGCCCATGGCGGCGCCGGTCACCAGCACTGTATTTTTTGCGTCGTTCACCGACGTCCTCCCGCTCTTGCCAAACGAATGTAGAGCTACCATACTAGTCGTGTCAATTGGCTTTTGATGGTCCGGTTCGGAGCGTCCAACTGCGGCAGCAAGCCGCGCGAAGCCCTGAGGAGAGTGCGATGCCTGTTCACGCTTTTGTCGGCAGCCTGACGCGCGCCATGCCGCAGTATGGCGCGGCCAATGGCGCAGGAATCAGCCGACTGAGCTTTGATGAGACAACCGGCAAACTGGTCGCTCTGGGCGTGACAGGGGGCATTGACGACAGCGGCTGGCTGGTGACGAACCGCGCCGGTGACCGGCTTTACGCTACGTGCGAGGTCGCCGGTACGCGAGAAAGCGCCGTCACCGCCTATCGTGTCGATCCATCAAATGGCGACCTCACGCTGATCAACCAGGTCCCCACCGGCGGCAACGAGGCCTGCCACGCCAGCCTCACGCCGAACGGCCGCTTTCTCGCCGTCGCCAACTACAACGGCGCCACGCCCGCCGGCTGGCCCGACCAATCCATCGCCATCTTCCCGCTCGCCGCGGATGGTGCGCTGCTGCGGGCCGCCGTCCATATCCGTCACACCGGCTCCGGTCCCAATGCCGACCGGCAAACCACCGCCCACGCGCATTGCGTCATCGCGACGCCCGATGGCCAATTGCTCTATGTCGCCGATCTCGGCATCGACCGTTTGGTCGCATACCGGCTCGGCAGTGAGGGCGACCTCACTGCGGCTCCCGAGCGCGATTTTGTCCTGCCGCCCGGCCTTGGCCCGCGCCACATCGTCTTTTCGCAGGATGGGCGGCACCTGTTCATGGTCAGCGAACTCACGCCCACGGTGATGAGTTTCGCGCTGGCGGCAGATGGCGCCCTGGGCGTTGTCTCGACAATCCCGGTCCCGCCCTACAGCGACACCATCGTACAGCCCGCTGGCATCGTGCTGTCGCCGGATGGCCGCCACTTGCTAGTCTCGCTGCGTGTCTGCGACGAAATCGTCGGCTTTGCCGTCGATGCCAAAACCGGCGTGCTGCGCCAGACCGGGCGCTGGCCCTGCGGTGGCGTCACCCCGCGCGCGCTCGAATTTGTCCCGTCCGGCCGCCACGTCATCGTCGCCAACCAGGACGCCGACACGCTGACCGTCTTCGCTTTCGACGCCGACCGAGGCCTGCTGGGCGACATCGTCCAGCAGCACCGAGTCGGCACGCCCATATCCATCGCCTTCGCCGCTTCCCACTCGCCAACCTGAGCATTGTCATGATCAACGAAATCCTCTTCGTCCATCACAGCCACACCGATATTGGCTACACCCATCCCCAACCCGTGGTGATGGAGTTGCACCGCCGCTTCATCGACGAGGCGCTCGATATCGCCGAGCGTACGCAGAACTATCCCGACGACAGCCGTTTCCGCTGGACCTGCGAAGTGACCGGCGTGACCATGGATTGGTGGAAAAGCGCCAGCAATATCGACCGCGACCGCTTCCTCGCCGCCGTCAAGCGCGGCCAGTTCGAAGTGGCCGGCATGGGCTGGCATATGACCCCGCTGATGGACCACGGCATGGTGGTGGACGTGCTCAAATCCATCCAGTTCTTCCGCGACCTAGGCATTCCGGTGCGTTCGGCGATGAATACCGACGTCAATGGCCTGCCTTGGGGCATGGTCGATGCGCTGCTCGATCACGGCATTACCGGCATCAGCATGGCCATCAACGAACACTATGGCCACGCGCTAAAACCCTGGCCGCGGGCCTTCAATTGGGAGGCCCCCGGTGGACGCAGCATCACTGCCTATAATGGCTTCATCTACGGCGTCACCAGCGACAAGGCCCTCCGCATCCCCACCGATATGGACGAAGCGCGCCGCCGCGTGCCGGCCTGGACCAAGCGCTTCGAGGACGATGGCTATACCCATCCGTTCCTGATGATGCAGATCACCAATGTCCGCTACCATGACAATGGTGCGCCGCAGGACGCGCTCCCCGATTTCGTGCAGCAGTTCAATGACGGCAATGCGTCCAATGGCGGCGTCAAGCTGCGCATGGGCACGATTTCGGAGTTCTTCGACCGCGTCCGCGCCCAGCCTGCCGAGAGCATCCCGACCCTGCGCGGCGACTGGACCGACTGGTGGAATTTCGGCGCCGGTAGCACCGCACACGAGACGACGCAAGCCTTGCGCGGCCAGCGCGATTTGGATGCGGCGTTGGCGGCCGAGGCCTTCCATCCCGGCGCCACCCCGCGCCGCCGCGCCATGCTGCATGACACCGCGCGGGCGGGGCTGGCGCTCTATGCCGAACATACCTGGGGCGCCGATCGTTCGATCAGCCATCCCAATTCACCCGAAACGCGCACCCAGCAATTGCTGAAGCTGGCAACCGCCGCAGACGGCGCCAGCGTGGCGCGAATGCTACGCCGTGACGCGCTGGAGCAACTGGGCGCAGATGCCGGCGGGGACGAAGCGCGCCTGCTGGTGTTCAACCCGCATCCATTCGCCGTGACCCAGGCATTGCGCTTGCCCTACCTGCCGCCGCTGGCGGGCGCGCCCGACCCGAAAAAGGGCGCCGGGCATGAGGATCTGGTGCCGACCGGCCCATCGTCGCACCGTATCCAGCGCCAGGATGTGGTGATGTCGGACCTGTCGGATGCACGCGCCTATTGGACCGCGCCGATCGCGGTGCCGGCGCTGTCCTATGTCACCATGCGCGCCGACGGCGTGCTACCGGCCGAAACCGGCAGCCTGTCGGCGAACGACGGAGTATTGTCCAATGGACGGATCACTCTCGTGCTCGACCAGAGCGCCGGCGGAGTCACTTCGCTCAAGCTCGATGGCGTCGAATATGCCGGGGCGGCGGCGGAAAACCTGCGCTTCGGCGTGCCGGTGCTCGAGGCAATCGCCTCGGGGGTACGCAGCGACATGTTCGACCAGGTCGATCTCGAATCCCCCGATTGGCACAAGGCCTGGCACCTGGATTGGACAGCCCAGCGCGATCTGCCCACGGTCCACGAAACCACGGCCACGCTCTCGCGCGGCAGTGCCGAGATCGCCCAGTCTTTTGCGCTCGCCAATGGCGACAAGGTCCGCGTGCTCTATCGCTTGCTGCCGGAGGATCCGGCCCTGCAGATCGAGGCTGTCATCACCAAGCAACCGCACCCCGAGGCGCATTCGATCTATCTCCCGCTGCCGGCGGCGCTGGGGGAAAACTGGGATGTCGATTATGAAACCGGCGGCGCCACGGTAAAACTCGATAGCGAGCAATTGCCCTATGCCAGCCGCCATTACATCACGACGCAACGCTTCATCCGCATCGGCGATGACCAGCGCGAGCTGACGGTCGCCTGCCCCGATGCCCCGCTATGGCAGATCGGCGGCTTCACCTTTGGCCGGTTTGGCGAGCCCGATGGCCGCGTCACCCGCGAGCGTCCGACGCTGCTGGCCTGGCTGACCAACAATTACTGGAGCACCAACTTCCAGGCCGACCAGGGTGGCGAACTGCGCTTCAATTTCTGGCTGCTGCCATCGGAACGTCAGTCGCTGGGCAAATCGCTGCAGGGTGCCTTGGCCCGCGCACAACCGCTGGCTGCCCATGTCTATGCGGAGCGCGGTCCGGTCAAGCACGAGGCGGCGTCGCTGCTGACCACCGAGCTTGGCCCCATCCTGCTCACCCGCATTGAGGCTGAGGGCACCGGGGTCGCGCTGACCCTGCTCAATCCCAGCGACGAGACCGTCGAGGCCCGGATCGGCGCTGGAACCTTCGCCCCGGCCAGTGGCAACCGGACGTTGCTGAGCGGCGAAATTCTGGAGGCGCTGCCCAGCGAAAGCGGCACGGTGCGCCTCAGCGTCGCGCCGCGCGCCTGGACCCGGCTGGCGCTCAAGCCCTAAGGCGAGCACCAGCCGCCCCTCTCCCCTCGGGGAGGGATTGAGGGTGAGGCGCCGATCGCTCACGCTCCACTGCCATGGAGTACGGTGCGGACGCCCCCACCCCAGCCCCCAAGGGCGATCGTCAGATCAAGGATAATTAGCCGCGCAGAGGATTACCGATGAGCAAGATCAAGACCATCTACATCGCCAATCATGCCCATACCGATATCGGCTTCACCGATTATCAGGAGCTGGCGCTGCGCCAGCATGGCGAGTTTGTCGGCCAGGCGCTCGATCTGATCGAAGCCACGGACGGCTATCCGGCCGAGGCGCAATATCGCTGGACCATCGAGACCACGGGGCCATTCCTCAAATATCTGCGGCAAGCCACCAAGGCCGAGATTGCCCGCTTCCGCCACTGGCACGAGCAGGGCCGCGTGGACATCGCCGCTATGCAATACAACATGACGCCGCTGCTCAATGTCGAGCAGATGCATCGCAGTCTGTATCCGCTGCGCGCGCTGCGAGACGAGTTCGGCTTCCATGTCGAGGCGGCGATGCAGGATGACGTCAATGGCGTATCCTGGCTTTATGCCGACCTCCTCGCCGATCTCGGCATCAAGTTCTATACCGCGGCGATCAATCCCATTCGCGGCGCGCGGCCAAAGCCGTTCCCCGGGGCCTTCCGCTGGGAAGGGCCGAGCGGCAAACAGGTGCTGGCCTGGAACGGTTATCATTACCTGTTCGGCCGCAGTCAGGCCGGGCTGGGCAATTGGGATCTGGTCGATCGCCTGCTCCCGCGTTGGATCGATGAGTTGGAGGTCGACGACAGCTATCCGTTCGATTTCCTTTATTGCGAATCCACCCATCCGGTGCGCGTCGATAACGGCCCGCCCGATGCCCGCATGCCGGACTTCGTCAAGCGCTGGAACGCCGAGGGCCGCCCGTACCGGATGGAGTTCATCACCGTCACCGATTTTGGGCGGTTGCTAGAGGAGAGGTATGCGGGCGTGATCGGCACCCAGCGCGGTGACTGGACCGATCACTGGGCCGATGGCGTTGGGTCCTCAGCCTTCGAAGTGGGCGTCAACCGCGCGGCGCACGAGATCGTCGGCATTGGCGAAAGTCTGGAGGCCTGGCGCCGCTCCAAGGGCGAAGGCCAGTGGAATGGCGAACATGCCGCCAAGATTTACGAGTCGATGACGCTGTTCGACGAGCACACTTGGGGCGCTTATTCCTCGGTCGAGGCGCCCCATTCCCTGTTCAGCCGGGCGCAATGGAATCGCAAGGCCGGCTATGCTTATACGGCCGCCATGGAAGGCCACGGCTCGGTCGCCAAGGCAGCAAACGCCCTCGCAGCGCCACTCGGCACCAAAGGTCCAGAAGGCATTTTCAATCTTGGCAATCTCGATCCCGCTGAAGCCTTCCAGCCATCGGGGATCGATGAGGTTCTGGTGTTCAATACGCTCCCTTGGGAGCGGCAGGTCATTGTAGAAGAACCCGAACCGCGCGGTGGCGCTGCCCCGGTCGGCATGCTCGATACCTTCTTCAATCGCCGCAGCACCTGGGGCGGCCCTCGCCCGCTGCCCGAAGTCCGGCGCGTGTCCGGCACCGTGCCGCCGATGGGCTACGCTTTTCTCAGTCTCAAGCATGGCGTTCCTGCAGGCGATCTCAAAGCCGATGGCGACACCATCGAGAATGCGCATTACCGGCTGCGGATCGACCGCCAGACCGGTGCCATCGCCGAGTTCTTCGACAAGGCGCAGAGCCACGATTTCGCGGGCAAGTATCAGGGCTGGGGTCCGGGTGAATATGTCTATGAGACCGTCGATTCCCCCGACGATCGCCTCGCCATCGCCGATATCAGCTTCGACAAGCCGGAGTTCTTCACCGGCCACACCGATACGCCGTGGAAGCGCGAGACGGCGAGTATGGTCAGGCTCGATGAGGCGACGATTGTCGAGGGTCGCGCCTCGATCACCGTGCATATAGAGGCGCCCGGCGTTTCGGCGGCGAGCGTCGTTTATGCGCTGGATGCGGCCACCAAATGCGTCGTGGTCGATTGGAGCATCGACAAGCTCGAACATTCGGACGCCGAGGCGGTGTTCATCGCCTTTCCGTTCAAGCTGGACGCCGCCAATTTCACGCTCGATCTCAACGGCGTTCCGGCCGTGCCCAATGACGACCAGCTCGATGGCGCGGCCAAGGACTGGTATCCAGTCGGCCGCTGGGTGGATGTCAGCGATGGCCAGCGCGGCGTCACGGTCGTGCCGCTGGATGCGCCGCTGGTGCATCTGGGTGGCATCACGACGGGCAAGTGGGCGCGCACACTGCGGCCCGAAGGCCCAACCATCATGAGCTGGGCGCTGAACAATCACTGGCTGGTCAATTTCGCCGCCAGCCAGTCCGGGCGCATCCCGCTCCGGTATCGGCTGGTGACGCATGACGGTCCGGTGGATACTGCGGCAGCCGCGCGCTTTGCCGCCGAAGTCGCGGTGCCGCCCGTTGCAATGCGCGACATCGCCCCGACCGGCAAGCGTTCGGATAGCTTCTTCTCGACCGATCCCACTTCGCCAGTGCTGGTCACGACCAAGCCGGGCGAGGACAATGGCTGGGTGGCGCTGCGGCTGCAGAACCTGTCGAACCGTACGGCTACGCAGACGGTCACTTTCACCGGCTCGCCGGCCGCTGCGCGTGCAGCCGACCCGATCGAGCATCCGGGGGCGGCCTTGCCGCTCGATGGCAAGGCGCTGAGCGTCGACCTCCGGCCAAGGGAAATCCGCACGGTACTGGTGCGATTTGCGCATAAGGCCTGAACGTCTTCACCTCTCTCTTGGGGGAGAGGTCGGATCGCTCTTGCGAGACGGGTGAGGGGGCCTTTGTCGGGTGCGGTGTGCGGGGAAGGCCCCCTCACCCGCCGCTGCGCGTCGACCTCTCCCCCGAAGGGAGAGGTGAAGAGGTTAAAGCACCTCGGCGGGCTCGACTTCCACCCGATAGCGGGTGACGAACCGCTCGCCGGCGGTGAATTTTCGCGCCGTGGCGACGCCGCGTCGTGAGATGGGGTTGTCGGACGTCGAGATTTGCTGGCCGAGATCGAAGGCCGAGCAGATCGGCTCCAGCCCCAGTGCGAGGTGCCGGCCGTTCCACGGCGCAAAGGTGCGGCCGCGATTGGTGAACCACAGCAGCGCGCTTGGGAAATGCTCGCGGTTCCACTTAAGACGGACGCGATAGCCCTCGGCAGTGTTCCACAACTCGGCGGAACCGGGCATGTCGATGAGTTGCACCAGTTCCTCGGTGTGATGCGGCAGCGGCACGCGGCTGACGTCGAGCCGCGAGCCATCGCGCAGGGCTACGTCATGCCAGCGTGGCAGGAACTGATCGGTCTGGAAGATTGAGGAGGCGTCCGTGGCGACGGGAAAGGTCATGCCGCTCACGCCAGGGGCGATCTCGATGCGCATGGCGCCGGGGGTCGTCGGCAGGCGGAAACAGGGATGCAGGCCCAGCGGCAATTCGCAGCTGTGCCGGACATTGATGACCAGCTCGAAATCGAGGGCGGCGCTGGTTGGGTCCGGGGTTATGCGGCGTTCAAGCGAGGCGATCGGATGGTCGTCCGGATAGGCGATCGACATTGCGAGCCCGGCGCCGCCCTCGACAAAGGTCCACGCATTGTTAGAGCCAAAGCCATGCGGAAAGCTGTCGAGGGTGCCGGCACTGTGCGAACCCGGCCAGTCGCCGATCGGCGCGCGGTCGGCATCGGAGCCGAACGGCACGCAGGGCCATTCGCCGCGCAAGCGCCGCAAGATTCCCGGCAATTCCGCGCCGCCCGGCTCGTTGGCCCAAGGCGCGATCTGGAAGGGGGCCACCTGCCGCCCGTCGGGCAGGACGAACGATGTCGCGCCCAACATGCCGCCAAGGCTTTCGACGCTGGTTACGCCATGGTCCCAGGCCAGTGCCCGCGTGTGTTGGCTCATTGTCACTCCCCCATCGGCCTCGTTTGACCGCCCCGCATTACTGCCAAGGATACGGCATTGGTTCAACAGCGCTGCACGATCAGCGCGAGCGGGATGCGGCGAGCGGGAGGGAAATCTCGAACAGGGCGCCGCCGCCAGGCGCATCGCCGACAGTGATGTGGCCATGGTGGCGAGCCACGATATCGCGGACCAGATTCAACCCGAGCCCCGCGCCCTGATCGAGCGGCACGATGCGGTTGAAGGGCTCGAAGATGGTCGAGCGATGCTCTTCGGCGATGCCGGGGCCGGTATCGGCGACACGCAGCGAGCCGTCGCGGCCGACAGCGACATGGATCGCGGTTTTCTTGCCGCCGTGAATGACCGCGTTCTGGATGAGATTGACGATGGCGCGCGACAGCGAGGCGGGGTCGGCGGCCACCGTGACAGTGTCGATCTCGGCATCGAAGGATATGTCGTCGCCGGCGGCGATTGCCAGGGGTGCCATGTCGGCTGTGACTTGCGCGGCCAGGTTCACCAGATTGACCGGTTGGAACACCGTGCTGTCGGCGTCGAGCCGTTGCAGGTCCAGCAACTGGTTGGCCAGATTGCCCAGGCGCGCGACATCGAGCATCAGGCGGCTGCGCTGCTCGTCATCGGGCAACAGCTCGACGCGGGTATAGAGAATGGCGATCGGGGTGCGTAATTCGTGAGCGGCGTCAGCAAGGAAGCGTTGGCGGCGCTCCATGGCATCGTCGAGCCGTTGCAGGGCCGAGTTCACGGCCCGAACCAGCGGATGCAATTCGTCAGGCACATGGGCGGACGATAGGCGAACGCCGCGCTGGTCGACATCGATGGTGTCCGCCTCCGCCGCGATGTGGTCGACGCCGCGCAACTGGCGCGTCACGATCACCGGGATGAACAGGAACGAGGCCACGGTAAAGACAAACAGCAGGCCGAGGAAGATAGGATTGGCGAAGGCTCCCACGATCGACTTGGCGCCAATTTGCGGGCCGCCGGCAGTCAGAACCCACAACTGGCCGGCCTGGCTATCGTGACGTCGCACGATAGCGACTGTCGACGCGCCCGTACCGATATCGGCGATATTGGCCGAGTTCAGCCGGGTCAAGCCCACCAGCATGGGCACGATGCGCGCCGGCACCGGCCCCATCTGTACCGAGGCGCCGTTGGCGTCGGAAGCGTAGAACCACAGTGTGGGGTAATTGGCGGCAACCCGCTGCAATGCGTCGTTGGGGGTGAGATCCAATCCGCCCGCGGTATTGCGGTGCACCGAGTCGGCGATGTCATTGACGACGCGGTCGTCGAGGCCCTGCTCGGCGCTGATAAGCCTCAAGATTGGAATGGCGACAGCGCTGGTAAAGGCCAGCAGCACCAATGCCTGCATCAGCACCATGCGCCAGGTCAGCCGGCCGCGAAGCGACGTTGATCCCCAGCCCCTCATGCCGTTGCCTTCAGCAGATAGCCCAAGCCGCGAATGCCGTGGATTTCCACGCCCGCGTCGCCGAGCTTGCGGCGCAGCCGGGAGATATGGGCATCGAGCGTATTGGACGCGATTTCGTCGTCATAACCGTAAACCGCTTCCTCGAGGGCACTGCGCGCAACCGTGCGGCCCGAGCGGCGCACGAGGATTTCGAGGGCCAGCAGTTCGCGGCGGGTCAGGTCCAGCGGCTCGCCTTCCACTTCGGCCAGGCGATCGGTCAGGTTGAACCGCAATTTGCCGACACTGACCGAGCTTTCCCCGAGCTGGGCGGGCCGCCGCATCACGGCGCGCAATCGCGCCAGGAGTTCATCGGTGGAAAATGGCTTAGCGAGATAATCGTCGGCCCCGTGATCGAGCCCGGCAACGCGCTGGTCGGGACTGCCGAGCGCCGACAGCACGATGATCGGCAGGCCGGCCTGTTCGCGCCGCAGCAGCGGGATCAGCGACAGGCCATCGCCGTCGGGCAGCTTGCGATCGAGCAGCACCGCGTCGTGCACGCCGCTGCGGCAGGCCTCCTCGGCGATCTCCAGCGTGCGGGCGTGGTCCACGACAATGTCATGGCGGCTGAGCGCGGCTGTCAGCGCTGCCGCCATGTCCATCTCGTCTTCGACCAGCAAAATTCGCATGCCGCTATCCTATCTGATTTCCGCCCAGTCTAGCGACAGACATTGCGGCTGCATTGCGCGCTCCGCAACGTTCACGCAATCAAGAGCCCTCATTGGTGAGATCACAGGCCGCACTCGGCCGTCTTTTTTCGCCATGCGAGGCCGCAATGAACCCGTCCGATCCCGTTGCCGAAACCGCCACCGTCGCCCTAACACCCCGCCGTCGGGCAAAATGGTTTTGGCCCGGCGTGGCGCTGGTGATCGCAACCGGCGGCGCCTCGATGCTGCTGATCAATCAGCTCCCGCCCGCGCCGGTCGCAGCCACCGTAGCGGCGCCGGAGGCGGTTCGCACGATGCGGCTGCATCCCATGGAAGTGGTGACCATCGCGCCGCAGCGGATCGAAGATCTGGTGAAGGTCACTGGCACGATCCATCCCATGCAGGAGGCGGCGATTGCCGCCCAGGTCAGCGGGCTGGCCGAAGCCGTCAATGTGCGGCCCGGCGATAGCGTCACGGCAGGTCAATTGCTGGTCGAGGTTGGCACCACCGACCTGCAACTGCAACTGGACCAGCAGCGCAGCACCATGGCGTCGAACGAAGTGCAGTTGCGTGCCGCTCAGGCGACGCTCGATCGCACGCGCTTGCTGGCCGACAAGGGCCTGGCAGCGCAGACGACGCTTGATACCGCGCAAGCCGAAGCCGACCGGCTAACGGCGACGATCGCCACCCAGCAGACCCAGGTCGCGCTGGCGGAAACCAATCTGCGCCGAGCCCGCGTGATGGCGCCGTTTGCCGGCACGATTGCCACGCGCACGATCGAGCCGGGGCAAATCGTCAATCCCGGCACGACCATGCTGTCGCTCGTCGATCTGTCGAGCGTGCGGGTGGAAGTCGTCGCCGCGCTTAAGGATTCAACGCGTATCGTGGCCGGTCAATCGGTGCGGCTGACCGTGCAAGGCATGGCCGGGCAGCAGTTCACCGGCACCGTCGATCGGGTCAGCCCGATTGCCGAGGCGGGGACGCGCTCGATCAAGGTCTATCTCGACCTCGACAATGAAGAAGGCAAGCTGCGCGGCGGCATGTTCGTCACCGGCGAGATCGTCGTGCAACAGGATGACGACGTGCTGGCACTGCCCGCCGAGGCCATCCAACAGCGGGGTGATGCCAGCTATGTGATGGCGATCGTGGATGGCGTGCTCGCCGAACACACCATCGAGACCGGCACCAAGTGGGCCGCGGCCGAACTGGTCGAGGCGCGCTCGGGCGTTGCGGCTGGCGACACCATCGTGCGCACGCCGCTGTCAGGCCTGATCGACGGCGCGCCCGTCATCATTGAGGGGAACTGAGCCATGTTCCTGACCGCCATCAGCGTCCGCCATCCTGTCTTTGCCACCATGGTCATGGTGGCGATCATGGTGTTCGGCATTTCCGCCTATCGCAGCCTGCCCATCGAGCAGTATCCCGACGTCGATTTTCCCGTCGTCGCCGTGCTCACACCCTATACGGGCGCATCGCCGGAAGCCGTCGAGACCGAAATTACCAAGCCCATCGAAGAAGCGGTCAATACGCTGGGCGGCATCGATTCGGTGACCTCGACCTCAAGTGCCGGTCACTCGACCGTCATCCTGCAATTCACCCTCGAGACCGACCCAGCCGTCGCGGCGCAAGATGTCCGCGACCGGCTGGCGGCGATTGTCGGCCAGATGCCCGAGACGGCCGATACCTCCCAGGTGCTGCGCTTTAATCCGACGTCCAGCCCGATCATGTCGCTGGCGCTGAGCAGCCCCACCCAATCGGTGCTGGACCTGACCGCTCTGGCCGACGATATCGTCTCACCTGCCCTGACCGCCATTTCCGGCGTTGGCAGCGCCACGGTGGTTGGGGGCCTCGACAACCAGGTCAATATTTCCATCGATCCCGACCTGCTCAATGCATTTGGCATCGGCGTCAGCGACGTGATCTCGGCCTTGCAGCAGGACAATCAGACCCTGCCCACCGGCTCGATCATCAACGGCATGCTGGTGCAGACCGTGCAGATCAACGCCGAAGTCCCCTCCGTGGCCGGTTTCCGCGACATTATCGTGTCGAGCAAGGGCGGCGAGACCATTACGGTGGGCGATGTCGCCACTGTTATCCAAGGGCAATCCGATACCGAGGGCCTGGCGTTCCGCGATGGCGAACAGGCGCTGGCCATCGACGTGGTCAAGATCGAAGGCGGCAATACCGTCGCCATCGCCCATGCCGTGGAGGCAGCCATTGCCAAGCTCAACAGCGATGGCAGCTTGCCGCAGGATGTGTCGATCGACGTACTGCAGAATTCGGCCGAACCGGTCGAGCAGAATTTCGAAACCGTGCAGGCGACCCTTATCGAAGGCGCGGTCCTGGCCGTCGTCATCGTCTTCCTGTTCCTCAATTCCTGGCGCTCGACCATCATCACCGGCCTGACACTGCCGATCTCGATCATCGGGACGCTGACCGTGGTGAGCTTGCTCGGTTTCACGCTCAACATGATGACCATGCTGGCGCTGACGCTGTCGGTGGGCATTCTCATCGACGATGCCATCGTGGTGCGCGAAAACATCACGCGCCACCTGCATATGGGCAAATCCCATATTCAGGCGGCGCTCGATGGCACCAAGGAGATCGGGCTCGCCGTGCTGGCGACGACACTGTCGATCGTGGCGGTGTTCCTGCCACTGGCCTTCATGGATGGCATTATCGGCAAGTTCTTCGTGCAGTTCGGCGTCACCGTCGCCGTGGCGGTGCTGATTTCGCTGTTCGTCAGCTTCACGCTCGATCCGATGCTGTCGAGCGTGTGGTACGACCCCGACTCCCAGCCAAATGCCAAGCGCGGTCCGATCGGCCGGCTGATCGGGCTGTTCGACAAGGGGTTCGACAAGCTGTCGCATGGCTATCGCGCCGTGTTGAGCTGGTCGCTGCGGCACCGCATCATCACCATGCTGGTGGCCCTGATGTCGTTCGGCAGCAGCTTCCTGCTGTTCCCCATGGTTGGTGCCGAATTCATGCCGGCGGCCGACAACAGCCAGATCCAGGTCGATGTTGAAACCCGGGCCGGCTCGTCCACGGCCTATACGGCGGTCAAAGCCCATCAGGTGGAGGCTCTGTTGAAGGCCATGCCCGAGGTCGAGAGCATCTATACCACCGTCAATGCGGGCACCGCCTCAGGCGAAAACCGCGCCTCGGTCGTCGTGTCGCTTGTCGATCCGGGTGACCGCGCCAAGTCCTCGCTGGAGATGACGGCGCCAGTGCGCGAGGCGCTGCGCTCGATACCGGGCGCCACCTTCGTCGTCAGCTCCGGCGGCGGTCTGGGTGGCGGTAGCCCGATTGAAATCAAGCTGCTCGGGCAAAATCTCGATGACCTGTCGACCGCTGCGGCGCAAATTGCCGACGCCATGCGGGCCGTACCGGGTGCCGTCGACGTCGATGTCAGCCTGCAGCAGGCGCAGCCCATGCTCGATATTGTGCTGGACCGCCAGGCCGCCAGCGACATGGGCGTCGGCATGCAAGCGACGGGGTCTGCCCTTCGCGCCATGCTGGGCGGAGAAACCGCCTCGGAATGGACCAATGCCAAGGGCGACCAGCTTGATGTCGTGGTCCGCTTGCCCGAAGCCCTGCGCCAGAGCATGGACGCCATCGGCAGCCTGCCGATCGCCCAGAGCCAGACCGATACGCCGGTCGCGATCCGGCTGGACCAGATTGCCGAGGTCAAACCCACCGTCGGTCCCAGCGAGATCAACCGGGAGAACCTGACCCGGCAGGTCAGCGTGACGGCTGATATCGAAGGCCGCGTGCTGGGTGACGTCACCGCTGATATCGATACCGCCATCGCGGCGCTGCAACTGCCGGCTGGCGTCACCATCGCCCAGGGCGGCGATGGTGAAATGCTCACCGACACGATCGGCAGCATGGTTTCGGCGCTGCTGCTCGCGGTGATTTTCATCTACTTGGTGCTGGCCAGCCAGTTCGGCAGCTTCCTGCAGCCGCTGGCGATCATGATGGCGCTGCCGCTTTCGCTGGTCGGAGTGATGCTGGGCCTGTTGGCGGGCGGATCGACGCTCAACATGTATTCGATGATCGGCTTCGTCATGCTGATGGGTCTCGTGGTCAAGAACGCGATCCTGCTGGTCGACAATGCCAATCAGCGGCGACGCGAGGGCGCGACCCTTGTCGATGCCCTGATCGAGGCCGGCTTCACCCGCTTCCGTCCCATCATCATGACCACGCTGGCCATGATCTTCGGCATGCTGCCGCTGGCTTTGGCGATCCACGAGGGCAGCCAGCAGAGTGCCCCGATGGCCCATGCGGTGATCGGCGGCCTCATCAGTTCGACCCTGCTGACGCTGGTCGTGGTGCCGGTCATGCTGACCTATGTGGATGCGTTCTCGCGTTTCGTCGGCCGCTTCCTGCCCCGCGCACCGGACCATCACGCGCCTCAAATGGAGCCTGCGCTCCCCAACGTCTGACGCTGATCCCTCCACAGCGTCGCACCGGCACGGCACCCTGCTTTCGGCAGGGTGCCGTTGCGGTTTTTCATAGTTAAACAGTTGAAAATAAAAGTACCTTGCAATGTTCAGGCAATGGAAGGGAGCGACACTGCTGGTGTTCAAAACAGAAGGAAACATAACTATGAAAACCCTCTCCATCGCCACCATGCTGACCGTCGCCAGCCTCTCGATCGTGCCGGCCTTAGCCAGCGACAACGGCGCTTTCAATAGCGACGGCGCCACCATTCACGGTCGCTCCGAATTCGCTCTGGTCAGCGCCTTGCACGACCGCGGCGTCACTGCCACCGGCGTCGAAGCCTGGGGCGATCTCATCCTGGCCTGGGTCCCCAATGGCAATGGCGGCAGCACGATGGTGTTCTTCGACGCCGACAATCTGCAGCAGGTCAACCCAAACCGCGGCTGACCGGCGCACCTGCAGGCGGTCTCGACCGCCTGCAGCCGACGCCCCGAGGGCCATCCCCACTGTCGTCGTTGGTGCTCCCGAATGCTGCCCCGGCTCGACGCCGGGTGCCTGCTTGCCTTCGCTGTCTATGAACGCCGGATCACGCTGGCCACTGGTCCCGGTGCAACGGCACCAGTCACAGCACGGCCCGCGCCGCAACCGCTCAGGCATGGCGTCGCGGCATCCGCGTCGGCTCCTGGCAGGTCCTTGCGGGCCGCGCGGTTATCCCGGCGTGGCCGAGGTCGGCAATATGGCGCTGCCGCGGAAGCTGCTGAAGCAAGGCGTACGCGACATGGTGCGCATTTCGGACGCGCGCACAAGCGGCCCGCCTTTGGCACCGTCGTGCTGCATGTAGCGCCCGAGGCCGCCGCGGGTGGTCCTCTGGCCTTGGTGCGCACCGGGGACATCATCGAGATGGACGTGCCCACCAGGCGCCTGCATCTGGACGTATCCGATGCTGAACTGGCCGCCAGGCGGACGCAGTGGGTGGCACCCAAGCCGGCGATGAAAGGCGGCTACCAGAGCCTGCAAGCCGACAAGGGGGCTGATCTGGACTTCCTCGTCGGTTGCCGTGGCCATGCCATCCCCCGCGATAGCCATTGACCATGACGCCGCGATGGATGCGCAACAGCATTTCTTGGCAGATGATGCCGATCCCGGCCAATATGCCTGGATGGCCAGCGCCTGTTCGAGCCTGCGGCAAAACTTCGGTCCACCCGACCTCGAACGCCATTCTGGGCGGCAACTGCATGGACTTTTACAGCCTACAACTGTCCGGCCGCCAACCCATCCCGGCGCCGCAGCCTAGCGAGATGATGATGAACCAGCGCTTTACCGGCATTCACGCGGTCCTCTATGCCCTCTACCAGCCCGACGGGCGCCTGTGGCGTGAGGGGATGCGCCAGCAGGTCGAGCGGTGCCTGGCCTGCGGGGTGGATGGCATCGTCGTACTGGGTCTGGCCACCGAAGTGGCCAAGCTCACCGAGGCCGAGCGCCGGCAGGTCATCGACTGGGCGGTCGAGGATATCGCGGGCCGTACGCCGCTCGGTGTCACCATCTACGGCAATTCGGTCATCGAACAGATCGAGCTGCTCGGCCATGCCCAGGATGCCGGCGCGAGCTGGCTGATCCTGCAGCCGCCGGTGTTCGGCGCCTATGGGGCAGCCGAGACCATCCGCACCTTCGGCAGTGTCGCCGATGCGGCGCGGATTCCGGTGGCTATCCAGAACGCACCGGCCCTCATGGGGCGCGGTCTGACCGGCGCCGATATCGCCACGCTGGTGCAGCGCCATCCGGTCATCACCCATCTCAAGGGCGAAATGCCGGTCCTCGAAGTCGAACGCATCGTGGCGGCCGGCGAGGGTCGGCTAGTGGTTCTGAACGGCCAGGGTGGGTTGGAGATGATGGACAATATCCGCGCGGGTGCCGACGGCTTCGTGCTGGCGCCCGACGTGGTGGACAAGGCCGTGCTGATCTGGCGTGCCATGCAGGCGGGCGACGAACGGTTGGCCGAAGCGCTCTACCAGCAAATGCTACCGGCCAGCGTTTTCGGCATGCGCTCGCTTGAGCATCTGCTGGTCTATGGCAAGCGCATTTTCGGCCTCCGAGCCGGCCTTGAGATTGCCGACCGCGCGCCGAGCCTACCCACCAGCGACTTCGGGTTGATGCTGGCACAGCGTTATGCGGACGCGTTCGGTGCGATGCCAGATTAGGGCATGCTCGCAGCGCCCGTCAGGCGGGGTGCTGCAATTGGCTCAGGCCGCCATCGACCACGAGGCACGCCGCATTCATGAAGCGGCATTCATCGGAAATCATGAACACTGCCGCCATGGCGATTTCGTCGGCGGTGGCAATGTAGCCGCAGGGCTGCAACGCCATGGTGCGGGCCTTGGCCGCCTCCGGGTCGGGGAAGCTGTTCCAGTAGTCCGTGGATTTCTGGGTTTCGACATAGCCGGGCGCCAGTGCGTTCACCCGAACCCCCTGCGCGGCATATTCGAGCGCCAGCGATTTTGTCAGCCCCAGCAGGGCATGCTTGGCCACCGGATAGGGGAAGGTGTGCGGAATGATGGTGAAGCTGTGGGTCGAGGCGATGTTGAGAATCGCGCCGCCGCCATCGGCCAGCATGGCCGGCAGCAAGGCCTTGCTGCAGTTCCACGCCCCCTTGACGTTGATGTCGAAGTTGCGGTCCCACTCGGCTTCGCTTGCCTCCAATGGCGTCGAGAAGACATTGACGCCGGCATTATTGATCAGCGCGTTGATCTGACCAATCTCTACTGAAGCCGTGGCGACCGCGGCGCGGATAGCCGCGGCATCGGTGATGTCGGTCGCAGCATGTCCCACCCAGCCGGCAGGTGCCCCGAGGCCCGCGACGCTGGTCCGCAGCAGCTCGCCGTCGCGATCGACGAGGAACAGCTTGGCGCCCTCTCTGAGACACGCCTTGGCTATGGCGAGGCCAATCCCCTGGGCCGCGCCAGTGACGAAGATGCGTTTGCCGGAAAGACGCTCACCCATGGATCAACGGCGCCCCAAAGTGGTGTCGAGCGGACCTGCGAACGCGAGGATCGCGCCATGCTGGTAGAAAGCGGGACTATTGAGCAGGTTCATCGCATTCTCCGTGGCGAGGACGCCCACGATGAGACCGGGGATCATCGCCTGGCCGTGGCCAAGTGATACACCGCCCAGACGTGGCCGAAAATCGCGAATAGCTCAAGTCCCACAGCCGCATGCAAGCGCCTAGGGAGACATCAAACCCCGCGCAGAATTTCCGACAGTTTGCGCTGCGGCCCGGCGCTTTCGGAAACATCAATGCCGGACAGCAGGTCGACCAGATGGCTCGTCATCAGTTCTGAGGCGTCCAGTTCGCTATTGGCGGCGATGGCGTCCACCAGGGCGTGGTGGGCGTGGCTTTCGCAGAAGGTGTCGGTGCGCCGCGAATAAAGCGAGATGATCAGCGCCGAACGCGAGCACAGGGACCGAACGAACTCGGTCAATATGGTCTGGCCGGCAATCTCGGCTATGCCCTCGTGGAACCGCGCCGAAAGCATCACCGCATCGCCCTGGCGACCGTCGTGGATGGCCTTGTGTTCCTCGTCGAGATGCCGGCGCAACACCTTGATGTCGGACGGCTTGGCGATGGCCGCGGCCATGGCGGCGACCTTGGGTTCGATGATGGCGCGGGCCTCGAAGACCTCGCGGGCCTCGCGCTTGCTGGGTTTGGCGACGAAGGCGCCACGATTGGGCTCGAGTTGGACCAGCCGATCGTGCGCCAATGCCTGCAGCGCAGCGCGCACCAGCGTTCGGCTGACCGAATAAACCTCGCCGAGTTCATCCTCGGGAAGCTTGGTGCCGGGCGCAATGTTGTGAGCCAGAATTGCGGACTTCAGATCGTCGTAGATCTGTCCCCAGCGACCGCTTGTCACCACTCCGGATGTGCGGTCTTCATTTGCTTTCAGCATGCCTGAATCCTCTTTGCACTACATAAGTTGTCCGCAATGCGTGCGCAAGATTGGATTCATTTGCTCAGCGGTTCGCACACATTATTCCCGCGTCCGGAAGGTTGGCGGAAAGATTTCGTCGGTTGATCGCCGCTTGTAGTCGCGTTGGGAATAGCCTGATTTCATTGTCGCATAGTAGCCCTTGAGTCGCTGCGACATCGCCTTGGCATCGACGCCAGGCAGATTTTGGTTCTCCATGACCATGCGGCCATTGATGATAACGGTGGTGATGTCAGCGCCGGTGCAGTTCATGTGCAGGGTGCGGATCGGGTCTTCGATCATGCCGACGCGCGGATTGGTGAGGTCGACAATGATCATGTCGGCCTTGGCGCCAGCCGCGAGGCGGCCGAGGTCGTCGCGGCCGAGCGCCGCTGCGCCACCCAGCGTGGCGGCACGATAGATTTCGGCCGCACTGCCGGCGTCGGTGCGTCCCTCGATGACCTTGGGCATATGCACGCCGATGTCGATATTGCGGATCATGTCGGGCGGATAGGAATCAGTGCCCATGGCGAACTTGACGCCGGCGGCGCGGTATTTCGGAAAGCTTTCGAGCGCAGTGCCGTAGCGCAGGGAGGTCATCGGGCAGTGGATGACCGTGGCGCCGCTGGCGGCGAGTCGTTGCAGGTCGCCCTGGCCTTTGTTCGGGTTGCGGCTGTGGGTATCGAGAAAGATCGCGTGGGGAATGAGTAGATCAGGCCCGAGCAGCCCGGTCTCGTCGAGCAGGTCGAGCGGCGACATGCCGTAGCGGGCGTCGAGCAGCCGCAATTCCTTGAGGCCTTGCAGGCAGTGGAGACGCACCTTCACGCCCAGGCGCCGCGAGGCTTCGGCCGTCTTGCGCATCAGTTCGGGCGTCATGGTCTCGATGCGGGACGGCAGGAGCGCGCCGCGGATCAGGCCATCATGGGCGCCATCGAAATCCTCGATAAAACGGACGGCATCGGCGAGGCCCTCCTCGCCCAGCGCCTCGTTCCACAACACGTCGCGGGTGCCATCGGCGCGAACGACATTGACCCCGGCGCGATAGCTTGGCCCGGCATAGAGGCGCACGCCGAGCCGGCCAGCGATATCTGCGGCCACGGCCCATTCGTCGTAGGTTTCGCACCAGAGATTATGCATCTCGCCGCCGATCGGCATGGCCGTGGTGATGCCGTTGCGGATCAACTGGGTGAAGGCAAACTCGTGGCGGAAATCGCGGTCCTCGGGGGCGAACACATCGTGGCGGCGATTGAGGAAATAGTCTTCGGACCAGTCGAGCCCGGTGGCGGTCTCGGGTCCGTGCCAGCTATCGATCAGGGCATGGTCGATATCGGCAAGTGCATCAAGGTCGATAAAGCCGGGGCTAAGGATTGCTTCGCCGGCATCGATGACCGTGTCAGGCGTGCCGAGAAAAGCCTTGCCGACAAAGATGATGGTATCGCCCTCATAGGCCACTTCGCCGTTCCGGATAATGACGTGGTCGCCGTCCTCATAGCCGACGACGAAGGCGGCTTTGACCAGCGTGATCACGCCTCGATCTCCGGTGGCAGCGGCAGCTCGATCGGGGCGTCGAAGGTGCGCTGCACCATGCCCCAGCCGGGATCGGTCAGGTGGTTTTCGAGCTTGCCGCGTTTCACCACGGCCCAGGCCTGCGCCTCGGCCTCCTCCAGAACCGCATCGAGATCGACGGTGAGGATGCGCTTGTCCTGCATCAGGATTTTGCCGTCGACGATCACTGTCTCAACGTCCTGGCCGACGGCCTGCAATACCAGGCGATGGATCACCATCCAGTTTGGTGTGAGATGCGGCTTGCGCAGGTTGACGATGGTCACATCGGCCTTCTTGCCCACTTCGAGCGAGCCGACTTCATCCTGCATGCCGAGCGCCTTGGCGGCGTCGACGGTGATCATTTCGAACAATTTGCCCGCCGGCAGCAGGTAGGCATCCTGGTTGCGCCAGCGATGGGCCAGTTGCGCCAGCTTGGCGGCCTGCAGCAGGTCGAACGTGGCCCATGGCGCAGCGCCGTCGGTCGTGATGGCGACATTGACGCCGCGCTGCATCATTTCGATCACCGGCGCCCTGCCCCCCGGCGAATGGGTCATGCTGGTGCCGGTCTCGGCGAGGATATCCACCTCTTCCAAGCTGAGGCCGATGCAATGCTGCAGATGCACATTTGGTCCGAGAATGGCACTTTCGGGGTCCTGCCAAGCCATGCGGACATGGCCGGCAAAAGCATCGGAATGAATGCGCGTCTTGTGCTTGGCCGCCAGTTCCTTGACGCGGCGGCCCTGCATTCGGTCTTGGGGGGTCGAGCGCGTGGCGCGGTCGGGTGTGGTCGGATTGGACGGATCGATCGAGGGCATGATGGTGAAGGGCGTCACGAACGCCTTGATGCGGCCATCGCTGGTGCCATTGACGGTTTCGATCACCGCCTCGGCGCCCGCCATCAGCTCGTCGAAGCTGACCGAATAGCGCGTTGGCTTTCCATCGGCCCAGCGCGTTGTCGGATGCGGCCAGGGCATGCCGGCCGGGCCGGTGCAGACGATGTCACGCAAGCCGACAGCGGCATAGCCCTTGGTCTGGTTGATGGCGAAGGTCGGATCGTCACTGCGCGGCGCAGAGCCGACGACGCTGACCGAGGTCGTCACGCCCATCCGCAGCCGATCGGTCGCCGAGATATAGCCATCGGCGAGCCAGAAATCCGGCGTGGTATAGTGGAAATACATCGGCGTGACGATGCGCATCCAGACCGATGGCGTATCGACGCCCAGCGTCTTGATGATTGAGTGCCCGGCATGGCCATGCGCATCCACCAGCCCGGGAATGACCGCCCGCCCCGCGCAATCGATCTGCTTGTGCTGCGGGTAGAACGGCAACAGGTCGGCCGTCTTGCCGACGGCGGCGATGCGATCGCCGGTGATGGCCACCGCCCCATCCTCGATGATGGCGCGGTCGGGGCCCATGGTCACCACGGTGCCATGGACGAGTAGCAGGTCGGTCATTGCTGTCTCCTCAGGCGGCAAGCTTGCACAGCGGCAGGTTCAAATCTTCGCAAATGCCACGCAGATGATCGCGGCTATAAAGGATGTCCTGGACTGCGGCGGCATAGTCATAATCGCGGACGTCTTCGAGCATGGGCGGCACTTCACCATCGGCGATGCGCTTTTCGTAAGCGTGGACCATTTCGACGAAATCGGCATATTCCTCGACAGAACAATCGGGATGGGCCGCGATGAAGGCGGGCTCGGCCAGTTCAAGTTTGTTGAATTTGATGAATTTCGGGCCGTCATTGGGCGGCGAATTTTCGATGGTGATATTCAGCTTAGGCTGCGCTTCGGCGAGAAGCTTGAGGATCGCTGCATAGTCGACCACGCCCTGCCCGCAGGGCCGGCTTTGCATGCCGACGGTACGGCCGGTGAAAATGGCGCCCGAATCCTTGAAATGCGTCTGCCGCGTATAGGGCGCGACGCGCTTGGCCACCCAGACCGGATGCTCCAGCCGCTGCAGCCCGTTATTGGTGTCGTAGACGATGCCGAACGCCTCGGGTCCGCAGGCTTCCACCAGCCGCACCACTTCAAAGCTGGTGATCTCTTCATGGGTTTCGATATTGATGTGAACGCCGAGGTCCAGCGCGATCGGCTTAAGCAGGAGCAACAGCTTGCGGATACCTTCGAGCTGGTCGGCCCAGGTCACGTCTGTGCGGAAACGGTCGGTGCCAAAACGGCCCGGATAGTCCTTGTGGTTGGCGGTGCCAACCCAGAGTTCGCGGCAATCGATGGCGGCGCAGGCCTCCATCATGCGACGGAATCCCAGCAGCGTGTCCCCATCGCCGATGGCGCGCATTTCCGGCGTTTCGGGCAGCGCATAGGGGTTCACCTTACCCAGGCCCATCTCGATATACATGCCAAGCTCGTCCGCGCGCTGACGGACGGCTTTCAGCACGCCCATGTCGAGCGTCGGCGCCACGTCGAGCACGGTGCGGAAGAACAGCCCGTCCATGCCGAGCTCCTTGCCGTGATCCATGCTGGCGACGCCGCCGCGCTTCGCCGCTTCGGGAATTTTCCGTCCGTCGATACCAAGACGCATTTCGCTTCTCCTCAGTCGAGCCGTACGATTTCGCGCGGATGGTTGGTGATCCATTTTGCGCCGGTCGCGGTCACCAGCGCCATGTCGCCGATGCAGACGTGGCCAAGCTCGGGCAGCGTGAAATTGGGGTGGATTTCAAAGATCATGTTCTCGGCGATCAACGGCAGTTCACCGTCCTTGCTGCGGTCGCGCTCGGGATTGACGGCCTGCCCGTAGCTGGGGTCCGAATAGTTGATGCCGAGCGCGTGGCACGACTGGAAGCGGAACGGGTCGGTGGCGCGGGTATAGGGGCAGAACGCGTCGATATCGGCTTCAAGCCGATCGACAAGGTTCTGCATGGGCGCACCGGGGATGAGGGTGGCCAGCGCTCTGTCCTGCATCTCGACCATGCGGGACCTGGCATCCTGCATCGCTGGCGATACGCCGCCGCGTATACCCGTGCGCAGGCACTGGCCGAAATGGCCCTCGTAGGTAACCGTGGTGCCGAGCTGGACGCGGTCTTTAGGGCCCAGAGTTTCGTTAAGCTCGAACAGTTCGAAATAGGTGGTCGGCGGCTTCTCGCCGGTGGCAAGCCACAGGCCGGAACTGTCGGCCCCAAGCTTGCGGCCGGTAAATTCACACTCGGTCATCAAATCCGAAGGCGTCGTGTCCGGCAGCCGCGCCAGTTCCATCACCCGCTCGATCATCGCCACCGAAATATCGGCGGCGCGCTGGTGCATCGCCACCTCGTCGGCATGCCGCACCAGTCGCAGCGCGTCCAGCGCATCGCCGAGGAAGACCTGTTCCTTGACCATGCCATCGAGCGAAGCCTTCAATGGCGCCGGCATATAGGGCGTACCCGAGACGCCGATCTTGCCGCCGGCGACGCCAAACTCCGCCAAGCCATCGGCCAACAGCTTGGGCAGCGACGCATTTGGACCATAGGCGCGGGCGTCGGCGAAGAAGCCGCAGCGCTGGTTGAACACGCGGGTATTGTTGGGCCCAGCGGAAAGGATGACGCCGCGCCCTTCCCGCGGCAGCAGCAGGATCGTGCCGGCCTTGGTGGCCCAGCCGGACAGATACTGCAACACGCCGCCACCGGGGCGCGGATGCGAATAGACCATCAGCACGTCGACCTGGGCCTCCGCCATAATCCGGCGAGCGGCGGCGATGCGTTCGAGCAGACGGGTGTCCGAGATGCGATCGATGGAAGCAAGCAAAGTCATTAGCGAATTCCTGAACTCATGAGGCCGCGCACATAGTAGCGCTGCAGGATGATGGCGATGGCGACGAGGGGGATGGTGACGACGGTGACGCCGGCAAACAGTGGCCCGTCGAGCGGGAAGTTCGGCACACTCTTGTAGCCGGCAATGGCCACCTGGGCGATTTGCATGCTGGGGTCCTGGATGATCACCAGCGGCCACAGATAGGCGTTCCAGCTCCAGATGAACTGGATCAGCACCAGGGTGGCCAGCGCCGGCTTCACATTGGGCAGCGCGATGCGCCAGAAAATCTTGAGCGTCGAAGCGCCATCGACGCGGGCCGCGTCATCGAGTTCGACCGGGATCGACTGGAACGCCTGCCGCATCAAATAAATGCCGAAGGGGCTGCAGGCGAAGGGCAGGAACAGCGCCGGGTAGGTCGAGACCAGCCCCATGCCCTTGACCACCTCATAGAGCGGTACGAGGATCACTTCGAGCGGAATGAATGCCGTCACCAGCAGCAGGCCGAACAGCACATTGCGCAGCGGAAAGCGTAGCCGCGCGAAGGCGTAACCGGCCAGCGTGGAGGTGACGACGGCGATGATGACTTGGCCAGCGCTGGCAATCACCGTGTTGAGCAAAGCGCGCTGAAAGTTCAGCTGAAAGAACAGCGCGTAGTAGTTTTCCAGCGTCGGGAACGGCGGGAAAAACGTCCACCAGGTCAGCGGGTAGCGGAACTTGACGATGTCGTCGGTCGATTTCAGCGAGGACAGCGCCGACCAGACGATGGGGAAGGCGAAGAAGATGGCGACCAGCAGCAGCCCGATGGCGCCGAATACGGTGCCCCTGCGGATTTGCGTGATCGGCGCGGGTTTGGCGACGATCTTGTCGGCAATAGAGAGAGAGTCGGTAGCCATGGATCAAATCCCCGAGCGGCTGCGCAAGGCGCGAGCCTGGATGATGGTGATGACGACGAGCATGAGCAGCATCATGACGACACTGGCCGCCGCCGGTCCGGGCGAATTGAACAGAAAGGCCTGCGCATAGGAGAAATAGGCGATGTTGGAGGTCTGCCCGTTCGGCCCGCCCGCGGTTAGAATCTGGATCGGGGTAAACAGCCGCGCCGCGGCAATCGTGGTCATGAACAGGCCAAGCACCAGGCTGGGCCGCAGCAGCGGCAGCGTAATGCGCCAGAACTTGTTCCACCGATTGGCGCCATCCATCGAGGCGGCCTCGAACAGATGCGGCGGGATCGCCTGCAGCGCGCCGAGGAAGATCAGCATCGGCAGGCCGATATCCTTCCACGCCGTCATGATGACGATGCACACCACCGCCAGATGCCCATCGGTCAAAAATGGCTGTGACGGCAGGCCGAAGGTCTGGAAGATCACGTCGAGCAGACCGCTATTGGGTTGGTAGATGGCGTTCCAGATCAGCGCCGCCACCGCCTCCGACGACGCCAGCGCGCCCAAAATGGCGCCACGCGCGAGGGCAGTGCCGGGCATGCGCTTGTCGAGCAGGATCGCGAGGCCAAGGGCGGATGGGATGATGATGACGATCATCAGCACCATGTAGATCAGCGACACCCAGAACGAGGACTGGAACGAGGGATCGGCGAGCACGGACTGATAATTGCCGAAACCGACCCAGCCATTGGGCCGGTGATTAAACGGATTGAAGGCGCGAAAGCTGTTGAGGATCGCGACGCCGAGCGGCCAGAACTGGAAAATGCAGAGGCCAAGTGCCGCCGGCAGGATCATCAGCGGGCCGATGACGAGCTCGCCGCGCCGCGTCGGGTTACCTGTCCAGCTTGGAAACTTCATCGCCGCAGTCCCTCTTCAAACAAAGTGGCGTTCCGCCACTGGCCCTCGTCAAATGGAGCGACGCCCGGCCGCTGGTGCAGAGCGGCGGGGCGCCTGGGGGTCACTTGTATTTAGCCAGGAGGCCGTCGATCTGCGTGGCCACGTCGTTGAGACGGGTCTGCGGATCGGTGCCGAGCGCGATGTCTTTCACCGCCGGATTGATGGCGCTGAAATAGTCGAACCAGCCAACCGACTTGGGCGGGCCGAAAGCATTGTCGGCAACATTGGTGCCGAGCACCAGGCGCTGGTCGGAGGCGTATTCGGGCAATGCATCGACCAGGGTCTTGCGCACCGGCATCGAGCCCCAGGCATCGTGGAAGGCGAAGCGGTTGGCGTCATTGCAGATGAAGGCGAGCAGGGCCGCAGTCTCCGCCGGATAGGGCGTGCCCGAATAGATGGTCGGCGAGTCGGCGACCGTGGTGGTGTAGGCGATGGTTCCCTTGGGCGCCGGGGACATGCCGAAATTGAAGGGCTGGCCGGTCTTGAGGAAGCGCTTGACCGTGCCGGTGCCACTGAAGGTGACGGCCGCAGCACCGCCGCGGAACTGGTCGGGCACGACGCCGGTGGGCGTATAGCCGCTCTTGAACACCGTCTGGTAGTTGGCGAGGCCGGCAGCGGCTTCGGGCGTATTGACATAGCCGCTGGCGGTGAAGCCGTCCTCGGACACACCCATGAAGGTGTTGTAGGTCGAAGAGTCCTTGGCCGCTTTGGGATCGCCCATCATGCGCACCCAGATGCTTTCGAGCTGGGTATAGTTGGAGCCCGGCCCGCCATTGCCATAGCCGGAGGCGGCGAGCGCAAAGGTCTGGGTGTCGCCTGAGGCGCGCAGCGCCTTGGTGACGTCGTCGAAGTTCTGCATATATTGTTCGACGGTCCAGCCGCCGTCGAACTCGCCGACTTCGGGCGGCGGCGTGATCTTGAGCTTGTCATAGATGTCGCGGTTGAACGCCATGTAGACGGGGTTGGTCTCCCAGGGCAAACAAACCAGGTTGCCGTCGATGGTCGCCGACTCGCGCAGCGGCGCATAGACGTCCTCGATGAAATCGGCGGAGAGGAACTGCTGCAGCGGCAGAGTGAGCTGACCGGCCGCATAGGCCGAAGCGAAGTCGTTGCGGCCCATCATGATGTCGGGGGCACTGCCCGAAGTTACATAGACCTGCACCTTGGTTGGCAGGTCGCCGTAAGGCACCCGCTCTTCCTGGATGGTGATGTTCGGATAGGCCGCCGAAAAGGCATCGTATTGGGCCTGCAGCACGGCATTCACTTCGGGCGGAAATTCCTGGCGCATGATCTTGAGCGTGATCGGCGCGTTGGTCAGTTCAGGGCCCGTATAGCCGCCCAGATCGATCTTGTATTTACCCGGATTGCTGCCGGGCGTGGCGGCAAAGGCACGCGACGGCAGGATAGCGGGCATCGCCAATACACCAGCAGTGGCGGCGATGCCGCGCAGAACCGTGCGCCGTGAGAGGCTCGATTTCAGTCCCGGCAAGTAACTTGATTTGGTCATGAAGTCCTCGGAATTCGGGTTGCGTTGGATCATGCGGACGCGAGCAAACGCGACCCGCAAAGCGGTTCAAAATCGGGTGGCGGTGCGGGGCGGCTGCCTTGCGGCGGAGCCGCCCCGTTCAGCGATGCCAGGCGGTCAGGGGAGACGATGACCGGTCCCGGCATCGAAGCAGTGGACCCGCGCCGTATCGGGCGCGAGATGAATGAGATCGCCGCGCACGATGGAGACGCGGTCCTTGACGATGGCGGTGACGCGCTGGCCGTCGATATCGGCGACCACCTGGGTTTCGGCGCCGGTCGGTTCGACCACGACGACCTTGGCGGCAAAACCGGTATCGCCGACGCTGAGGTGTTCGGGGCGAATGCCGAGGTCGATTTCGGTGCCCGGAGCGACGCCGCTCAAGGCACCATCGAGCGATAGCGTCTGGCCACCGCTATGTTCGAAGACGAGGCTACTGCCGGCACCGGCCAGCCTGCCCCGCAGCAGGTTCATCGAGGGTGAGCCAATAAAGGTGCCGACGAAGGCATTTGCCGGATGGTCATAAAGCTCCAGCGGCGTGCCGATCTGTTCGACGACGCCAAGACGCATCACCACGATGCGGTCAGCCATGGTCATGGCTTCGATCTGGTCGTGAGTAACATAGATGGTGGTGGTCTTGAGCCGCTCGTGCAGGTCCTTGATTTCGGTGCGCATCTGCACGCGCAGCTTGGCATCGAGATTGGAGAGCGGCTCGTCGAACAGGAACACCTGCGGATTGCGCACGATGGCGCGGCCCATGGCGACGCGCTGCTGCTGGCCACCCGAGAGCTGGCGCGGATAGCGATCGAGCAGTTGCTCCAGCCCCAGAATGCCGGCCGCGTGGGCAACCTGCTTTTCGATATGCGCCTTGAACTCACCGCGCATTTCGAGCGCGAAGCTGAGATTCTCGCGCACCGTCATGTGAGGATAGAGCGCATAGTTCTGGAACACCATGGCAATGTCCCGGTCCTTGGCGGCGAGGCCGTTCACCACTTGGCCGGCAATGTGGATTTCGCCGCCGGTGATATCTTCCAGCCCGGCGATCATCCGCAGCAGCGTAGACTTGCCGCAACCCGATGGGCCGACCAGGCTGAGGAATTCGCCATCGACAATGTCGAAATCGACACCCTTGAGCACTTCCGCCCCAGCGAAGTTTTTGATTACCTTGCGCATCTGAACGCTGGCCATGCTGTCCCCCGGTCCTCGCTATGAGATGAGCCTGCCGTTTTGTATTCTACGTGTCAACAAATCCGATACAAAACATCCAACACTATGTTGCAACATTGGTCGCGTGACGCCTGCGTCACAATCAGCCTGTCAGCGAGGAATTGTTATCCGCGGAAAGGAAAAATGCCTGTTGCACGGAGGGTTTGGCCGTAGTGAGGCAGGTTTTGGTTCTGCCGAGGATAGATAGGCGCCATCCGCGCAGCAACAAAACGCATTGCAGCCATCCATATTTTGCATGCCAATATGTTATGTTTTGTATACAAGAATTGTCGAGCGGCGATACGCCGAGCACCAACCATGGAGACCGACTTGATCGGCGTATTCAACAACAGCCTGCCCGGCTACGAGACCCTGTCCCCCATTGAAATCTTCGACAAGGCCAAGGCGCTTGGCCTTGGAGGGGTGTTGTTCGGCAATATCCTGTCTGTGCTACCCACGCTCGATCCGGCGACGCTGGCAGACCTGCGCCAGGCGGCCAAAGCCCGCGGCCTCATCCTCAATGCCGGCGTCGGCACCTTCAATCCCGCCCGGCCGGAGCGTTGCAAGTCACTGATCGACGCCGGCGATGGCGACATGATCAAGGGCCTCGACAAGGTGCTGCGCGCCATGCCGGCTTTGGGCGCCAGGACGGTATTCTTCGTCGTCGGCATGATCGAAGATCGAGACGATCCGAACGTGCCATGGTCGGCTCAATTGCAGGGCGTGATCGACGGCGTCAAAGCCTTGGCCCCGGCGATCCGCGAAAGCGGCACGCGCCTGCTGATCAAGACGCACGAGGAGATTTCGACTTTCGAAATCCTGCGCATCATCGACGCGGTCGGCGAGGACCTGCTCGGCATCGCCCACGATCCGGTCAACGTGGTGTGTCGGCTCGAGGACGCGTTGGAATGCACCCGGCGCATCGCGCCACATGTGGCCCAGGTCCACATCGATGATTCCTATACGACCTTCGATGGCGACCAGATGCGCCGCTACCTGACCCCGCTCGGCACCGGCGATATCGATTGGATCGAACTGCTGGCTCTGGTACCTAATGCCACCCGCTGGATCGAGTTTCATCGCGGCCAATTCGCCATGCCGGTCTTCGATAAGGGCTGGCTCGCCGCACAGTCGGATGCGACGATCGATGAATATCGCGCGCTGATCTCGGCCACGGTGACGCATGAGCGTGCCAATACGCTGGTGCCGGACCAGAAGGATGTATTTGCCCGGCTGGCACCAAGCATCGAATGGCTAAAGGCGAACGCCTGACTAGCGCAGCAGCCTGCCCCATGTTGCGGGCAGGCTGCTGCCCAGACCTAATCCGGAGAGCGCGCCCCATACGCCGGCAGATACGGAATCGAGGACGGGCAGGTCCAATTCTTCCTCAAGCGCGGCGCAGAGCCCTGCTCCGGGCAGGTTGGTGCAATAGAACAGAATTGCGTCTGGCTTCGCCGCCGCAACACGGCGGGCCATGGCGGCGAGCGTTTCCGGTGCCATGGTCGAATAGCTGAAATTGTCACTCAGCCCAGCGCCGAGATTGGCCACGCAGTCGTAGCCCGCCGCGCTCCAGCCGCGCATGATATTGTCGTTCGCCTCCTGGCGGAAGGGCGTGACAAAAGCGATGCGCTTGATGCCGTTCGAGGACAGCAGGCTGTCGAGCGCCAGCACCGAAGTAACGGCCGGAATGCCGAACTCATCCTCGATGCGCTTGCACAGCACCCGGTCGCGATCGAATCCCAGCTCGCCGCCTTTGCTGCCGTTCCAGCAGATCAGATCGACATGCGCATCGGCCAACAATTGCGCCGCCCCCATCATCGAGGCCCAATGATAATCCTCGACGACCGTGTCACTGGGACCCGCAAAACCGAAGCGGGCGAAATGCGGCGACACGTCCGCGATATCGCGCGTCATCGCCAGCGTCACCCGTTCCACGATGATATTGGAGGACGGCGTGATGGTTCCGAACGATTTCATGGCGCCGCCTGCCGCTCTGCCCGGCGCGCCCGGCCCACCACCGGATCGGGGATGGGAACCGCTTTGAGCAGTGCCCGGGTATAGGCGTGTTGCGGGGTGTCAAACACCTGCTCGCGCGTCCCGTGCTCGACAATTCTGCCGCGCTCCAGCACCGCGACCGTGGTGCACAAATGCCGGACTACTGCCAGATCATGCGCCACGAACAGGATGCCGAGGCTCAGTTGCTTTTGCATATCCTGCAACAGGTTGATCACCTGCGCCTGCACCGAGACGTCGAGCGCCGAAACAGGCTCGTCGCAGATCAGCAGCTTGGGCCGGATCACCACGGCCCGGGCGATGGCGATGCGCTGGCGCTGGCCGCCCGAAAACGAGCGCGGGTAGCGCGCCAGTGCTTCCTCGCCGAGGCCAACCATGGCCAGCATTTCGACCACTCGAGCGCGCCTTCCCGCGGCGGTGGTTTCAAGCTTGTGGACCAGCAGGCCCTCGCCCACCAGTTCTTCCACCGTCATGCGCGGATTGAGGCTGGCATAGGGGTCCTGGAACACCAATTGAACGTCGCGGCGGAAGCGCAGCGTGTCGAAGCGGCTGGAGCGCTGCACATCGATGCCACTGTAACTCACCCGGCCGCTATCGGGTCGTGTTAGCCCCAGCGCGCAACGAATGATCGTCGATTTACCCGAGCCGCTTTCGCCCACAAGGCCAACCGATTGGCCTTCGTCGACATTGAGGACGATGTCGTCGAGCACCATGGTGCGCCGGCCACGCCCGGCGGGGAACGACTTCGAAATATGATCGATCTGCAGCATCACCCTGCCCCATAGAGATGACAGCGGACGCGCGCGCCCAGCGGCGTGATGGTTTCACCGGGCTCGACGCTCGAACACATGGCCATGGCGTGATCACAGCGCGGGTGGAAGGTGCAGCCGCTTGGTCGCGCGCCGGGGGCCGGGGGCGCGCCGGCTATGGAGCGCAGACGATCCACCGTAATATCGGCGCGCGGCACCGCTTCGAGCAGGCCGCGTGTATACGGATGCTGAGGCTCGGCAAACAGCAAGGTCGCCTCGTTTTCCTCGACGATGCGGCCCGAATACATGACCATCACCCGGTCGGCAAAGCCCGCCACGATACCCAGGTCGTGTGTGATGAGAAGCACGGCCAAGCTTCGACGGCGCGAGATTTCGTCGAGCAGGTCGAGCACGCGTTCCTGCACGCGTACGTCGAGCGCAGTGGTCGGCTCATCGGCGATCAACAGGTCCGGCTCACCCACCAGCGCCATGGCCAGCACCACGCGCTGGCGCATGCCGCCGGAAAATTCATGCGGAAAGCTGTCCAGCCGCTCGGCGGCACGTTCGACCTTGAGCTCATCGAGTACATCAAGCGCCCGCTGGCGCGCCTCACGTTTGGAGACCCCGCGAATACGCAGCGTCTCGGCCACCTGATCACCAATCGTCATCAGCGGATCGAGCGAACTCATCGGGTCCTGGAACACCATGCCCATGCGCTGGCCGCGCATTGCCGCCATTTGCGAGTTCGACAGCGACAGCAGGTCCTTGCCGTCAAATTGAACGCGACCTGAAAGCTTCACGCGGCTATTGAGCCGCATGAGCGCCTGCGCGGTGACCGACTTGCCTGAACCGCTTTCCCCCACCAGGGCGACGCGTTCGCCCCGGCCGATGCCGAAGCTGACATTGTCGACCAGCCGCACATTGGCATCGCGGGTCGCGATATCGATCGAGAGTTGATCGACCTGCAGCAGGGCTTCGGGTCGTTGTCGGAGTTGCGCCGGTACTATGCCATCGGTCAGGATCGTATCCACTCCCATGGTTCAGGCCTGCAACGACGGGTCGCGCCGCACCTGCAGGATATCGGCCAGCAGGGCGAAGGCGACCGCATTGATGACGATGGCGGCGCCGGGGGCAGCAACCGCCCACCAGGCGATCGACATATAGCCGCGCGCGCCCGAAATCATGGCGCCCCATTCGGGACTGGGTGGCTGGGCGCCAACGCCGATGAAAGACAGGCCCGCCAGGATGAGCATGGTGAAGCTGATGTCCCCGGCCCATTTGACAATCAGCACGTCGAGCGAATTGGGCAGCACATGCTTGAGCATCAGTCGTGTCCGCGACACTCCTAGGATGCGCGCGCCCTCGACGAAAGGTTGCTCCATGGTCCGGCGCATGGTGGTTCGCAAAATGCGCGCCGTCATCGGCCAGCCCGTCAGGGCCAGCGCGATAATGCCCGACTGCAGGCTGGGTCCGAGCACAGTGGCGATGCCGAGCGAGACGACGAGGCCCGGCAGCGACAGCCCAATATCGGTGATGCGCATCAATAGTTCATCGACCCACCGAGGCCCCACGGTTGCTAGTGTGGCCACGATCATGCCGATGATTGAGTAGAGGATCACCACCAGCACGGTCGCAAACAGCGAAAGCCGGGAACCCGCAACCAGCCGCCAGAAAATATCGCGGCCCTGGTCGTCGGTGCCCAACCAATGCTCGGCACTTGGCGGAAACAGCGTCTCCAGCATGTTGGAGGTGTAGATGTCGGCCGGCGCGATCATCGGCCCGATCAGTGCCAGCAGGAACAGCGCAGCGACCACGCCGAACACGGTGAGTTCATAGGCGGTGAAGTTGGCTTTGCGGCGTGGCGCGGCAGTCGGCAAAACCAGCGTCATTTCGCACCTACCCGGAATTGCGCGCCACGGATGCGGGGATCGAGCATCAGCGTGATGACGTCGGCCACCAGATTGACCAAACACACCGCGATGCCGACGAACATCACAGCGCCGAGCACCGCATAGGTGTCCTTGAGCGCCACCGAATTGGCTAGAAAGCTGCCGACCCCGCGGCGGGCAAACACGGTTTCGACCAAGATGGCGCCGCCTACCATGCCACCAATCAGTACGCCCATGAGGCTAACGGTCGGCAGCAACGAATTGGGCAATGCGTGGCGCAGCACCATGCGCGAAGTCGACGCGCCTTTTGCGCGGACCGGCAGCATCATGTCGGAAGCAAGCACGCCAAGCAGTGACGCGCGCAGCAGGCGAAACACCTGGGCGGCGAAGGGAATGGCAAACACAAAGGCGGGCAGAATGAGGTAGGCCATGGCGTCGAGGAACCCCACCATATCACCGGCCAGCAATGCATCGAGTGTGGGCATGCCAGTCAGGTTGGGGGACGAAATCCCGAACGAGTGCTGGCCCGAAATCGGCGTGATCCGCCACACGTTCCCAAAGAAGAATTGCAGCATCAGCGCCAACCAAAAGGCAGGCATTGCGCCGCCGGTGACCGCGATAATACGGGTGATCCCGTCGAACGCCTTGCCGCGATAAGTGGCCGCAACCAGCGCCATGGGAAAGGCGACGAGCGTGCCGATAATGCTGGCGAGGATCATCAGTTCGATCGTGCTGGGCAGCACGGCGGCCAGTTCGGTCAGCACCGGCTTGGACGAGACGACCGACGTGCCCAAATCGCCCCGCAACAGGCGTAGCAGAAAGTTCAGATATTGCTGCACCACGGGCATGTCGAGACCGAGCCGCTTGGCGACCGAAGCCACCTGCTCGGGGCTAGCGCCGGGGCCGGCGGCCACCTGCGCCTCATCTCCGGGGATGAGCTTGATCATGACGAACACCAGGGTCGCGAGGCCCCAGAGCGTCAGGACCGTCATCACCAAGCGCTGAGAGATGAGGCGCAGGTAGGCCATTTTCGCGCTATTCCTTCTTGAGCAAGACGTAGTCGAGCGGCTTGAAGTTGCCGTTGACCTGACCCTCGATCGGGTTCGCCAGCCGGTCGGAGCGATAGGCGGCGTAGCTGCCGGCATACCAGATCGGCATGAACGGCGAGTCGTCCTCGATGATGGTCTCGGCCTGCTTGTAGAGCTCGCAGCGGGCGTCCGCATCGGCGGTGCCAATGGCGGTGTTGAGAATCTCATCGACCTTGGGATTGCTATAGCCCGAGCGATTGGTGCCGGTGGCGCCGGTCATGAAGGTCTTGGTGAGGAACACGCCCGGATCGGGGAACAGCGAGTTCTCGCCCAGCAGCATCATCTGTGGAATCTGTGCTGGATCCTGCAGCATCTGCAGGTAGTTCGGGAAGGCGATGGGCTCGAGGTTCAGCGTCACGCCGATGTCCTTGAGGTTGGACTGTAGCAACGTTGCCTGCTGCACCTGCTCCTCGAAGGCCGGCTGGAACCTCAGTGTCAATGTCAGATTGCTCCGGCCAGCGTCGCTCAGCAGCGCCTTGGCGCCGTCGAGGTCACGCGCGACAATGGGGAAATCAGGCTTGCACGGCAGCGCGTCCGGCATCGGACCGGACGGCAGCGCACCCTTGCCGCGATGGATACCGGCCAGAGCGCCCTCGTAGTCATAAGCCAGGCGGATGGCCTTGCGAACGCGCGGATCAGCTGTGGGGCCGGTGCTGGCATTGAAATAGATGCCATGCACCGTCGGCGCGGAGCCATAGACCACGGTGACACCCGGTTCGTTGGCAATGGAGTCCAGATCGCGCTGCTGGATGTTCTTGCCGACATCGATATTGCCGATCCGCAACTCGTCGCGCTTGGGGGCGCTTTCATCGACGCGCCGGAACACCAGGGACATCGGGCGATCGCCACGATCCAGCCAATAGGTATCCGCCCAGTCGATGATAACGTCGTTGCCGTTGATCGAGGTCAGCTTGTAGGGGCCGCTCCCCGCATCGTTGGCGGCCAGCCAGGCCTGCGCGTCATCGCTGCCGACATTGGCTTCGGCCAGCCCCGAATTGATGATGTAGATGCGGCTGAGCGAGGTCAGGAAAAGGGCAGATGGCTTGGTCAGCTTGACGGTGAAATGCCTGTCGTCGGTAACCTCGGTGCTGTCGTAGATGTCCACATAGGCGGCGACACCGGTCGCCAGCCGCTTGATGCGATCCAGCGTATAGGCGACATCCTTGGAGGTGACGGGCGTGCCATCATGGAACTTGGCGCCGTCGCGCAGCGTAAAGGCGATCGACTGGGCATCGTCGGCGACCTTGTACTCAGAAGCCAGATCGCCCACCACGTTGAGGTCGACGTCATAGGTGATGAGCGGGCTATAGGTGCGGCTCGTCAGGTCGTTGGTCTGGAAGTAGTTAGACGCGATCGGGTCGAGCGTATTGACCGAGCCTGCGCCCGACACGATGACGGTATTGACGCGATCGGCGGCAAAAACCGAACTGCCGGCCAGTAGCGCACTGAGCGCTACCACGCCGGCAAGTCCGGCTATTCTGAGCCTTGCCATTGGGCGATGGGCGTATTGCATGTGAGTGCTCCAGTGCACGGTGTTTCCGGTTCCTGCCGCGACGCTCCCGGAACATCCGGCCCGAGCCCGCTTGCCTGATTTCGTGGTCCGATTGCGTTTCGTATACATAACGAAATTAAAACGAACACATCTTGAATGCGCCGTCAACACGGTTAGCCATGCTTTTCTTGCTAGCCAAGTCCGCAATGGCCAGGTTTTTCGCACATAGAATACCATTTTATCATTTATAACAGCTATTTAATTCGGCTGAGCAGGCGCTGTGCTGGGCAAACCGTCGCCAACAGACCGCCTGGAAACAACAAATTTCTTGTATACAAAACCATATCATGCATCATTGGATGTGGTTCCGCATGGATTCTCGACGCATGGTCAAACCGCATATTCTGCTTATCAATCCAAACACTTCGGCCGAAATCACCGAGGCGATCCGTCAATTGGCACTGGCGGAGATCGGCGACCAGGCGGTGCTGACGGCTGTCACCGCGCCTTTTGGGGCGCGCTACATCGCGACCCGTACCGCCGTGACCATTGCGGCGCACGCCGTCGTTGATGCCTATGCGCAGGCGACCGCCGAAGGCCGCCAGTATGACGCGGTGGTTGTCGCCTGTTTCGGCGACCCCGGCGTGGATGCTCTCAAAGAAATCACGGCCGTGCCGGTCCTCGGCTTTGCCGATGGCGGATTGATCGCGGCGGCTGCCGAGCCTGGCTCCTTTGCCATTGCGACGATCGGCGAGCCCTGGCGCGACATGCTAGTCGAGCTGGCATTGCGACGCGGCTTGGCGGACCGACTGGCGGGCGTCATCCTGATCGACGAGAACGGGCGCTTACCCGAAATTGCCGGACCACAGATCACGGCAGCAGCAAAAACACTGGGCGTGTCGCGCGTGATCGTGGGCGGCACCGGCCTGATCCCCATTCTCGATGCGATTGCCGACCAGATAGGCGTAACGGTTATCGACCCTCACCGATCGACGCTGCACGACGCGATCCGCGCCACTGCCGGTGCTCCCGAGGCCGAACAGCGCAAGCCGGCCTCCAACTCGCACTTCGCCGGTCTTTCCCCTGCCCTGCTGGGCCTGCTTCAAAATCCGCGCATTGCGTGACGACAAGAGGAGTTCCTGACGTGACCTCACCCAAGCCCAATGGGCCACTCGGCAATGCTGGTCGCGGCCAAGCCTATGCCGAGGGGCGGCATTCCGTCAGCCCCTTCAACTTCATGCCCGAAGTCACATCCGGCTACGAAATCCCCACCCCGTTGGGGCTGATCGACAGCACGATCCGCAAGGTCATCTACACTGTGGGCGTGCGGCCGACCGAAGGCGAACTCATCGAGATTTGCGGCCTGCTGGAAGAGCTGGGCGTCGAGGAGGAAAGCCTCAACGTCTGGTGGCGCGGTGGCGAAGCCGATCCGCAGGAACTGGGGGCGGCTCTCGCCATCGCCAAGGCCAAGCCGAAGTTCAAGCTGAATGTGTTCACCGATACCCTGCTGGGCAATGGCGACACACCGATGCCGCTGATGAAGCAGACCGTCGACATGTTCGCCGAGGCGGGTATCAAACTGCTCAATCCCGGTCTGTTGCAGGCGCCAAACGAGGACGCTCGCAAGCGCCAGGCCGAAGAGATGGCGGTGATGAATGAATACATCAAGGCGGCCGGCATGGAGTGGAACGCCACGGTCGCCAATTGCGCCCGGCGCGATTTCGACCAGTTCATGGCACTGTGTGACACTGCCGTCGACAATGGCGTGCGCCGGTTCGACCTGATGGATTCCACCAGCGCGCTCTCGCCCCAGGCCATGACCCATTACGTCAAGACCTTCCGCAGCCGACTCAAGAGCCCGACCCCGCTGACCATGCACACCCATGACGATTTCGGCATGGATACCGCCGGCACCATAGCGGCGGTGCTTGCCGGCGCCTCGCCGGATGTCGCGCTCAATGGCGTTTCCTACCGCTCGGGCTTTGCGGCGATGGAAGAAGTCGTGGTGGCCCTCGACGTGCTCTATGGGGCCGAAACCGGCATCCGCCTCGATCGCCTGCAATGGGCCTCCGACGAGCTGGCCCGCATCATGCGTTTCCCGGTGCCGCCGCTGAAGCCGGTGGTGGGTTTCCACCAATTCCTGCGCGAGGGGCCGCACGATATCGACAAGGTGCTCGATGGCCGAGCGCCTGCCGATTTCGCCAACATGGGCGGCAGCTATAATCCCGCCTTGGTCGGCGCCGAGTTCCACTGGGTCTATTCGCAGCAGGGCAATGGCAAGGTGGTGGCGTCGGCGGCCAAGTCGCTTGGCCTCGTGCTCACCGATAAGCAGGTCTGCGAAGCGGTAAAAATCCTCGAGGACCAGCTCGCGGCGCACCCGGCCTATCCGCGCTGGGCCACGCCGGACGAAGTCTTCACCGTCATCAAACGCGTCGCGGACTGACCCTCGTCGAGGCGCGAACTGGAAGGCCCGCTCAGCGCGGGCCTTCTTTTATCCATCTCGCATGCATGCGAACGAACCAAGAGTTGTCGTTATGAAGGCGCAGCCATCTGTCCACACCATCGCCCTGATCGTGGCTGGCGCACTATTCATGCAGATGCTGGATGCCACCATCATCGTCACAGCCCTTCCCAGCATGGGCCAGTCGTTCGGCGTTGAACCGCTGAGCATGAGCATCGGCATCACGGTCTATATGCTGACGGTGGCGATCCTCATTCCGGCGGCCGGCTGGCTTGCCGACCGTGTCGGGGCGCGTAGCGTCTTCCTGGGCGCCATAGTGGTCTTCACGCTGGGCTCGATCCTTTGCGGCCTGGCACAGACCTTGCCGCAATTCGTCGCCGCCCGCGCTATCCAGGGCGCAGGTGGGGCTTTCATGGTTCCGGTCGGACAGATCATCGTCCTGCGCCTCGCCCACCGGTCCGAACTGGTACGCGCCATATCGCTACTCACCTGGCCAGCCCTCTTTGCCCCAGTGATCGGGCCAACCATCGGCGGGTTTATCACCACCTACTTCTCCTGGCGCTGGACCTTCCTGATCAACATCCCGCTGGGTCTGTGCAGTCTGGCTCTGGCGGCCTGGTTCATCCCCGATGACGGCTATCGCAGCAAAACGCCGCTGGATTGGCGGGGCCTCGTCATGACCTCGCTTTGGCTCGGCCTGCTGCTGGCGGGGCTCGACGGGCTGGTGCACCACGCGGCCAATATGGCGCTCACGATTGCCATGGTGATCGGCGGCGCGGTGCTCTCCGGGTTGGCTGCGCTCCACATGCGGCGCGCCAAGCATCCGCTGCTCGACTTTTCTACCATGCGGGTGCCGACCTTCGCGCTCTCCAACCTGCTGGCCGGCAGCTACTATCGCATTGCGCTCAATACCATGCCGTTCCTGTTGCCCTTGCTGTTCCAACTCGGATTCGGTCTCGATCCGTTTCAGGCCGGAAGCCTGATGGTGGCCTATTTCGCAGGCAATCTTGCGGTCCGGCTGATCACCACGCCCGTGCTCGAACGCTTCGGTTTTCGCCAGACAATGGTGATCAACGGCATCCTGAGCGCCGTGGCGATCGCGCTTTGCATCGCGCTGCGGGCGGATACGCCGGTTTATCTGGTGATAGCGCTCATGGTGTTTGGCGGTGCCACGCGCTCGATGCAGTATACTGCGCTCAATGTGCTGGCCTTCATCGATATCACTCCCGAACAGCGCAGTTCAGCCT
Source organism: Devosia sp. UYZn731 (assembly GCF_040546795.1). Taxonomy (NCBI): domain Bacteria; kingdom Pseudomonadati; phylum Pseudomonadota; class Alphaproteobacteria; order Hyphomicrobiales; family Devosiaceae; genus Devosia; species Devosia sp. UYZn731. The sequence continues at coordinate 254,021 of NZ_JBEPOL010000005.1, forward strand.
CGACCCTATCGACCATGCTGATGCAGATCACCATCTTGTTGGGCGTCGTGGTGGGAAGCCTTAGCCTCAGCTTCTTCCAGGCCGTTCGGGGCGCAACCGGCCTGGCCCCTATCGATTTCCAACTCAGCTTCGCTGTCCTCGCCGTCCTGACATTGGTTTCTGCCCTGCAAATGCGGGCGCTCCCCGCTTCGGTTGGACAGACGCAAACGCCAATTGGGCAGCCACCCGTAGGCAGTTACCCGGAAGCTTGAACCGGTAGGCAATGCGCGACCCTTACGGATCGCCACCGCGCCTCTTCGAAAATTAGGTGACGTCCACGACCGCCGCTACGGTGCCGCCTCCAGCGGGGCCCTGGTGGGTGGCCGAGGCGGAAATCCACACCAGATTGTCCTGCAGTACCGACGCGAACATGCCCCCGAGCGCCGCTTTCACCTGATTGCCGTATTGCGGGTTCTCGGTGATCTGGCGACGTCCGCGCAGCCGGCCTTCGACGGGAAAGCCGAACTTGACGTAAACCGCCACGACGCGGGCGCGATGCTCCGGCGATAGCGGGCCCGGCCCGACATCGAGCCCCGCCCGCTGCAGCGCGCGGGTGAGTGCGTCCACGTCGAGCGTGTCGGTCATGGCGGCGTGGCCAACCCGGAGCCGCCCGCCGGCGCCGACCTTGTTGCCAAATGCCATCAATTGGGTCTGCGGGCCGGCGCCACCCACCGGCTCCCATTCGTTGGCCGATACAGCAACCTTGGCGGACCATAGGTCGAACCGGGTGCCCACCTCCTCGGCCGCGGGCATGGGCAAACCATCGGCTGCGACCGCCACGCCAAGGCCCGCAGCACCGCTTGCCTTGCGGAACAGTGCCCGATCGTCGTTTTCAGGAATGAAGTGACCAGCCGCCCGGGCGTCGGCGAAATCCTGCCGCGATGGGTAATATGCCTTACCCACGACGTACTCGATCGCGCTGGGGTCAATCCCGGCATCGCTCGCCGCCCGCCGGACAGCACCGGCATTGGCCTCGACGATCCTCGTGGTCGCCATCCACTCGGGACGGATCAGCTCGGACCGCGCGACGCCCATGGCCAGCCGGCCGGCACTATCGTTCGACGGCTCCGCATAGGTGCGTGTGTACACCACGACGTGCGGCGTCAATATACCGATGCCGCCGGTCGTGAACACCATGGGAACCTGGTCGATGGTGCTTGCCGGGCGCGATCCACGGTCGAGCAAAAAGCGGCGGATCGCCTGGTCGGCGTCGAGCCGGCTGGTCTCACCGGGCTGCCAGCCCTCCGTCTTCCCAGTCACCGCGATGACGTCGTCGGTGCGCAGAGCACCCTCCTTCACCAGCCGTTCGAGGCCGGCGATATCGGTCGTGTTGTCCAGCGGAACCCGAAAGGCGTCGATGGTGGGTACGAGTGCGTCATTGGCCATGGGGGTCCTCTCATATCAGGCGATCTGACTCCGATTTGGGGAAAGATCGAACTGGCTGACTCGTATTGTATACAAATTATTTGCCTATGAAATACAAAGCAACGGTCGTATGCGCCAATTTTATGGCTCGGCGTCATCAGGCGAGAGGGTTGTCATTGCTCTCGCCGGGCAGCCCATGCTCCCGGCCTTGCCGGGAAGCGACGCTCCGAACGGGCTCTGAAAGATGATCTCGCAGCGGCGACGCTGTGCTCGCGTCATCTTGAATCTTTGCCCCGGCGGGCGCGCCAGGCCTGGCCGCGGCTGGCCTGGGGCCCGACGTCAACCGTTTCTACCATCCCATTTCTATGTTGCGCTGGCAGCGGGGGAGCGGGAGCGGTTGTTGGCCAGGCGAACCTTCTTTCGTATCTGATTGGCCAGCGGCGCTCGTGATTGTGACGCCGGACACAACGATCGTCGGGGCGACCCTTGCGGCACAATCCGCCGACATGCGATGAGCGAACGACGCATACATGTTCAAGTGGCTTGGGGCAGACTTGGTGAAGTGACGCCGCGCTAGCGCTGGGACAGCGCGATTTCAAGGCCTAGTTCAGAGGTCGCCCAAAATGCGTCCACCCAGGCGGCACCGCATTCCTTTTGATCTCAAGACCCGAATGGGTCCGTCGGACTGTGAGACGGACGGGTGAACCACTGGGGTCCTTCCGCCGTCATGTAGATATGATCCTCGAGGCGGATGCCATATTGCCCGGGAAAAACGATCATCGGCTCGTTGGAGAAACACATGCCTTGCCGCAACCGTGCCTGGTTGCCGCGAACGATGAAGGGTTCTTCGTGAATGTCCAGCCCGAGGCCATGGCCGGCGCGGTGGGGCAGGCCCGGCAGGCGATAGTCCGGGCCCAGCTCGTGACGGGCGAGAACGTTTCGCGCGGCGTCGTCCAGACTGCCGCATGTGGCGCCGATGCTGGCGGCGTCGAATACGGCCTGCTGGGCTTCTCGCTCAATGGCCCAACGTTGGGCGAACTGCCGGTCCGGCTCATCCAGCACGTAGGTTCGGGTGATATCGGAATGGTAGCCGTCGACACGACAACCCGTATCGACAAGGATGACGTCGCCCCGCGACAGAGTGCGTTCCTGGTCTCCGCCATGGGGGAGCGCCGTCGTCGCGCCGAATGACACGGCGCAGAAGACCGAACCGCCGTCCGATCCGAGCCGTCTGTGCTCCTGATCGATGAAGGCGACGACGTCAGAAGCCCTGATGCCCGGCTGCATCATCGCGTGTGCAGACTTCTGAACATTCAGCGTCAGGTTCATCGCATACTGGATGAGTGCGATCTCGGCGGCGGACTTGCATACGCGCTGTTCGCGCACGAGTTGGCCGCCATCGACCAAACGCTCGGCACCCAACACGCGCTGCAGGCGATAAAACTGGGACAGGGGAAGGGCCTCGTCGAGCGCCATTCGGCCGGTCGATCCTAGCAGCGAGGCGATCAACCGCGCGCTGTCCTCGTGCTCCTCCCAAGCCTCGATCTCCGCATCGACCTTGGCGAGGCCTTCCACCCGTGACCGCTCGAAGCCGGGAACCACATAGGTCAGGGCGTCTCGCGTCACCAGGGCGCCGCAGAAGCGTTCGCTCGGATGCCAGTCCAGTCCGGTGAAATACCGCAAGTTTTCAGTCGAGCCCAACAGCAGGGCGTCAACGCCCTGCCCGTCCATCGCAGTACGCAGCAGGCCAAGCCGGCCAACTCGCTCATCATTGCTAATCCGGCTCGGCTTCATTTTAACTCCCTGAGGCCCGGTCACGGGCTTGCGCTAATCGAGCGCCGACTAGAGATCGATCGGGCTGCTCCAGGCCAGCTTTCCATCAGTCGATCTGACCATCACGCGGCACCACTGGCTAGCAAACTTGGTGATGGGTAGCTGTGCTGACGTCAAGCCCGTGCTGGCAAGATAGGCATTCTTGGATGCCGGCCCCACGACCATGATCTCGTGGGCTTGCGAGTAAGGGGGGTCGAGCGGGTCACTTTGGACCGAACGCGGAAAACTGTCAGATGACACTTTCTAAAGCGCCCCAAATCGCCCCCTGCCCCCTTTGTTTGGGAAAATTCCGTGATGACAACGATCTGCTTGGTTTTGCTACTCTAATTCGTACAGTTAATCATGAAGACGCGGCCAGCATCGCGGACGCATTGACCCGGTGCATACTTGATCTTGAGGCCCCACCTGCAGAGGAAATGCTTGGCTTGAAACGTCCGGGCATGACCTGGAAGCGCAGCGACGTACGGCGGTTGATCGTAGCAATGGCAGATCACTTCAACGGCCAACTGGCCAATATCGGGGGAAGTCCCCTGAGCAAGACTTCAGTGGCCTCGTACATCATCAAAGAAGCGAAGCGTTGCGAGCCAGCGTACAAGGCATGAGCAGGCTAAAGTGCTGCCTGCTGATGAGCCAGACCGGTCACTTGTTCGCTTGATGGCGACCCATGGGGGGAAGCGGCGGCACGACGGGTCATTGTTATACACGCCAGATATGCAGACCATTGCCAGCTATTTGGACGGCGCGTCTGCCGCATCCTCCATCGCCTCAAGCATGACCTCATATTCTGTCTTTGACAGCACGACCATTTCTTCGCCGCTAGGGGATTTGATAAATTGCGCCATCGTGGTGCCCTCTTCCGTGCGATCCTAGGCGTTGCCGCACACGACGCCGCTAAGGCCGATGCTGCAGGTCACTGTCGGCGACGTGCAGTTCCGGGCGCACTCGGCGCAGTTGAACATCGCCTTCTATGACAATGAAGCCTGGGGCGCCGACCATAAGGGTGACGCGTTTGTTGCGATGAACGGCTCATTGAACCGTGGCCAGCGCATCGGCTATAACGTGGTGCATCTGTATGCGCGCTACCGCCACTCAACATTTTGCCGTATGGCTTTGGCGGGCACGCCAGCGACAAGAGTCCGCGGAGCCACGTTTTTCGTGACCACGGACCCGGCCGCAACAATAGCGCCGTCGCCGATATTAACTCCCTTCAAGACAATTGCGTTGGTTCCAATCCAAACGTTGTCGCCTATGATTATCGGAAGTGTCTGCCCACGACTTCCCCCCAAAATTTCATGACTGTCGCTGTCGCGAATGACGACGCCTTCTGCTATTGCCACATTATTTCCGATAGTGATGCTTTCAAAACAGGCGATTGAACTGAAGTTGTTTGCAAAGCCGCTTCCGATTCTCAGGGTCGCGCCTTTGTCGACGACGATGCGCGAGCCTGTCGCCATGGAGAAGTCCCCGCTTACTTCCAGCGTCGCTTTATCCCAAACGGATAAAAGTGTTCGGTAGGTGCAATATGCCGGCCAGCGGAGTCCAATATCGAGGGAGCCTGAGCCGATCAAGGCTGCCGATGGTTGTATATAAATTTTGGAGTTATGAAAGACACGAAAGCTGGGGCCATTTCGATACTTCACTCGCAAAGCAAAAGTGCGAATTAGGTCCATGGATAAAGCGCGGGCCATTTTTCTATGCAACGTCGTTCACTCCCCCGAGGTGAGGCTGAAGTGTAGCGATTTCAGAAGATAAACACGTTAGCCAAAATGGCGTATCGGCGGAGCGATCCTTCTGGAATTACCCCGAAAGGCTCTACGGGCGTTTCTTGGACGATGCCGCAAGCTCAGGCAGCGTGCCTGCGGCAGGGGCCAGGGTCGCTTGGGCGTCTGGGGAAGACGCGAGCCTTAGTTCACCAGATGAACGGCTGGCAGCGTCTTTGGCTTTTGGGAACAGCCTTGTCGCTGGTCGTCTTCGGGGTTCTCTTTTCGTTCATGGACCGCACAATGGCCGTATCCCGCGTCCGCCAAGTCTCAAAATGAAGCCAGCTATGATTGCAATTCTCTCTAAGGCCACCGCAGATACTTGAACGGCCGGAATGGGCGCAAAGCCGACTTAAAACGCCGAGGCACAATTCGCCTGCTTCTAGCTTTGAAGCGAAGGCGTCCACTTCAGAGCCTCGGAGAAAACGGCCGCCTCAGAGAAATGCCCGGAGGTTTAGCTCCTTTGGCCACTTCAAAGCTTGTTGGCAAAAATCCAACCATATCGCGCGCCTGAGCTGGAGGCAGGCTAACTCAGAGAAATGTTCTATTGAGATGCTGGCGAGGGAACGTACCGAGCAAGACATTCTTCAGTCTACGACACAGCGCAACTGTCCAAAGGCTAGACTATCTCAGCCTCAGACGTAGCCAGGGCGTAACGTCATCTGCCAAATTTCCGTCCGCCCTTCACATTGTAAACAGAACCTCGAGCGTTCAGCGTTGGCGGAACATTTCCTCCCAGCGGCCCGGCACTCATCGATCTCTGTGTAAGTGCGCGAAGTTGGACAATCCGGTTCGCAGCGATATCAAGAGTTATCCTAAGCCTCTCGAGTGCGAATGTAGGCCGGCGGTAGCTCTCAAGAATTGGACCAAAGTCCAGCAAACCCAGATTGTTATGGCCCATCAATGAGATGGAATGGCGCGCCCTAAGAGATTCGAACTCCTGACCCCCAGATTCGTAGTCTGGTGCTCTATCCAGCTGAGCTAAGGGCGCGCACGTCCGAACCTAAGTTCGGAAAGCAATCACGGTGCGGGAGCGGCTTGCGCCAGCTTCCTCGTGAAGCGGGGCAACCCATACAGCGGGTTTTTGCGGTTTGCAAGCGCGGGGAGGTAGAAATGTCGGTTATACAGGAGAGCGGTGCGATCAGCGCAAAATGGCACTGGTTGGCAGGCTCACTTCGAAGCGCGTGCCCCTGCCTTGTTCAACCCATTGCAGGTGCCCGCCATGGGCTTCCACCAGTTCGCGGGCGATGGCGAGGCCGAGGCCGGTGCCACCAGCGCGGGCCGAGCCTTCAAAGGCGACGAAAAGATTGGCGCGGGCCCGGGGCAACAGGCCGGGGCCATTGTCGGTCACGGCGATGACCAGCCCGTCCTCGCTTTGCGTCACCTCGACACGCACTTCGGGCGGCGTGGGAAATGCAGTGACCGATTCGAGGGCCTCACGCGCGTTCTTGAGCAGGTTGACGAAGACGCGCGCCAATTGGCCAGCGTCGACGTTGATGCTGAGGCCTTCGGGCGCGCCGTTGTTGAAGGCAATGCCGGGATGGCCCACCAGCCGCGCATCGAAAGCGGCGTCCTCAATGAGCGTGCGGAGATCGACCGGGCCAGGCACCGGCGGGGCGGCGCTTTCGCGGCCATAGTCGAGCACCGACTGGGCAAAGCCGATGGCCTTGTCCAGGGTGGTGACGAGGCGCGGCGCCAGCCGCTGCACCTTTGGATCATCCAGCGTCGCCACCTGATCCGACAGCAATTGCGCCGAGGTCAGGGTATTGCGCAGGTCGTGGTTGATCTTGGCGACAGCCAGGCCCAGATCGGCCAGGTGCCGTCGCTGGCGCAGCATCGAGAACAGATCCTGCTCCATGGCCGCCAGTTCGCGTTCGGCAATGCCGATTTCGTCGCGGCGTTGCGAGGGGGCGATGATGAGGCTGGCATTTTCGGGGGCCTGCCGATAGGCCAGCATGTTCTCGGTCAGCCGTCGCACCGGCATGATGAAGACCCAGCGCACCACCAGGTACAGCACGGCGGCGGTGATGAAGGCGATAATTAGCGAAAGCAGGAAGAAGTCGCGCGAATAGGTGAACAGGTCATAGCGCAGCGGGCGTTCGGGCATCAGCAGCTCGACCAGGCTCTCGTCGCGATCGCCCTCCCCCACGATACGCAGGGTGCGGCCGCCGCCACCCACCAGGGTATCGACGGCGCCCATGATCAGCGTCATCGGGTCGCGCAGGCGCATGTCGGCGGTCACCGCAACGGTAGGCGTCACCGCATTGTCCAGCTCGATCAGTTGGCTCTGGCCTTCGCGCCGATAGACGATGGCATCGGCGCCGGCCGAATTGAGCAGGCGATCGGTCAGGGCGCGCGGCAGGGCCATCACGTCGGGCACGGCGTCCAGCACCCGCGCCGCCACCACGCCGACGCGCAGGCGATCATCGAGCCAGCTGGCGCGATAATTGGCGATGGAGGGCAAATAAACGACGATTTCGACCGCAAAGATCACCATGACAATGGTGGCGATCAGCTTGATCGATAGGCCGGAGAACCGGCCGGGCAAGACGCTGCGTTCGGCTGTCATTACAAGCCATTATAAGGCAAGCGCAAATTTGCGTAAGCCCCCGCGCGGCTGGCGCCGCATGCAATTTCACTACATCGGTCGTGATTATTTCAGCTTGGCAAGTGAGTGGTGTCGGAACCAATCAGGCTAGACCGTCCTTGAGCCAGAACCGGCTTGAGGAGAAGACCGTGCGCGACCTGATCTTGAGGATGGCCATATCGGTCGACGGCTTCGTCAGCGACCTTGAGGGCACCAACACCTGGATGTTCGGCGCCGATCAGGAGGCGAAGGCCTGGGGCGTAGAGTATGTATGGAATGCCAGCCTGCATATCATGGGCAGTCGCAGCTTTGAGGGTATGGCCACTTATTGGCAAACCTCCACAGACCCGTTCGCGCCGCCGATGAACCAGATCCCCAAGGCCGTCTTCTCACGACAGGGGCAGGCGATCCTGGCGAACGTGACCACGACGGCGGCGCTCGATGCCGCCCGCGCCAAGGCGGGGAACGGACAGCCTGCGGAATTGCAAAAAGGCGCTGGCAGCTGGGCGGAAGCCTATGTGGCGACAGGCGAACTAACGACGGAAATCGCCAGACTGAAAGCCCAGGACGGCAAGCCGATCATCGCCCATGGCGGGGTCAGCTTCGCCCGCAGTCTCATCGCGCAGGGACTGGTCGATCAGTTGGCCCTTGTCGTGGCTCCCGTGGCGCTGGGCAAGGGCTTGCCGCTGTTCGCCGACCTGTCCGCACCGATGCGTCTCAAGCTGGTCAGCTCGAAAGCCTTTCCGGGCGGCGCCGTGGCGCAGATTTACCGACCGGCCTGAGCGCGACGCCTAGGGTAGTCGCCGCACCAGGGCCAATCGCCGCTGCCGCCAGGGTTCGGCGCCGGCTTGCTGGCGCCAAGCTTGCACCAATTGGGCGACGATACCCGCAAAGCTGGGATATGGCGCCACGGCGTCGGCAAGGTCGGGCAGCTTGATGCCATGGCGCATGGCCAGGCCGAAAAATGCGATCAGCTCGCCCGCTTCGGGGCCGGCAATGGCGGCGCCCAAAATGGCGCCATGGCGATCGGTAATGATCTTGGCAATGCCAGCACTGCGCCGCGTGGCGACGGCGCGATCGTTTTCGGCAAAGCTGGCGCGGATCACCTTATAGGCGCTCTTGAGGCGCAGTTTGGCCGCCGCCTCGGTTAGCCCAATCTGGGCAAGTTGCGGATCGGTGAACACCGTCACCGGAATATCGGTTTGTGCCCGCTTGATGGTGCGATTGAACAGCGCGCTTTCCAGCACCACGCTGGCATCGTGCTGGGCGGCCGGCAGCGAGGGCGGCGATCCCGCGGCTTCCCCGATGACATGGACGCGACCATTGGAGGTCAGCAATTTCGGGCGCAGCAGCAGGCGGTCGTCGCGAATTTTGTCGAAGCGGATACCGGCTTTGTCGAGCGCCAGCCCGCCGAAATTGGGCGTTCGGCCCAGCGCGAGGAGAATATGGGAGGCGTCGAGTGTCGCTTCGGTGCCGTCCTCGTGGCGGATCATCACGCCGATACCCTGGCTACGTGGCACCATTTCAGTGACCTGGCTGCGCTCGTGGATGATGACGCCCTCCTCGCGCAGCCGGCGCAGGGCGATGTCGGCGGCCTCGGCGTCCACTTCGGCCAGCGTGGAACCGGCCTCAAGCACGGTCACGTCGCAGCCGAGCCGGCGATAGGACTGGGCAAATTCCAACCCCAGTGCCCCACCTCCCAGAATCACCAGATGGGACAGCTTGTAGGCATTGGCGAAAATGGTGTCGGTGGTGAAAAACGGCACGTCGCCCAGATTTTTGATAGCTGGCACCACAGGACTGGAGCCGCTGGCTATGACAAAGCGGCGGGCGCGGATCAGCGTTTCGCCGGTCTTGATCGTACGTTTGTCGATGAAGGCGGCGGGCGCCACGATCATCTCGATACCCAAGGCCCGCAGCCGTTCGGCAGCATCGCGCGGGGCGATGGCGGCAATCGTGGATCGGATAAATTCGTGCACGCCGCGAAAATTGACCTTGGGATCGCCATTGGTCATGCCGAACGCTGCGGCATTGCGCAAATTGTGGGCCGTCGCCGCGGCAGCGGCCAAAGCTGCTGCCGGCACGGGGCCGCTCTTGAGGCTATCGCCGGGCATGCCGAGATCGATCAGCACCACCGAGGCGCCGTGTTCGCGCGCGGCTATGGCCAGGGCAATGCCGGGGGCGCCGGCGCCGAGAATGCACAGATCGGGCTTGAGGATATCCGCCATGTCCGCCAAGGCTGGAAAGAGGAGCGACTGCGCTCTTATGGGCAAAGACGGCAATAATGACAATCGGGCCAAACGCTTTGTCCATAGAGAAGGCGATGTGACGCGTGCGAGCCTGTGTTTTGGCGCTTGGGATGCGTTGACTTGGGGCGACCTTTTCCCTATAGACCCCCTCAACCCGCACCGTCCGAGCCCGCTCGACGGATGCCACACAGTCTTGCGCAAGCAGAGCCAATAAGAGGAACCGGGCGCAAGCGCGGTCTGATGTCATGAAACGTACATACCAGCCAAGTCAGCTCGTGCGTGCCCGCCGTCACGGTTTCCGTGCCCGTATGGCCACCAAGGACGGCCGTGCGATTCTGAACAAGCGCCGTCGCGACGGCCGCAAGAAGCTCTCGGCCTAAGGCCCTGTGGCCGGATGACGGCCATGGATCAAGCGAGTAGCGCTCTGCGCCGCTTGAAAAAGCGCTCCCAATTCGTTCGGGCCGCCCGGGGCAATCGCGCCGGGCGCTCTGCGTTTGGGCTGCAGGCAATTTCTGCGCGTGAAGACGCGCCCGGCATCGGGTTTACGGTGACCAAGAAATCGGGCAATTCGCCCGAGCGCAACCGCATCAAGCGTCGCCTTCGCGCAGCTGTGACAGCATGCGCCGATGACTTTATGGCGTCGCATGATTATGTGCTGGTAGGCCGGCGCGAAGCGCTGAGCCAACCCTTTGACCGGCTGGTCGCGGATCTGGCCTTTTGCATCGCTCGCGTGCATGGCCCCAAATCCGCCGACAAGCCCCATCCTTCCGGCCGCGCCGGCCATCGGAACATTCGACCATGACAGACAATCGCAATGTGATTATCGCCATCGTGCTCAGCATGCTCGTGCTGTTCGGCTGGCAATTCTTCGTTGCGGGGCCGCAATTGCAGCGCGCCCAGCAGCAGCAGGAAATCGCCGCTGCCCAGGCTGCGGCTGCCACCCCCGTGGCCACGCCGGCAACGACGGTCGCCGCTACTCCCGGCCCGGCCGAGGCCGCTGTCAGCAACACGGTCTATCCCGATCGCGCTGCCGCCATTGCCGCGACGCAGCGCGTCACCATCGATACCGAAGACCTGCACGGCTCGATCAACCTGACGGGCGCCCGGCTCGATGATCTGGAACTCAAGCAGTACCAGGAGACTGTCGATCCGGCCTCGCCGATCATCACGCTGCTGACGCCGTCGGGCGTGCACAATGCCTATTACATCGAGCAGGGCTGGGCGCCGGCGAATGGCGCCGCTGTCGCCTTGCCCACCAATGCGTCGGTCTGGACCGTGGACGGCGCCAACACGTCGCTGACCGTGGCGACCCCCGTCACCCTCAAGTTCGACAATGGCGCGGGCCTGATCTTCCGCCGCACCTTCGCGGTCGATGAGCATTACCTGTTCACCGTCACCCAGAGCGTGGAGAACACGGGCGCCGCCGCTGTCTCGCTGTTCCCCTATGCGCGCGTGGCTCGCCACGATACGCCCAAAGTGCAGAACTTCTTCATCCAGCATGAAGGCCCGACCGGCGTTCTGGCGTCCAATAACCTCGTCGCCAAGAAATATTCCGATATGCAGAAGGATCAGGTGATCGATCTGCAGAACACGTCGGGCTGGCTTGGCTTTACCGATAAATACTGGGCCACTGCCGTGCTGGCCAAGCCGGGCGTTCCGCTCAATGCGCGCTTCTCGTGGTCCAACCCGACCGGCACCATGGACATTTACCAGTCCAGCTATGTGGAAACGACCCCGGTCACCGTGGCGCCCGGCGCCACTGCCAGCAATGAGAGCTATATCTTTGCCGGCGCCAAGGAAGTGGCCGTCGTCGATGGTTACAAGGAAAAGTACGGCTTCGACCGCCTCGATCTGATGATCGACTGGGGTTGGCTGCATTTCCTGACCTACCCGATGTTCAAGCTGCTCACTATCCTTTATGGCGTGATCGGCAATTTCGGCGTCGCCGTGCTGTGCGTGACCGTTCTGGTCAAGGCGGTGTTCTTCCCGCTGGCCAACCGCTCCTACAAGTCGATGGCCGCGATGCGCCGCGTGCAGCCTGAAATGAAGGCGATGCAGGAGCGCTTCAAGGACGACAAGCCCGCCCAGCAGCAGGCGATGATGGAGCTGTACAAGCGCGAGAAGATCAATCCGCTTTCAGGTTGCTGGCCGATGCTGATCCAGATCCCGGTGTTCTATTCGCTTTACACCGTCATTTTCATCAGCCTCGAAATGCGCCACGCGCCGTTCTTCGGCTGGATTCAGGATCTGGCCGCGCCCGATCCGACCAATATCTTCACCCTGTTTGGCTTGGTGCCCTGGGACCCGACCTTCCTGCCGATCATCGGCGGCTACCTGCATCTGGGCGTCTGGCCCGTCATCATGGGCATCACCATGTGGGTCCAGATGAAGCTCAATCCGCCGCCACCGGATCCGACCCAGGCGATGATCTTCGGCCTGATGCCGATCATCTTCACCTTCATGCTGGGCACCTTCCCGGCCGGTCTGGTGATCTACTGGGCCTGGAACAATACGCTCTCGGTGACCCAGCAGTGGTTCATCATGAAGCGCCACGGCGCGGAGGTGAACCTGTTCGGCAACATCATCGACAGCTTCAAGCGCAAGCCCAAACCGGTGGAAACACCCAAGGCCTAGAATTCGAAAGGGCGTCCCACGGGGCGCCCTTTCTGTTTGCTTAGGCTTGTCTTTGTACTCCACTCACTTCTCTATTCCTTCCCGCGGACTTGATCCGCGGGCCTCTCCAATCCAGCACAAACGGCGAAAGGCCCCCGGATCAAGTCCGGGGGAAGATCGGCGGGTGGGCTATATTGCGGGAAGGCAACCAAGATTGTGGGAAAGCGCCCCGGATTGTGCAAATCCCACTCTATCCCCCTCCTCCCGCCAAATTCGAAAGCTTGGACTTGAGGGGGGAGTGGTGTATGCGAACTCCAAACCCAGCTTCAACGACTTCAGGCGATCGCGGGCGTTATCTTGCGCACAGTCGCCCACCAATTTGGAATGCCAATCTCATGCAGCCTGATGCCGTCGACTACTCGCCCGACATTGTCGAAACTGGCCGCCTGCTGTTCGCGCGCCCCTTCGTGTTCGTCAAAGGCTGCGTCAAGCTCGCCGACCTGCCACCCATGGATAAGGTCGAGATTGCCTTTGCGGGCCGCTCCAATGTGGGCAAGTCCAGCCTGATCAACGCGCTGTGCGGCGTTTCGGGCCTTGCCCGTACGTCGAACACGCCTGGCCGGACGCAGGAGCTCAACATTTTCGAGAGCACCAGCGCCGAACTGCGCATCGTCGACATGCCCGGCTATGGCTACGCCAGGGCGCCCGAGCCCAAGGTACGCGCCTGGACCAAGCTGATCCATCAATATCTCACAGGCCGGCAGACGCTGCGCCGGGTCTATGTGCTGGTCGATGGCCGCCATGGGCCCAAGGACAATGACCTGACGGTGATGAACGAGCTCGACAAGTCCGCCGTCAGCTATCAGGTCGTGCTCACTAAGGCCGACAAGCCATCGAGGGAGGAGCTTGACGCCGTCATCACCATGACCAGGGCCGCCATCGCCAAACGCCCGGCGGCGCATCCCCACGTCATCCTGACCTCGAGCGTTAAAGGCGAAGGTCTTCGCGATCTGCGGGCCGAGATTGCCCTTTTGATGGCGAGCTAGCTCACCCGCGTAAAATCCATCGTCCAGTTCGTCTCCCAATTCGCCCCGACATCGGTCGAATACGCCTGGCTCCAGAGGGGTCGGCCGTCGGGCTGGAAGCTCCAGGTGAACCGGACGTCTACATGGGTGCCGTTGTCCTCGTCGGTGCCGTAGAAGATGCCTTGGCCGCTGCAGAACTGGCCGTGTACGGGTGGAAACATGATGCCGCTGGCGCTGTTGACCCAGCAGATCGACCAGCGCCTTGTGGTCTGGTCGAGCGTGCGGATGCTGGCGCCGGAGAAGCCGCGGGCCGGGCAGTTGAACTCGTCCACATTCATTACCCCGCCCAGCATTTTCCAGAATTGCTGGGTGGCGGGAAAGATATCCCATTCGTCGCTGCCGACGTGGCGTTGCTTGAGGCGGCGGTTTTCGACCGTCCAATTGCCGAGCAGAAAATCGAAATCGGTGACCTGGCCCTTGCCGGCAATATCCATCGCGCGCGCCCTCGCTGGTTGATAGCAGAAGGTTAGGATTGCGCTGCGACAGAAGTTGTCAGCAGGGCCTAATCTCTTGCTATCGCATCATTTTTCGCTGCGCTATCGCGTGGTCATTGCCACCCAGCGCCGCAGCACCGGGACCAGCGCTTCGGACTTCTGCGCCAGGTCACCGGCATCGACGAAGGTTATGACACCGCGATCGGGAGCAGCCCAGGCGATCAGCTTGTCGGGATCTTCGAATCGGAACAGATCGTCGGCGCCGGCCTTGGCGCCGCGGTGCAGGATGAGTTGTACCCGGTCGCCGGGGTGCAGGCGCATGGTGATGCGATCGTCAGTCAGGCCGAAACTGGGGGCGTTCCACTTGATGCGCTCGACGAGGCCAGGGACGGCGTCGAGGATCAGGCGGCGCAGCGTTTCGACTTCGGCCTTGCGGCTGTGGGTGAGGGTTTGCAGGTAACTGTCGATCAAAGACAGCATTTCGGCGACAGCCATGTCAGCGTCCCTTGAAGAACTGGCCCAGATAGACTGCAACCTCGGCACTATTGGACGGATTGGCAACTGACTTCAACGCCGTTTCCACCACTTCCTCCGGGGCTTTGCCGCGGCGGAGCTCGACCAGGGCGGTGGTATAGTCGTCGGCAAATTCGGGGTGGGGTTGCAAGCTCAGGGCCGCGCCGTTTTTGTAGGCCAGCCCGGCGTTTGGGGTGAATTGCGACGCGAGGATAACTTCGGCTTCAGCCGGCGGCACGATCACCTGGTCCTGGTGCGAGCAGGCTACCGACAGGCTCGGCGGGGCGCTGTTCATGAAGCCCGGCCGCTGCTGGACGGTGTAGGTATGACGGCCCAGGCCCCAGCCCTTTTCGGACTTGCGCACGTCCCCACCGAGGGCGTCCGCCATGATCTGATGACCGAAGCAAATCCCCAGCATGCTGGTTTTCTTGCTGTAGGCATCGCGGATAAAAGCGCGGAGCGGATCGAGCCAGAAATAGTCGTCGTAAACACCCGCCGCCGACCCGGTGATCAGGATGGCTTGCAGCGATTGCGGATCGGGGAGCGGAGCGCCTTCGAACACCGGGACGGTCTCGTAGGTGAACCCCTGCCCGGTCGCGTCGAACATGGTCTCGAACATGCGCGGATAGGGTACGAAGCGATCGGCGAGCGGTGCCGGCACGCCACCGGTCTGGATGATGGTCAGTTTCATCGAAATCGCCCCGCGCAAACGACAATGCCCTTCGCATAGCAAAGGGCATCGCAGATCAACAAGGGCTTAGCGGCAATTATGCGGCGGTGAACTTGAGCGCGACGCCGTCCATGCAATAGCGCAGGCCGGTCGGCTGCGGGCCGTCATCGAAGACGTGGCCGAGATGACCACCGCAATTGGCGCAATGCACTTCGGTGCGGGTCATGCCCAAAGTGCTATCGGTGGTGGTGGCGATGCCGCCGGGAAGGTGATCGTAAAAGCTGGGCCAGCCGGTGCCGCTGTCGAACTTGGTCTTGCTGTCGAACAGGAGCTGATCGCAGCCGGCGCAGGAGAAGGTGCCGACGCGGTGCTCTTCGAGCAGCGGCGAGGAGCCGGGCATTTCGGTGCCTTCATTGCGCAGCACGTCATAGGCTTCGGGCGAAAGCTTGGCCTTCCACTCGGCATCGGTCAGCTTGTATGGAAAATCGCCTTCGGCGGCGGCGACCTGGGTCACGCCCATGGGGCGGAATAGCGCATAGGCACCGAGCGCTGCGGCAGCGGTGCCGGCCAGAAGGAATGTGCGGCGGTTGGCGTCCATCGATCAACTCCCTTAGAGAAGATGCCCCGCGCTGGGCCGCCGGAGGGAGACGGACCAATCGCGGGGCTGTTGACGGCCAGTGTAAGTCCTTGGGCAAGGCAATGGCACGTCAAGATTTGGTGAGAGTTCGCAACCCGCGAACCCTCTTCTTTAGCGCTATTCGTTATAGCGCGGCGTTTGGTTACTTGGCAGCCTTCGGGGTCAGGACGGCATCGATAACGTGGATGACGCCGTTCGACTGCAGCACGTCGGCGATGGTCACGTGAGCGACGGTGCCGTTTTCATCGGTAACGGTCACGCCCTTGTCGGTGGCTTCGAGCGTCAGCTTGCAGCCGCCCAGGGTATCAACGACATGCTTGCCGCCATCGGCCTTGGCCATCGACATGATGTCGGTGGAGAGCGCCTTGGCGGCGATGACGTGGCACTTCAGGATGGTTGCCAGCATTTCCTTGTTTTCTGGCTTCAGCAGAGTGTCAACGGTGCCGGCTGGGAGAGCCGCGAAAGCTTCGTTGGTGGGAGCCAGCACAGTGAACGGGCCGGGGCCGGAAAGCGCATCAACCAGGCCAGCGGCCTTGACGGCGGCGACCAGCGTGGTGTGGTCAGCCGAATTGACGGCGTTCTCGATGATGTTCTTGTCAGCGAACATGGCAGCGCCGCCAACCATCGGGTTTTCCTGAGCGTAGACGGCAGCGCCAGAGAGCGAGCCAACGGTCATGACGGCGGCAACGGCAAAAGCGCGGAGAGAGATGTTCATTGTGAGTTCCTTCCTGTGTTTCTTTCCCCTTGATCGGTGGGGACATGCGGAGGAACGGAGCGTTTTTGGCGAAGTTTCAGGAAATATAAAAATTCCGCAAAATAATTCTTCTCTCTATGAGATTGGTAGACAATTCTGACGCAAGCCAGGGGCAATAAATAGCAACGCCGCCCGGAGATTTTCCGGACGGCGACAATATTTGAATCATATTTGAGCGGCGGTGATCTGACGCGTCAGATCCTGGTAACGGCGCCCTTGGCGACGATCGGACCATGGGGTGCGCCATCGGTGGAGCCACCCTTGGCTTCGAGCGTAATGGCGAGAACCGAGCCTTCGCCCAGCCCCTTCATCACGTCGGCAGGCACGGTTACGGCGCTCCGCTCGTTGACGGGGATGACGCCCATCGACACCGGATTGTTGCCGCCCTGGATCGCCCAGAGTTCGAAATCCTTTTCCGGCACCGCTTCGCCCGACAGCGCGGTCAGCCGCACATTGCCGGCACCATCATAGAGCGCGACGAATTTGACATTGCTGCCCTCTTCTTCCAGCGCCGCGACCAGCTGAGTGGTGAGCGTGGAAGCATTAGGAGCGGGCTGGAACACGTGGAAGCCGACGGCGATGACCGCTACGGCCAGCGCTCCGGCGGCAATGCCGCGCCATACCATCAAACTATCCCAGAAACTGGTGGCGCCGCGCGCCTTGATCACATCGCCAAAGGCTCGCGCCTCGATGGCATTGAACAGGTGGGCGGGAACCGGGGTGTCTTCATATTCGCGATTGAGGGCGCCAAAGCGCGAAATCCAGAAATCGCGCTCGCCGCGCAAAGCCGGATCGTCCTCGATCAGACGACCGACGCGCTTATGTTCATTGGTGTCCAGCAGGCCAAGCACATACTCGGCGACGAGTGCATTGCGCCCGCCTTCGTCTTCACCGGTATGGTCGCTCGTGCTCATTGGGTCAGACACTCTCTCAATCTTAGCAGGCTGCGGCGCAGCCAGGTACGCATCGTATTCAACGGCACTTCATATCTGGCGGCCAGCTCGTCATAGCTATAGCCATCCAGATAGGCGCCGCGGACTGCGTCGGCACGCTCGGGGTCGAGCGTGCCGAGGCAGTGTTCGATCCGGCCGCGCTCGTCGCTATCCTCGGCCGCCCGCTCCGGGGAGGGACCGGAGTCAGGTACTTCGAGGGCCGCGTCGATATCGGCCGAAACCGGGCGTCGGGCCCGCAGAATATCAAGGGAATGATTGCGCGCCACGGCCACGAGCCAGGAAATGGGGCTATAGCCCCCGGCGACGTAGCGATCGGCGCGCTGCCAGATCTTGATATAGACCTCCTGGATTGCCTCTTCGGCTTCCGAGCGGTCTTTCAAGATACGCAGTACTACGCCGAATAGTTTCGCGCTGGTCCGCTCATATAATGTCTTGAACGCAACACGATCACGCAACGCACAGCGGGCGATCAGATCGGCGATATCCTGGCTCTGCGGCTGCATGGCCAAACTCATAGCGTGCCTCCTCCATCCTGAACACCCCGCCCTTGCCCGGTGCGATGGAATAGGACGCCTGTATTACGGACTATGACGGCAAATGGATCAACCGTCATCATTTTATCCGACAAGTTCGTTTCGCTCCGAGACAAAATCGATTAGAGCCATTACGGACTTTTTTGCGCCGCTTTCGAAGGAGATTGGGTTCGCCCATGACTGAGCAAGACAACTCCACCGACCGGTTCTCGCACGATGCCGGCATTCTGGCGCAAGCGCTGCCCTATATGCAGCGCTATGAGGGCAAGACTGTCGTCGTGAAATACGGCGGCCATGCCATGGGCGACGCCAAGCTGGGCGCCGCTTTCGCGCGCGATATCGCCCTCTTGAAGCAATCCAAGGTCAATCCGATTGTGGTGCATGGCGGCGGCCCGCAAATCGCCTCCATGCTGGCCAAGCTGGGCATCGAATCCAAGTTCGAGGGCGGCCTGCGCGTCACCGACGCGCGCACGATGGAAGTCGTCGAGATGGTTCTGGCCGGCTCGATCAACAAGGAAATCGTGGCGCTGATCAATGCCGAGGGCGAATGGGCCATTGGCCTGTGCGGCAAGGACGGCAACATGGTCTTCGCCAAGAAGGCGATCAAGACCGTCAAGGACCCGACGTCCAATATCGAGCGCGTGCTCGACCTGGGCTTTGTCGGCGAGCCGGTGGAAGTCGACCGCACGCTGCTCGACCTGTTGGCGCGTTCCGAGATGATCCCGGTGATCGCTCCGGTCGCTCCGGGCCGTGATGGCGCCACCTACAATATCAATGCCGATACCTTTGCGGGCGCTATTGCGGGCTCGCTCGGCGCCAAGCGACTGCTGTTCCTGACCGACGTGCCCGGCGTGCTCAACAAGGACGGCAAGCTGATCCCCGAGCTCAGCGTGCGTGAAGCCAAGGAACTGATTGCCGACGGCACCATTTCGGGCGGCATGATTCCCAAGGTGGAAACGTGCCTCGAAGCACTGGAAAACGGCGTCGAGGGCGTCGTCATTCTTAACGGCAAGTCGCCGCATGTGGTGCTGGTGGAGCTGTTCACTGAGTTCGGCGCCGGCACGCTGATCGTGCGGTAAGAGCCGCCACCACCGAAATGCGAAGGCCGCCCAATGGGCGGCCTTTTTGTTTGTCGCATTGCACCACTTTTTATGCAGCACGGAACTCTCCATCCACGGAGGGATGGTTCGGCTCTAATCGGGCAATTGGGCGGCTTCCGCACGGCCGAGGCCGGACAGGCCGAGCAGCAGCCGCCGACGCGCGGGCGGCAGTGCGTTGACAACACCGAGGCCAAGATTGCGCAGGCCGCGCGCCAGCGGATTGCGCATGGTTGCGAGTGTCGTCAAACCGCCAGCGAGTTTAAGCACTTCGGCGGCGGCCGGCCGGCGCAGGCGCTCGTAGGCATCGAGGGAGGTGTCAGGCCGACCCTCGGCCACGACCCGGGCCAGCAATTGGCCGAGCACGACCGCATCGACCAGCCCGGTATTCATCCCCTGCCCGCCTGCCGGGCTATGGACATGGGCGGCATCGCCGACCAGCAACAGTGGTCCCTTGCGATAGGCATCGGCCAGGCGATGCTGCACGCGGAAGCGTGAACTCCAGGCCAGATCGGTGACCTCGGCCTGCCCTTGGCGCGGGCCACGCTGGCGCAGGATGGATTGGGCCAGGGCGGCGTCAGGATGTTCGGGCGCATCGGCCAGCGTCGCCACGATGCGGAAGCGGCCATCAGGCAAAGGGGCCACCACCATGACGCCATCGGGGGAAAAGAAAATCATCACGTCGTCGGTCGGCAGGCCCCAATGCATGTCGACATCGGCCAGGATGAAGGATTCGGCATTGGCGGCGCCCGCATAGCCGATGCCGGCGGCCTGCCGTACGACACTGTGCATGCCATCGGCGCCGACCACGAAACGCGCCGCAACATCGCGACGGCCATCGGGCGCTGTGACTGCCACGCTGGCGCCACCTGGCTGCATCGTGACGGCATCGGCGGCACAATTGCGCCAGACCTGGCCGCCGGCGGCGACAAGCGCCTCGGCCAGCAGGCGCTCGGTGTCATTCTGCGGCAGCATCAGCAGGTAATTATGTGGCGAGGGCGCGGCGGTGAAATCCATCTGCAGCATGGCCCGATCGCGATCGCGGATGGAGAATTGGCGCAGTCGAAGCCCCGCAGCGGCGAGCGGGGCGGCGGCGCCGATGCGGTCGAGCACGTCGAGGGTATGGGCATGGATCACCGCGGCGCGCGAATTGGCCTGCGGGGCGGCCAGCTTTTCGATGACGACGCAGTCCACACCGGCCTTGCGCAGGGTGATGGCCAGCGCCAGCCCGGTCGGACCGGCACCCACGATCACCACATCGGTCTTGACAGGAAGCATCGGACCTCTCCATTTATCAACGCATGTTGACAAAATGTCTCTCCCCGCTGAATTTGTCAACAGTCGTTGGCAAATTGTGACGAGGGATCATGACTGAACGGAAGTCCGACCGGACCAAGAGCGCGATCAGGACGGCCGCGCGGCAGGTTTTTGCGTCGGTTGGATATGAGCGCGCCACCATTCGAGACATCGCAGGGGTGGCCAATATCGATCCCGCCATGGTGATGCGCTATTTCGGCTCAAAGGACGGCTTGTTCGCCGACACCGCTAATTTCGATCTCGACCTGCCGACGGACCTCGGCGATGCGCCGGACCGAGCGGGCGAACGCATGGCCGCCCACTTCATCGCGGTCTGGGAACAGGATGACAGCGGCTTTGCGGTGCTGCTGCGGTCGGCGGCGTCCAATCCGGTGGCCGCGGCCCGGATCGCGGCAGTGCTCAGCGAGCAACTGCTGCCCGCGGTGGTGGCGCTGGTGGGGCCAGGGGAGGCGCCGCAGCGGGCCGGGCTGATCGCCAGCCAGGTTCTGGGCCTGGCGCTGACCCGCTACGTTCTGAGCCTCGGCCCGGTGGCGGCCATGTCGCGCGAGCAGATTATCGCCAGCATCGGCCCGACCTTGCAGCGCTATCTGTACGGGCCTTTGACGCCATAGATCAGGCGGCCTTTTTGACAGCCGGCTTGGCGCGCTTGCGCGCGGGCTTGATGGTTTTGGCGGCCGATGCGGCCATTTCGCTGGCCGCGACGAACCAGAAATGCTGGTCGGCGCCTTCGGGCTTGCCGGCGGCTTCCCAAAGCTCATAGGCACGATGACGGATCGGGTCTTCCATGTGGCACTCCTTACTACGATGCCTGCAGGGTGGACCCGTATGGTTGCCGGGCGGTAAATGCGCTGGAATTGTGATCGGTGGTGCTGTTTGCCCTACTGGTTCAGCCAGGGCGTCTCGGTGCTCCAGAACACGGCGTCGACGCCCAGATAGTCGGTGGCAAAGTCGACGAACTCGTCCTTGGTGAAGGGCTTGCCGGTCTTGTCGTTGATATAGTCGAGCGTGGGCTCCTGCACCGCCATGCCGACGAAGGGCAGCTTGCCCTTGTACTGGTTGAAGAAGGGGTAGGAATTTTTCATCTGGCCCTT
Source organism: Devosia sp. UYZn731 (assembly GCF_040546795.1). Lineage (NCBI taxonomy): Bacteria > Pseudomonadati > Pseudomonadota > Alphaproteobacteria > Hyphomicrobiales > Devosiaceae > Devosia > Devosia sp. UYZn731. Next base: position 275,551 of record NZ_JBEPOL010000005.1, read on the forward strand.
GCGCCAGGGAACGATATCGGGGCCGCCGAGGCCAATGTCGTGGGCCTGGGCGAATTCGAACAGGCGGCTCATATAGGCGTGGTCGTTGTCCCATTCGCAGGGCCAGAAATTGACGTATTGCACCACCACGGAATGCTGGAAGGCGGCGCGGGCGGCGGTCAGGTTGTCCAGCTCGGCGGCGAAGTAGGCATCGCAGGAGAAGCCGGCATCTGGGCGGTCCTCGGTGACGTCGATGGCGGTTTCGGGCAGGTTGACGCCATAGACCTTGCCATCGAAGCGTGCCGCGAGGGCCGTGAGCAGGGCCTGGTATCGGGCGCGCACTTCGGGCCGCCATTGCATGGTGGTCCAGCCATAGCCCTCGGTCTTGCCGTCCTCGATCTGCTCGACGAGGCCGCCGCCATATTTGGGGTCCTCCAGCAGGTAGGCGGGGATGTTGCGGGCATCGGGGCTGAAGAAGCGATCCTGGACCTGGATGAAAAGCTTCTTGCCCAGGGCGTCGGTGCGGGCCAGGTCCTCCTCGATGGCAGAAAAGTCATAGATGCCCTCGGTGGGCTCCAGCCGCTTCCAGTTATAGACGACTTGGGCGCCCGCGATGTCGGCACGCTCGAGGATGGTCTGGGCCGCGGCCAGTTCGCCGGCGCTCGTGTAGACAAAATTGGCGGGCGCAGCAGTGGCGGCGGCGGTGCTGGCGAGCAGGATTGCGGCAAGGGCGGTGAAGCGGTTCATCGGTGGGCCATATTGTGAGCGGTGCCGCTTGGTGACCGCCGATCTGGCCGGCAGAGGGGCGAAAATGTGGCCTTCTCCGGTACGGTTGAGGAAACCTTAGCGCCCACGAAAAAGGCCGCCCCGAAGAGCGGCCCTGGCAGTTTGGCTCAGGCTTCGACCAGTACCGGGGTGACCGGCGCGCCGCGGCCCTGTTGCCCGCCGCGCTTGAACAGGGGCACCAGCAGCAGCACCAGGCCGAACGAGCAGATGACGTACCAGAGCGCCAGGCTCGAGGCGCTGGCGAAGGCGGCGTGCTGGCTGGCGCCGGTGGCGAAGGTATTGCCGAGATTGGAGAAGAAGATTTGTCCGATCAGCGCCACTCCCAACGCACCACCGACCTGCTGGAAGGCCTGCAGCGAGCCGGAGCCGGCACCGGCATCGCGCGGCGGCACATTGGCAAGGACCAGCTGGAACAGGGCCGAGAAGCCCAGGCCCAGGCCCGTGCCGGCGATCAGCAGCGGCAGCAGGAACTGCCAGTGGTCGATGCTGTCGCCAACGCCGGCGATATAGAAGTGCAGCCAGCCGATGCCGATGACCAGCATGCTGGCCGAGGTGGCGAGGCGGGCGCGCAGATAGGTCGAGCCGAAACGGCCGGCGATGAAGGAGGCCGCCAGCACGCCGATCGAGAACGGCGTATTGGCAAGGCCCGATTCAAGCGGAGTGAAATCGAAGCCGCCCTGCAGCAGCAGCGAAATCACCATGAACATGCCCGGAATGCCCGAGGCGAAGACGGTCATGACGAAGGCGCCGAACATGAACTGCTTGTTGGTGATCAGGTCATAGTTGAGCAATTGCGGCTTGTCGGCGGCAGCGCGGGCGCGGGTCCAGAAGACGAACAGCACGAGCAGCACGAGGCCGGCGGCAATCATGGCGAAGGCCCAGAGCGGCCAGCCATAGGTGCGGCCTTCGACGATAGGGAACACCACCGCGACAATGCCGAGGCCGAACAGCACGATACCCATATAGTCATTCTTGAGCGTGGGATGGCCGGGCAGGCGCGGGATGAGGAACCAGCCGGCGACCACGGCCGCGATACCGATCGGCACGTTGACGAGGAAAATCGGCTGCCAATCGAGGCCGAACAGGTGGCCCGAAATCAGCATGCCGCCCAGGATGGGGCCGCAGACCGAAGCGAGGCCGGCGGAGAGGCCGAACAGTGAGAAGGCCTGGCCGCGTTCTTCGGGCGGGAAGGTAACGGTGGCGATGGCCAGCACCTGCGGCGTCATCATGGCGCCGGCGAGGCCCTGGATGACGCGGGCGCCGATGAGGAATTCGATATTGGGCGACATGCCGCAGAGCGCCGAGGCCGTGGTAAACGCAGCGACGCCCCACAGGAACAGCTTGGTGCGGCCAACGATATCGCCGAGGCGGCCGAACGGCAGCAAGCCGAGTGCGAAGGCCATGATATAGGCGGCGATCACCCATTCGATCTGGCTATCGGTCGCGCCCAGGCCCTCGCGCATGCTGGGCAGGGCGACATTGACGATGGTGACGTCGATGAGATTCATGAAATTGGCAATGAGCAGGACGAACAGAGCCAGCCAGCGGCGTGGATCGGCGTTTTCCTTGGTCACCTGGACAAAAGCGTGAGCAGGCATTTGGATTATCCTTTTAGTGATGGCGTGAGCACGAAAGCGCGCTCGAGTTCAGTGAAAATGGCGTCGATGCTGTTCTGGAATTCGGTCCAGCCGCGCCAGTAATCGGACAGGGCGCCGGTGACGATCAACGCCGCGGCAAAGGGATCGATATCGGGGCGGAACGAGCCCTCGGCGATACCCTTGCGGAAAATCTCGACGAACTGGTTGCGCCAGTAATCGTAGAGCGGGCTGATAATGGTGCTGATCGCCGGATCGCGGCGAGCCCGCTCGACCAGCTCGGTCAGCACGATGATGAGGTCGGGCATATCGGCGATGATCTCGCGGAAATCCTCGAACTCCATATGGAGCAATTGCAGGCCCGACTTGCCCTGCCGCTGGCGCCGCTGCGACTGGCCCTGAAAATCGGCGCGGATGCTGCTGGCAACCAGCGAGATCAGCGCCTCCTTACTGGGCACGTGGTAATGCAGCGTGGCGATATTGATGCCAACGCGATCGGCGATGTCGCGGGTGCGCAGGCCTTCCATGCCCTTTTCGACGATCAGCGCCCGTGCGGCGATGGCGATGGCGACCTTACGGTCGTCTCCGCTTTCGCGTTTGACGGGGGCAATCGGCAACGTCATCGGGAGGTACTCCGCATTTGCAATGTCTGTTGTGGTGGGGCGGTGGGGATTGCGACTGCCACAGCAATCTCTGCCATGAAGCAGTCAGATCCTGTCAGCAGCAGCCACGCTACGGCCAAGGTTCTACGCCATCCAATCCTCTCAATCAACTGATTGATTGCTGGCGCGAAGCAGGTATGCGGCGGCCGAATGACGATTGACACGGCGATGCGGTTTTGCCCAGTGCTGTGGCGCGGCATCGGCCGCGCAGGAAGACGCCTATGCAAGACTATGTCCGCCGCATCCTCACCTCTTCGGTCTATGACCTGGCCGAGGAAACGCCGCTGGAGCCCATGGCGCTGCTCTCGGCGCGGCTCGGTATTCCGGTGCTGTTGAAGCGCGAAGACCTGCAGCCGGTGTTCTCGTTCAAGATTCGCGGTGCCCATAACAAGATCGCCAGCCTTACTGCCGAAGAACGCGCGCGCGGGGTGATTTGCGCTTCAGCGGGCAATCACGCGCAGGGCGTAGCGCTGTCGGCGTCGCGGTTGGGCATTCGTGCCGTCATCGTGATGCCGACGACGACACCGTCGATCAAGGTCAATTCCGTCCGTCGCATGGGCGGTGAAGTGGTGCTGTTTGGCGATGCGTTCGACGCGGCGCGGGACCACGCCAATGAGCTGGCGGCCAGGGATGGGCTGGTCTTCGTGCATCCGTTTGACGACCCGGCGGTCATCGCCGGGCAAGGCACTATCGGCATGGAGTTGTTGCAGCAGCATCCGGGGCCGATCGGGGCCATTTATGTGCCGATCGGCGGTGGTGGTTTGGCAGCCGGCATTGCGACGATCGTCAAATTCCTGCGGCCTGAGGTCAAGGTGATCGGCGTCGAGCCCGAAGAAGCCGCCAGCATGCAGGCGGCGATTGCGGCCGGCTATCCGGTTAATCTCGAGCAGGTCGGCCTGTTCGCGGATGGTGTGGCGGTGCGCCAGGTGGGCGCGGAAACCTTCCGCATCTGCAACCAATTGCTGGATGGCATCGTCACGGTGAGCACCGACGAAATCTGCGCCGCCATCAAGGATGTGTTCGACGATACCCGCGCCATTTCCGAGCCTGCGGGCGCGCTAGCGCTGGCTGGACTGCGCAAGCATGTGGAACTGGGCGCCGCCCCGGCCGGGCCGCTGATCGCCATCAATTCTGGCGCCAATATCAATTTCGACCGATTGCGCCATGTGGCCGAACGCGCCGAGATCGGTGAACGCGGCGAGGCTTTGCTGGCCGTCACCATTCCCGAGGCGCCGGGCAGCTATCGCGCGTTCATTCGCCTCCTGGGTGACCGGGCAATCACCGAGTTCAATTACCGCTATGCACGGGGCGCGGCGGCGCAGATTTTCGTCGGTGTCAAACTGCGGCAGGGCGAGGCCGAAAAGCAGGCCATCATCGCCATGCTGCAGGCCAATGGCCATGCGGTACTCGACATGAGCGATAACGAACTGGCCAAGCTGCATGTGCGCTACATGGTGGGCGGCCGCGCCAGCCATCTGGGGGATGAGCTGGTCTATCGCTTCCAGTTTCCCGAGCGGCCGGGGGCACTGCTCAAATTCCTTGAGGGGCTGCGGAACGACTGGAACATCTCGCTGTTTCACTATCGCAACCACGGGGCAGACTATGGCCGCGTTCTGGCCGGAATTCAGGTGCCGGAGGCTAATCGAGCGCAGTTTCACGACTATCTGGAGGCCCTGGGCTACCCCTATTGGGACGAAACGCAAAACCCCGCCTACCGGCTGTTTCTTGACAGCGACGACGTTTAAAAATGCGTCCTAATTCCGATGTATTGCTGAAACCGAAGCAATTCATGTTCCGTTCAGGACGCCATAGATAATCGAGCGTCACCTTATTGCATCGGTCTCACCGACTGGTCATCAGTTCGCCGCAACGCGACCGTTTTATAAATTGCCTGCCCCCGACAACAACAACACAAGAATGCCGGAGACGACGATGAAGTCCTTCAAGATTACCCGCCTTGCCCTGCTCGCCAGCGTCGCGAGCGTCGCCCTACTGCAGCCAGCCTTCGCGCTTGACGCCAAGGCCTTCGTCGATCGTATCCAGGCCGTCTGGGGCCCGCTCGGCTATGAATTCACCCTCAACGATCCCCAGCTCGACGGCGACACCATCACGGTGCAAAACGCCACGATCGGCATCAAGGGGGCTGCCGGCGCCACCGAGCCGACCAGCTTCACCACCTCGCTGACCTTCAGCGGCGTCAAGGAAACCGGCGATGGCGGCTACACTGCCGATAGCGTGGCGCTGCCTGACGTCGAATCCGACATGGAAGATGCAGGCGTCAAGGGCCATGTGTCGCTGAGCGATATCAAGTTGACCGGCTTCTATCTGCCGGGCGGCGATACCGTGACCCCGGTCCAGTTGCTGCAGCTGGTTGGCGCCATCTCGACCGGCCCGCTTTCGGTCACCCGCGATGGCGAAGAAGTCATCGGCATCGAATCGATGGAATCGGGCTCGACGTTCGAGCCTGCCCAGGGCAGCGCCGACCTGACCAGCCTGAGCTCGACGCTGGCGATCAACGGCATCACCGCGGACCTGTCCACCGTCAAGGACGAAGACGCACAGGCGGGCGCCGTCATCGAGGGCCTCGGCCTGACCAATATCGCGGGTGACATCACCGGCTCGTTCAACTGGTCGATGGCCGATGGCCATATGAGCGTCGATCAATTCCTGTTCGATTTCGCCGATGTGGGCGCTGTGGACCTGACGTTCGACCTGACCGGCCTGACCCCCGCGCTGCTGACCAAGCTGCAGGAAGCCAACAAGGCCGTCGAGGCCGCCGGCGACCCCACAAGCGAAGCCGCGCAGGCGGCCCAGGCCATGATGGGCATGGAACTGCTGCAGGGCCTGTCGATCGGTGGCGCCAATCTGCGCTATGACGATGCCTCGCTGGCCGGCAAGGCACTCGAATTCTTCGCCAAGGCGCAGGGCATCGACAAGGCCCAGATGGTTGAAGGTCTCAAGGCCATGGTGCCGCAGATGATCGCCGGCATGGGCATTCCCGAGCTGGTCGACCTGGTGGCGCCGCCGGTCTCGACCTTCCTCGACGATCCGAAGAGCCTCGAAGTCGACGTCGCTCCGGCCTCGCCGACGAGCCTCCTCGTGCTGATGGCGGCCGCCTCGAACCCAGCCAGCCTGATCACCGCGCTGGGCGTGACGGTTACGGCCAACGAAGACGAAAACAACGATTAACCGACTTGGCGGCGTGCTCCGGCGCGCCGCCTCCCTCTTTTGCCTTGCCGTACTTGTCAGATGAAACGACGCACGTTTTCTGCTAGACTCACGCCATGAATGACCTCACGCCACCGCTTCCCCGTAGCCTGCGCCATGTGACCGACTGGGTGTTCGATCTCGACAACACCCTCTATCCACGCAGCTGCAACCTGTTCGCACAGATCGACGTGCGCATCACCAATTACGTGATGGACCTGACGCAACTGGACTTCGCCGAAGCTCGCGCGCTGCAGAAGATCTATTACCGCGATTTCGGCACCACGCTGAACGGGCTGATGCAGGCGCACAAGGTCGATCCCGACCACTTCCTCAATACCGTCCACGCCATCGACTATTCGCCGGTCGATGCGCATCCGGACCTGGTGGAGGCGATCCGCGCCCTGCCCGGCCGCAAGTTCATCCTGACCAACGGCGATGTCAGCCATGCCCGCGCGGTGCTCAAGCGCCTGGGCGGCAACGAGCTGTTCGAGCATGTCTACGATATCCGCGCCATGACCTATGTGCCCAAGCCGCATCGCGAGGCCTATGACGGGTTTTTCAAGGCGCATGACATCGACCCCAATTTTGCGGTGATGTTCGACGACCTGGAAAAGAACCTGCTGGTGCCCCATGAAGTGGGCATGAGCACGGTGCAGGTGGTGGCGGGCGAGGACTTTGCCCATGAGCAGGTGGATGCGTGGGAGCTGGGGCGCACGACGGCGCCGCATGTGCATCATGTGACGGAAGATTTGGCGCAGTTTTTGCGGGCGTTGCCGTAGGCGCCTCACATACTGTTGTAATGCAAAATGTTCCCGTCAGGGTCCTTGAGCCACACCATCTTGAAGTCGCCGGCGACGTGGATATCGCCCTTCAGCTCCATGCCGGGATAGTGCTCGAAGGTGACGCCCTTGGCCTTGAGATCGGCGGTGATGGCTTCGACTTCGTCGCCGACGCCCCAGACCACGGCGTTGGCCTGGTTGGTGCCGGCGAAATCGGATTTGTAGACCACGAGCGTGGTAGCGCCGGTCTTGAACTGCATGACGTTGTCGTCGCCACTGATCCTGGCCAGGCCCAGCACGCTTTCATAGAAATGGCGCGCCCGGTCCATATCGGTCACCGCGACGATGGCGGAGGAAGCTTTGTCCTTGAGCATGATCGTTCCTTTGCGTTGACGAGACAAGACAAACGCCGGGGCGCCGCCAAAGTTCAGGCCGGCGGCTTTACAGGGTTTGACCCAGCACGTATGAGCGCTAAACTCGCGCACGGGTAGACGATCGGAAACAGCATGGGCAAAGCGATCGTAAGGCTCAAGGATATCGCCGACAAGACCGGGTTTTCGACCAATACGGTGTCGCTTGCCCTACGAGAGAGTCCGCGCATTCCCGAGCCAACGCGAGTGCTGATCCAGCAGGCGGCGGCGGCGCTGAATTACCTGCCCAACCAGATTGCCAAATCCCTGGTCAGCCGGCAGACCATGACCATTGGCCTGGTGCTGACCGATATCACCAACCCGACGCTGACCCATGCGGCCCAGGCGATCGAACTGGCGCTGGCCGCGCGCGGATATGGCACGCTGTTCGCCACCTCCAACAATACGCTGGAAGAGGAAATCCGCACCGTCGAGATGTTCCGCTCCCGCCAGGTCGACGGCATGCTGATCTATCCGACCAGCCATCGCCAGCTCGACCATATCCGCCCGCTGCGGCGGGCCAATTATCCGGTGGTGCTGCTGGTGGCCGATCCCGACGCGGGGATTGACGCCGTGTGTGTCGACGAACGGCGCGGGGCGTGGAAAGCGGTGCGCCACCTGATCGAAATGGGTCATCGGCGCATCGGGCTCGTCGATAGTGCCGCCCGGCATGGCAATAGCGAAAAGCGCGAGGGCTATCTCAAGGCACTGACCGAGGCCGGCCTTGATTATGACAGCAAACTAGCCGCCGATCCCTCCGGCCACACCTCAAAGCATGGCAGCGCGGGGATGGATGAACTGATGAGCCGCAAGACCGGCGCGACGGCGGTGTTTTGCACCAATGACTCCTTGGCCATCGGCGCGCTGGACTGGTGTCGCCGGCACGGTGTGGCGGTGCCGCGGGACATGGCGATCATGGGCTTTGACGATATCGAGTATGCGGCCTTTGCCGGGGTGCCCCTGTCCAGCGTGCGCTATGCGACGCGCGAGGTCTCCGAAATGGCGGTGGAGCGCTTGATGGAATTGATCGCCGCCAAGGACGCACTGCCCCAGGCCCGGGTCAGCCTGATCGACCCGGACCTCATCATTCGCGACAGCACACGGCTGGGCGCGTAGTCGTTTCTAAACCGCGGCCCTCTGGCCGCCTCTACCAAGGATACCAATCATGGAATATCGCCGTTTGGGCAAATCGGGCCTCAAGGTCAGCGAAGTTTCGCTCGGTTCGTGGGTCACGTTTTCAAAGCAGGTCGACGAGAGCAAGGCGCTCAAGCTGATGACCACCGCCTATGATGCGGGCGTCAACTTCTTCGACAATGCCGAGGGCTATGAGGCCGGCGCTTCCGAGGCGCTGATGGGCGCGGCGCTGGAAAAGCTGGGCTTTTCGCGCGACAGCTATGCGGTGTCCTCAAAAGTGTTCTGGGGCGGCGAGAAGCCGACGCAGAAGGGCCTCAGCCGCAAGCACGTGACCGAGGCGGCGCATGCCGCTTTGAAGCGTCTGCGGGTGGATTATCTCGATCTCTATTTCTGCCACCGGCCGGACATCGACACCCCGATCGAAGAGACCGTTTGGGCGATGCACAACCTGATTACGCAGGGCAAGGTGCTCTACTGGGGCACGTCGGAATGGACGGCGCAGCAGTTGACCGAAGCCTGGGCCGTGGCGCGCCGCGAGCACCTGACGCCGCCGACCATGGAGCAGCCACAATACAACCTGTTCGTGCGCGAAAAGGTCGAGGCCGACTATTTGCCGCTGTATGAAATGGGCCTGGGCACCACCATCTGGTCGCCGCTCGCCTCGGGCGTTTTGACCGGCAAGTACAATGACGGCATCCCCGAAGATAGCCGCATGAACCTGCCTGGCTACGAATGGCTGAAGAAGGAATGGGAAAGCGACGCCGGCAAGGCGAAGCTCGAAAAGGTCAAGGCCCTGGCCAAGCTGGCCAAGGACGTCGGCCTGCCGATCCATCACCTGGCGCTGCTGTGGTGCCTCAAGAACCCGCATGTGTCGACGGTAATCCTGGGGGCGTCCAAGAAGAGCCAGCTGGAAGACAACCTGGATGCACTCAAGTCCAAGGACAAGCTGACGCCCGAAGTGATCGCGGCGATCGAGGCGATCGTGGACAACAAGCCTGCGGCGCCACAGCGCTACTAATCCGTCGCGGTTTTAGGACCGCTGAACCGCAGTCGACTCCCTCCCCCTCGCGGGGAGGGATCAAGGGTGGGGGATGTTCAGGCTTGGTCTTAGATCGTGGCTCGCAACACCCCACCCATCGTCGTCCCGCGGGCGTGACCCGCGGGCCACTCTCAAACCGGCACTAGCGGCGGAAGGCCCGCGGATCAAGTCCGCGGGAAGAATAGTGGCGGTGGTTCGCTCGGGGTTCACTCGAACCACAGTGGCACTCGCCGTCGACCACAACTATATTCCCCCCAATGACCTCCACCGACTCCCCTTCCCGCCGTGGTTCGCCACCCTCCTCCGAACCCAGCGGCAGCTTTCGCGAGCAGTTGGACAATCTGCGGCATCTGGGCCGGCTGGTGGCGCAAATCTGGCGCACGAGCCGCTGGCTGACGGGGCTAAGCATCGGGCTGCGCCTGATCCGGGCGCTGCAGCCGGTGGTGATGCTCTTTGTGGGCAAGCTGATCATCGACGAGGTGGTGCGGCTGACCGGGCAGCCGGCGGCGGGCAGCGATTTCGCGCAGTGGTGGGCCAGCGGAGAGCTGACCCGCATTGCCGAACTGCTGGCGATCGAATTCGCCCTGGTGATCGGCACCGATCTGCTCAACCGCTTCACGTCGCTGGTGGATTCGATCCTGGGAGAACTGCATTCCAACACGGTCAGCGTGGAGCTGATGCAGCATGCCGCCCGGCTAGACCTGCGCCATTTCGAGTCCGCCGAATACCAGGACCGGCTGGAGCGGGCGCGGCGGCAGGCGGCGGGGCGCAGTGGGCTGCTGGCGCAATTGCTGGGCCAGGCGCAGGACATGATCACCGTGGTGACGCTGGCGGCGGGGCTGTTCTTTTATGCGCCGTGGCTGATCCTGTTGTTGCCGCTGTCGTTCGTGCCGGCGATCTGGGGCGAGACGCGGTTCAATACGCTTTCCTATTATCTGTCGCGCGGGCGCACGCCGGAGCGGCGCCAGCTCGAATATATCCGCCAGATCGGGGCGAGCGCCGAGACCGCCAAGGAAATCAAGCTGTTCGGGCTGGGCGCGTTCCTGGTCGAGCGGTTTCGGACACTGGCGCAGACGATCTTCCTCGAAAACCGGAAGCTCGCCATCGACCGCTCGGTCTGGGGAGCGCTGTTCTCATCGATTTCGACGCTGACCTATTATGGGGCCTATGGGTTCATCGTCTGGAGGACGATTGCGGGGGAGTTCACCATCGGTGACTTGGCGTTTCTGTCGGGGTCCTTCCTGCGACTGAATGGGCTGTTCCAGAAAATCCTGTTGGGCTTTACCCAGATTGCGGGGCAGTCGCTGTATCTGGACGACCTGTTCTCGTTCTTTGAAATCCAGCCGACGATCTTGCCGCCGGAGCATCCCAAGCCGTTTCCCAAGCCGATCGCGCAGGGCATCGTGTTCGACAATGTCGGCTTCCGTTATCCCGAGACCGACACCTGGGCCATTCGCGGGCTGAGTTTTACGCTGCGGGCCAATGAGACACTGGCGCTGGTGGGTGAAAATGGGGCGGGCAAGACGACCATCGTCAAGCTGCTGACCCGGCTTTACGACCCTGACGAGGGGCGTATCACCATCGATGGGATCGATCTGCGGGACATGCTGATCGAAGATATTCACGCTCATATTGGGGTGATTTTCCAGGATTTCATTCGCTATAGCCTGACCGCCGCGGAGAATATCGGCGTCGGCCGGATCGAGGACAGCACCGATATGCCGCGGATCGAAGACTCCGCTGAGCGGAGCCTTGCCGATGCGGTCATCGCCCGGCTGCCGCTGAAGTATGAGCAACCGCTGGGGCGGTTGTTCAACAAGGGGCGGGATTTATCCGGGGGTGAGTGGCAGAAGGTGGCGATCGGGCGCGCCTATATGCGTGATGCGGACCTGATCATTCTGGATGAGCCGACGGCGGCGCTGGATGCCAAGGCGGAGGCGGAAGTGTTTGCACGGTTCAAGAGCCTGGCCACGGCCAAGACGGCGGTGATCATCTCGCACCGGTTCTCGACGGTGCGGATGGCGGATCGGATATTGGTGCTGGAGAATGGGAAGATATTGGAGGCCGGGAGCCACGAGGAGTTGCTGGCGCTGGGCGGGCGGTACGCGGAGCTGTTTGAGTTGCAGGCGGCTGGGTATCGGTAAGAGGTTCAGAGATCCCGCCAGTGCCGTGGCTCCCATCACCCCACCCTCATTCCCTCCCCATCAAGGGGAGGGAGGCGCCAGCGCGACCCTCGGTTCCTTCGTCTCCTTCCCCCTCGTGGGGAGGGATTAAGGGTGGGGGGCTGGTGTGGCGCTAAACCAGGCGAGCCTGCCTAAAACACCTTGCCTTCCTTGAGGTGGGTGGTGGTGCCGTTGAGGTAGTAGTCGCCGACGACGCGGGCCTTGTGCAGCAGCGGATTGTGGTTGAGCACGGTGCGGATATTGCGCCAGTGGCGGTCGAAATTGTACTTGCGCGAGGTGGCCGAGCCGCCGCCGATTTCGAACATGCGTTCGGCGCTGCGCGGCCCGAGCTGGCCCAGCACCAGTTGCGTGCGGGCGGTGGTTAGCGCGCTGGCGACCAGCGAGGCTTCGATGGCAGCCTCGTCGCCGATGGCGAAGGTGGCCACGGTGTGGTCGAGCGCCTTGGCGCTTTCGATCAGCAGCGCATCGATGGCGAGGGAATTGGCGGCGATTTCGCCGATGATCTGCTGGACGAAATGGTCTTCGCGGGCGGTGGCGGCGGGGCTGTGGGCGGCGGCGCGACCCTGTTTGCGGACGTAGTCGATGGCGTCGGAGAGGACATTGCGCACAGCGCCAGCGGCCGCAGCGGCGAGGTGGAGCTGGCGCAGGGTGGAGGTGTGGCGGCCGACGAGGTTCTCCATGCTGCGCTTGCCCACTTCGCGGGGGAACACTTCGACATTGTCGAGGATGACGCCGCCGCTGGCGGTCAGGCGCTGGCCCATGCCGTCCCAGTCATCCAAGATGGTGATGCCCTTGCGGTCGACGGGCAGCAGCACGTGGGTGAAGTCGCCGGCCTCGTCCATGGCGCTGAAGGAGACGAAATCGGCAAAGGCGCTGCCGGTGGCGTACCATTTGCGGCCGTTGAGGCGGTAGACGTCGCCATCGCGGGTGAGCGTCGTGGTCACCTGCCCCGGCTTGGCGGTGCCCTGCTCGGTATGGGCGCCGGCGAACAGCTTGCCCTCGAGAACGCGCTCGAGCGAGCCTTCGTCGCGCTCGGACGGGCCATTGAGCACCAAGGCTTCGACATAGTTGAAATGCGAGCGTAGCGCGTGGGCGACGTTGCAATCGGCGGCGCCGAGGGTAGCGATCAGCTCGATATAGTCGGCGACGGAGCCGCCGGGACCGCCCATGGAAACGGGAACACGCAGCGCGCCGAGGCCCGACTCCTTGAACAACCGGAATGCCTCGAACGGCAGTTCGCGATCGAGGTCGCGCTGCGATGCACCCTTGGCGATTTCGGCGGCGAGGGCCGGCACGCGGGCGAGAAGCGTGGCCAGATCGGGCGAGCGCTGCGGTTCGGGAACGAGCTTGGTGGCAGTTGCGGTCATGGCACTCATCGCTGCTGAAAGAGGAGCCGGCCGCGCCCAGGAAGGAAACGCGGCCGGCAGGGGTGTATTAGGACGCCAGGTAAATATCGGCGCCGTTATAGCCAAAGCCCTCGGCGCCCAGCGTGTGGTTGACCACGCGCTTGTCGAAGATGACGAAGCTGTCGGGAGCGACCAGGTCGAGCGCCGGCAGGTCGGTGACCACCTGCTTCTGGAAATCGACGAACAGCTCGAAGCGCTTCTTGGGATCGGGCTCGACCGCGGCGGCTTCGAGCAGGCGATCGGTCTCGGCGCTTGCGTAGTGCGCACCATTGGAGAAGGGCACACCGGGCTTGAAGTTCTTGGACCAGTAGAGGCGCTGGATGCCCACGGTGGGATCGAACAGGTTGCTCATGCCTTCGAGCGCGATATCGAAATCGCGGTCGGTATAGACGCGCTTGACGAAGGTGGCGAAATCCTGCGTGCGCACCGTGGTCTTGATGCCGACCTTGTTGAGCGCCTGGGCGATGTATTCGGCCGATTGCTTGTAGGCGCCGGTGGGCTGGGTAGGATCGATATTGAGCTCGAAGCGGACGCCGCCATCGCCGCGCGGGAAGCCGGCTTCGTCGAGCAGGGCTTCGGCCTTGGCCGGATCGAACGCGTATTTCGGCAGATCATCGCTGAAGAAGGCGGCCAGACCCGGAGAGACCGGACCGTTCAGCGCGGTGGCGTGACCCAGATAGATGGTGCTGACGATGAAGTTGCGATCGATCGCATAGGCGATGGCCTGACGGACCTTGGCATTGGCCAGGTACTTGTTTTCGAGGTTGAATTCGGCGCGGGTGATGGAATTGGTGTAGGTAAAGCCGCGCGTTTCGAAGCCCAGGGCCGGATTGGCCTGCAGGCGATCGAAATCGGTATAGGGAATATTAACGCCCACCGAGAGCAGCACTTCGCCGGTTTCGATGCTGGCGACGGCGGCGGCCGGGTCGCCGATGAAGCGGACCACCAGCTTGTCGAGATAGGGCTTGGGCGCTTCCCAATAGTTGGGGTTGCGCTCATAGAGCACGTAGCTGCCGCGTACCCATTCCTTGAACACGAAGGGGCCAGTGCCGACGGGGGCGACGTTGTGCGGATTTTCCGGGATCTTGGTGCCCTCATAGAGGTGCTTGGGCACGATGGGGGATTCCGAACTCGCCAGCGCGGTCAGCAGATAGGGCGATGGCTTGTCGAGCAGCAGCTCGATTTCGTGGGTGCCCAGCACATTGATGGAGCTGACCTGGGCGAAGGTGGCTCGGCCGCGCGGATGGTTTTCCTTGAGCGCCTGGATCGAGAAGGCCACGTCCTCGGCGGTGAAATCGGTGCCGTCGTGGAATTTGACGCCTTCGCGCAGCTTGAACCAATAGCGCAGGCCATCCTCTGCAACCTTCCATTCGGTGGCCAGCAGCGGCTTGGGTGTAAAATCAAAATCGTAGGTCAGCAGGCCCTCATTGGTCTTGCTGGACAGGTAGACCGCTGCGCCGGCGGTGTGGGCGATCAGCACCAGGACGGGCGGCTCGGTGCCGATATTGACGGTGAGCGTGCCGCCCTGCTTGGGCTCGTCGCCGAAGCTGAAGCCGGGCAAGGCACCGGCCAGCGCGATCGCGGCGGTCGACAGCAGGAAGGCTCGGCGCGTCGGCGCCAGAACGCCGCGAGGGTGAGTGGTCATGCGAAAGTCCCCGATAATGCGGCGCGTGGGCCCAAGTCCCGATGCCCGCTGAAGGATGTCGAGCTGGTCCAAACCAACCCTCGCCATCACCCTACGAAACCCTACTAATCTTATCGAGATACTGTATTGCAAAGCTGGAGCGGCTGTTGAAACGCCGATGCGCGCTTTTGGGCAATCGCAGCATAAATTCTTGAGGGGGCGTGAAGGGAAGCTTCTTGGCGCAAATTCATTCCAAGGCGAGGTGGACCGGGCTGGTGAGCCCGGTCCAGATTCTCGATTAGGCGACGCGCTGCGGACGGGTCAGCGGGATGATCGCGGCATCGTTCGAACGGGCGACGCGGCCCTCGACCGGATGGCCCGGATCGGTGAAGCCGGGGGTCGAGGGATGGCCGGTGGCGACGAGGCGATCGACCAGCGCTTCGTCATCGGCATCGAGCGTGATGTCGAGGGCGCGCAGGTTGCTGTCCCACTGCTCTTCGGTGCGCGGGCCGGCGATGGCGGAGGTGATCAGCTTGTTGTTGAGCACCCAGGCCAGCGCGAACTCGCCGGGGGCGATGCCCTTGGCCTCGGCATGGGTGGCGACCTGCTTGGCGATGGCGATGGATTCCTCGCGGAACTCCACGTCGTGCATGCGCTTGTCGCCGCGGCCGGCGCGGGTATCGGCAGCGGGCGTTTCGCCGACAGTGTATTTGCCGGTCAGGATGCCACGAGCCAGCGGGCTATAGGAGACATTGCCCAGGCCATTGGCGACGGCGGCTGGAAGCTGCTCGGCCTCGGCGGTGCGGTTGACGATATTGTAGAGCGGTTGGCTCGCGACCGGACGATCAATGCCGAGCTGGTCGGCCAGGTGCGCGACCTCGGCAATGCGCCAGCCGCGGAAGTTGGAGACGCCGAAATAGCGCAGCTTACCGGCCTTGATCAGATCGGCAATGGCGCGCACCGGCTCTTCCAGCGACGCATCGAACACGGCGCGATGGAAATAGAGGATGTCGATATAGTCTGTTCCGAGATTGCGCAGGCTGTTCTCGACCGTCTCGTAGACCCACTTGCGCGAATAGCCGCCCTTGTTGGGAAGCGCGCTGCGGGAATTGACGAACTTGGTGGCCACGACCCAGTCGTCGCGGTGGGCCTTGATGCCGGCGCCGACGACCTGCTCGGACTTGCCGTCGTGATAGACGTCGGCGGTATCGATGAAGTTGATGCCGCGCTCGCGCGCCTTGTCGATGATGCGGAAGGCCACGTCGTCGAGCGTCTGGTTGCCGAACATCATGGAGCCCAGCGTGATGGGGGACACCTTGAGCGCGCTGCGCCCCAGATAGCGATAATCGACCATTATTGTTCTCCGTAAGTTGGTCGTGGAATTAGGGTGCCGGAGCGTGGAGCCGGGGTCGCGGCGCCAGCGGGCGGCCGCCTTTGTCATTGGCCGCGGCGATCAGCGCGCGGGTGTAATCGGTCTTGGGCGAGCGCCAGATGGTGCGGTGATCGCTCTCTTCGACGATGCGGGCATCCTTCATGACGATCACCCGGTCAGAGATATATTGCACCACGGCCAGGTCATGGGAAATGAACAGATAAGATAGGCCGAGGCTGGTCTTGAGCTCGACCAGGAGGTTGAGGATCTGCGCCTGGATCGACACATCGAGTGCCGAAACCGGCTCGTCGCAGATCACCAGCGAGGGGCGCAGGATCAGCGCGCGGGCGATGCCGATGCGCTGGCGCTGGCCGCCGGAGAACTCATGCGGATACCGATCGGCTACCATGCTGGGCAGGCGCACATGCTCGAAGGTTTCGGCCAGCCGCTGGCGGCGTTCGGCGGCGTTGGAGACGCCATGCACGATCAGCGGCGCTTCGAGGATTTCGCGGATGGTCTTGCGCGGATTGAGCGAGCCGAACGGGTCCTGGAAGATCATCTGCAGGTCACGGCGCACGGGCTGCAGTTGCTGTGCGCCAAGCCGGGAAATGTCGCGGCCCTGGAAGACGATGCTGCCCTCCTGGCTGTTGACCAGCCGCATGACGGCCTTGGAAAGAGTGGATTTGCCGCTGCCGCTTTCGCCGACGATGCCCAGCGTTTCTCCCTTCGCCAGGGTGAGCGAGGCGCCGTCGAGCGCCTTGCCGGCCTTGGAGCCGCTCTGGTAGGTCACCGAGAGGTTATTGACCACGAGCAGTTGCTCGCGGTCGTTGACCGGGCTCGGCAACGCACGGCGCTCGGGCTGCCTGACGTCGTAGATGTTCTGCCCCTGCGGAGTGCGGACGACTTTCACCTCGGCCAGCGTCTGGGCGGTGTAGTGCACCTCCTCATCGAGCCGGATCGAGGCCTGCGTCAGGCCGCTGGTATAGGGGTGGCGGTCGGCGGCATAGAGATCGCCGGTTGCAAGCTCCTCGAGCTTGTCGCCGTGATACATGACGACAACGCGATCGCTCCAGCGCGAGACCAGCCCCAGGTCATGGGTGATCAGCAGCAGGCCCATGGAGAGCTTGCGGCGCAGCTCATCGAGAAGTTCGAGAATCTGCGCCTGAATGGTGGCATCGAGCGCCGTGGTCGGCTCGTCGGCGATCAGCAGCTTGGGCTTGCACGCCACCGCCATGGCAATCATGACGCGCTGGCGCTGACCGCCGGAAAGCTGGTGCGGATAGTCGTCGATGCGCTGGGCCGGATCGGGAATCTTGACCAGGTCGAGCAGTTCGATGGCGCGCTGGCGGGCGGCCTTGCGCGACAGCTTTTCGTGCAGGCGCAGCACTTCGACGATCTGGGCGCCGATAGTGGCGACCGGATTGAGCGAGGTCATCGGCTCCTGGAAGATCATGGCGATGTCGCGACCGCGCACGGCGCGCATCTGCCGATCCTTGAGCTCGAGCAGGTTGGTGCCTTCGAAGCGAATGGCGCCATTGGGAATGCGGGCATTTCGCGGCAGCAGGCGCATCAGCGCCAAGGCGCTGAGGGACTTGCCGGAACCCGATTCTCCCACCACCGCCAGCGTCTCGCCGCGGTCGAGGGAGAAGCTCAGATGCCGGACCGGCTCGGCAGTGCCGAAGCGGATGGTGAGGTCTTCGACTTCGAGCAGGCGGCTCATGACCGTTCCTCGGAAAAGCGCGGATTGAGGGCGTCGTTGAGGCCATCGCCGATCAGGTTCAGCGCCAGCACGGTGAAGACGATGGCGAGGCCCGGCAGCAGGGTCAGATACCAGGCGGTGCGGATCAGTTCGCGGCCGGTGCCGATCATCGAGCCCCAACTGACGACGTTGGGATCGCCCAGGCCCATGAAGCTCAGCGCCGATTCCATCAGGATGGCCGAGGCAAACATGACCGAGGCGGTGACGATCAGCGGCGGCAGCGCATTGGGCAGGATTTCGGAGAAAATGATGCGGGCGCGGCTGAAGCCGAGACTGCGCGCGGCCATCACGTAGTCCGTGGCGCGAATGGCGCGGAATTCGGCACGCGTCAGTCGCGCCACCATGGGCCAGGAGACGATGGAGATGGCCACCGTGACGGTGAGCGCCGAAGGCTGGGCGATGGCGACCAGCACCACCAGCAGCACGAAATTGGGCAGGGTCTGGAAGATCTCGATGATGCGCACCAGCACGTCATCGACCCAGCCGCCGAAATAGCCCGCGACCGCACCGACCACCACGCCGACGCTCAGGCCGAGGGCGGTCGCTGCGAGGCCGACGAACAGCGAAATGCGCGAGCCATGCACGATGCCCGACAGGACATCGCGCCCCATGGCATCGGTGCCGAGGGGATAGGCCCAATCCTGGCCCGGCCACAGGAAGGGCGTGGCCACCATGCCCAGCGGATCGCCGGGCGAGATCAGCGGAGCGAAGATGGCGATCAGTACTATGGTGGACAGGAAGGTGACGCCGAACAGCGCATTGGGATTGCTGAAGAAGATGCGCAGTTCACGCCGGCCGGGCGGAACCGTCACCGCTGCCGTCATGGTGGTGCGCGCATCGGGGGCGCGCAGATTGTGCCACTCGGGTTGCTGGGTGGCTTCGGGCCGCGACGCACCCTGTCGGGCGCCCGCCAGGGCAATGCTCGGCGCGTTAAGGTCGGTGGTGGACATCAGAGCTCTCCAATGCGGGGATCGAGCCAGGTCTGCACGATATCGACGACCGCATTGGCCAGGATGACCAACAGCGAGGACAGCAGCAGAATGCCCAGCAGAACGGTATAATCGCGGCCCATCACGGCCTCGAAGGCGAGCCGGCCGAGGCCGGGCCAGCTATAGACAGTCTCGACCACGACAGCGCCGCCCAGCATGCCGCCGACATGCATGCCCGCCATGGTGGTGATGGGGATCAGCGCATTGCGCAGGATGTGACGCACGGTCACGACGGCGGGCGACAGGCCCTTGGCATAGGCGGTGCGCACGAAATCCTGGTTGCGCACTTCGAGCATGGCGGCGCGGGTCAGGCGGGCGTAGATGGCGACATAGAACAGCGCCAGCGAGGTGGCGGGGAGCACCATGTAGCGCGCCTTGTCGACAATGCCGGCCCAGCCGCTGAGATCGGCGCCGATGGTGCCATTGCCACCGCTGGGCAGCCAGCCGAGGGTGACTGAGAACAAGACGATCAGCATCAGGCCGATCCAGAAGCCGGGCACCGAATAGAACAGCAGCGAAAAGATCGAGATCAGCCGATCTGGCAGGCGGCCCGCAAAGGCCGCCATGATCGAGCCTAGGGTCAGGCCGATCAGGATGGCGATGGCCAGCGCCATGGCCATCAGGGTCAGCGTGCCGGGCAGGCGTTGGCCGATCAGATCGGCCACGGGCATGCTGTAGCGCGGCGAAAAGCCGAGGCTGAAATGGGCGAGATTGTTGAGATAGGTCAGCAGTTGATCGAGCATCGGCAAATTAAGGCCGAAGCGCTCGCGCATCGCCGCCATGGTCTCCTCGGTGGCCGAACCCGCCTCGCCGGCCATCACGTCGGCGGCGTCGCCGGGGGCCAGTTGCAACAGGAAGAAGTTGAGAATGACGATGCCGATCACGGTCGGTATCGCCTGCAGCAGCGTGCGCCGTAGCGCTCGGGCAATCCTGGGCAGACTGGACATGACGTCGTCTCTCGATTGAACGGAGCGCCCAAAAGGCGCCGCCACGATCCGCCGGACACGCGCCGAGAGGCCCGGGTGATCTCGCAAATTAATGTTGACTAAGTTTATAGTGTTTGTCAAACGTGATAGAGCAAATTGATCCCGTCATTCGGCTGTTTCCGGATTTTCAATTCCAGAACTGGCCTAAAATACGGTTCAAAAGCAAGTTTTATCTAATCCGAAGGCCGCCGAGCAATAATGCTCCAAGGCCGGCATGCGGGTTGGAAAACGGTTTTGGCAATCAAGGAGAGGGACGATGACGCTTCAGAACAGCATTTCGGAAATCTGGTACACGCGATGCCCGGTGCCGACCCCGGTGGGGCTGGCGGTGCAGCTCGGCTATCTGGACGAGACCTTCGCCAAGGAGGGCATCACCCTCAAGTCGATCATCGATAGCCAGGACCGAGCGATCCGGACCAGCCATTTCGACCATCACCTGAGCTATTCGTTCCGTCATGGCGGCAATGTGCCGCCCATTCGGGCGCGTTCGGACGGCAAGACCACGCGGCTGGTCGGCATCACCTGGACCGACGAATTTCAGGCCATCATCACCCTGCCCGGCAGCGGCATCAAGACCACCAAAGACCTGGTCGGCCGCCGCTTCGGCATCGCCCGCCGCCCATCCGGGATCGTCGATTTCATGGCGGCGACGGCGCTCAAGGGCCTGACCTCGGCGCTGTCGCTGGAGGGGCTCAGCCACAACCAGGTCGAGATCGTCGATATTGCGCTGACCGATAGCGTGCTCGACGGGCGCGAGGGGCCGCAGCTTTATGGGCTGCGCAACCGGCAGGCCTATGGACCCGAAATCGCGGCGCTGCTGGCCGGCACGGTCGACGCCATCTTCGTCAAGGGCACGGCGGGGATCAACGTCGCCAACCTGTTCGCGACGCATACCGTGGCCGAGTTCGGATTTCACCCCGATCCGAAAATCCGCATCAATTCGGGCTCGCCGCGGGTGCTGACCGTCGACGAGCGGCTGGCCGAAGATCGCCCGGACCTGGTCAGCAAGCTGATCGCGACGCTGCAGCGCGCGAGCGACTGGGCGGTGGCGCATCCCGATGACGTGCGCCGTTTCGTCGCCAAGGAAGTAGGCGCGTCGGAGGAAGTGGTGGCTTCGGCCAATGGGCCGGACCTGCACCACCACCTGGGCATCGGGCTTGAGCCCGAGCTGGTGGCGGCGATCGGCCACTATAAGGATTTCCTCTATGAATGGGGCTTCCTCGAGCAGAACTTCGATCTCAACGCCTGGGTGGACCGCCGCCCCTATGACGCGCTGAGCCAGCGCGCCGTCGCCTGAGCCACAGCGCCGCACAAAACAAATCGGCCGGGCTTGTGCCCGGCCGATCGCATTTCAAAGGGTGGGTGAAGCTTACTTCACGTCGCCGATCGACCAGAAGAAGGTCTCGCCCGAGCTGTCATCGACACCGTCATTGTCGGTGATGACGAAGCCGGTGCCGGCAGCGTCGATGGCAAAGCTCTCGACCTTGTCGGCGATGTAGCCATTGTTGGTGGCGAGATCCGGAACCAGGTCACGCACCAGTTCCTTGGCGACGACCGGCAGTTCGCCATCGAGCGGAGCGCCCTTCAGGTCGGCCAGCTTGACGCGGTAGATCGCCTTGAGCTTGGCCTTGAGCGAAGCTTGGTTGTCGCGCTCGACGATATAGGCGTAGTCGCCGTGGACGGTGATTTCCGACAGGCCATTCCAGGTGCCTTCGACCGGAGTTTCGAGCGGGTAGTGGACTGCCGAGAACTCCTTAGAGGCGATGTTGTAGCCGATCAGCTTGACCATGCCGGCGGCGTCGTCAGCCCATTCGCGCTGCATCGCAACCCACAGGGTGGCGTCGTCGCCGGTGCCAACCAGGGCAACGCCTTCAGAACCGAAGCGGACCGCACCAGCCATCAGCGCGGGCGGGAACGGCACTTCCGCAACGATCGCGCCATCGGCATCGACATGGTACAGGGCCTGGGGGACCAGCTTGGCAGCGTCGCCCTCGGACGCCAACCAGAAGCCGCCTTCACCGTCTAGCGTGATGCCTTCGAGATCGAGCTTCTGGGCGGGATTCCCACCACGGGTGATGATAGTCTTGCCGACGATATGGGCCGGCTTGGCAGTGGCGTCGATCTCGTAGATCGCCGGGGCGTTGGTCAGGACGCTATCGGACACGGCGTAGAGCATGCCGGGCTTTTCGGCATCGGCAACGGCGCCGGAGATAGCAGCCCAGCCGATGGGGTGACCGTCTGCGTCGAGATCGGAAACGAGCTGGGGATAGGCGGCGGTGCCTTCGGCCAGTTCATAGAGCATGACGTGCGAACCGGCGAGGCCATCGGCGCGCAGGTCGGTTTCATTGGCGGTGGCCAGCAGGTTGCGGCCGGGAATGGCCACGAGACCTTCAGGCGACATGCCCGAGGGCAACGACTGCAGATATTCCGGCGCAGCGCCGGTATCCTTATAGACTGCGATCAGGGACGAGCGTTCCTCGGCCACGAAAATGAACTGGGTATCGCCGATGGTGGCGACTTCCAGGCCCTCGGGCTCGACACCCTTCTTGTTGCGCTTGTCGGGATAGTGACCCATCTGGGCAGCCATGACGTCGAGCGTATTGCCCGAGTCCCAGTTCACCGAGCCATCGCGATTGAAGATGGTGAAACCGCGCGAGCCACCGTTCCAGTCGCCTTCATTGGCGACGACGATGCGGTCGGCATCGAGCCATTTGACCGCGTCAGGTTCGCGCAGCAGGTCGTCCTTCTTGCCGGTGAAGACGATCTGGCCGTCATTCTTGGTATCGACGCCTTCGACCGAGGTCGAGCCAGCGGTAAAGCCGCCGGTGACCGTGGCGGTCTTGGCGTCGACGATGACGATCCAGTTGTTTTCCTGCATCGTGAGGGCAATTTCGTCATTGTCGTTGAAGGCGACGAATTCGGGCTCGGCATCCTCGGGGGCGATATCGGACAGGCCGGTCACTTCGACACGCTTGATGCCGTCTTCGGTGACCTTGCCGTCGACCAGATTGACCACAACCAGGAAGCCCGAGGGCATCTGCGGGATGGCGCCGTCATTGACCTCTTCATCGCGCTCGTTCTCGATGGCGATCGCGAGGATCGTGCCGGCCTTGTTGTGGGCGATCGAGTCGGGCTGGCCGCCGAGCTGGAATTCGCCATCGACGCTCTTGCTGGCGATATCGACCACGACCAGCTTGCCGGTTTGCTCGATGAAATCCTTACGGGTGTTGACGGCCACATAGGCCTTGGCGCCGATCACGGTGACCGAAGTGGGCTCGCCGCCCATATCCAGGTAACCGGCGGGCTTTGGCGCCTTGGCGTCGGTCACGTCGAGGAAGCCGATGCCACCATTGGGGCTATCGGAATAGATCAGCATCATGCCGTCATCGGTCGCAGTGATGATTTCGGAGGAAGTGGCATCGGCGTCGGGCGCGTTGAGCTCGACGGGGAAGCTGGCAATACGATTGAACACCGGCGCGGCAATGGCCGGGATGGCGGTCGAGGTGAGCAATGCAGCCGTCAGGACGACGGACAGGTTTTTAATGTGCATGGTAAGGCCCCCAGGGTCGGTATGAACCGGCCCCGAATACGGACCCAAGAAAACCGGGGGATGACGTCGGGATGACAGAACGATGACAATGCCGAAACGGTGAAACGGCCGCAGGCGGTCAGTCGAGGAAGACCGTGACGTCGTCGGAACGGCCTTCGGAATCGACCACCGACAGGGTCACATAGCCCGGCCCGTCGGGCTTCCAGGCATTCTGGCGGGCGAATGCGGAGCGGCCGAACGGGGCGCCATTGGCGAAGAAGGTGAAGGGCGGCACGCCGTTGCGCACCTTGACGATCAGGGGGAGGTCGGCGCCCGAGGCGATGCCCAGATCGACATCGACGCCGTCAGTGGGGAAGGCGATTTCGGGGGCGGCGTCGCGATTGACCATATTGTCATCGGGGTGGCGGAAGCGCTTGAGCGGGGCGGGCAATTGCGAATTGGAAGCGACCAGCACGCCGGGCGGGGCGGCGCGTAGTGGCACTGCCGGGGTGCCGAGGCGATCGAAGGCTTCGAACAGCACCGGGGCGGCGGCGGTGATGCCGGAAATGCCGGGCACCGGCTCACCATCCGGCCGACCGACCCAGACGCCGATGACGGTCTTGCCGTCATAACCGATCGCCCAGGCGTCGCGGTAGCCGTAGGAGGTGCCGGTCTTGTAGGCGATGCGGCCGGGTGAGCCATTAAGGGGCGGCGGCACGTCGGCGAGGATATCGGAGACATACCAGGCCGCTGCCGGATCGAGCACCAGCGCCGCATTGGCGGGCTCGGTAGCGCGCGGCTTGACGCCGTCATTGAGCATGACCGGGGAGCCGCCACGGGCGATGGCAGCATAGATGGAGACTAGGTCGCGGAGGGTGACGCCGACGCCGCCGAGGCCGATGGCGAGGCCGGGTGCGGTATTGTCGGGCAATAGCGGATTGGCATTGGCGCGCTTGATGCGCGACACCAGCCGGGCGGTGCCGACGGCGTCGAGCACGACGATGGCGGGGATATTGAGGGACTCGCTCAGTGCTTGGCGGATGGTGACGGTGCCGCGGCTGAAGCCGTCGAAATTGACCGGGACGTAGCCACCGAAGGCGGTGGGGCGATCCTCGATCAGGCTTTCGGGGTGGGCGAGGCCCAGCTCGAAGGCGAGGCCGTAGATCAGGGGTTTTAGTGTCGAGCCAGGCGAGCGCACCGCCGAGGTCATATCGACATAGCCCTGGCTTTGTTCGGCGAAGAGACCGGCGGAGCCGACCGAGGCCAGGATATTGCCACTGGCCTGATCGGCAACGACGATGGCTACGGAGACTTTTGGGCCAAGCTGGGTGGCCCTGCCCGTCCCCAGCCGCTCCAGCGCGGATTGCAGGCGGCGGTCGACGGTGAGTTCGATGCGCCGCGCGGTGGGCTGGGCCTTGACCGCCTGTTGCGCCATGTGGGCGGCGAGCATGGGGAAGGGTTTGCGCGCGGTTGGGATAGGCTCGCGCTTGGCGGCGTCGGCTTCTTCCTGGGCGATGGCGCCTTGACTGACCAGGCGATCGAGCACGCTGTTGCGGCCGGCTTCGGCGGCCTTGGGATCGCGATCGGGACGGCGCGCTTCGGGAGATTGCGGCAGCGCCACCAAGAGGGCGGATTCAGCGGTGGTCAGCCGCGTCGGCTCCTTGCCGAAATAGGTGAGGCTGGCGGCGCGGATGCCCTCGATATTGCCGCCATAGGGGGCCAGCGTCAGGTAGAGCGTGAGGATCTGTTCCTTGGTCAGGCGATGGGCCAGCGCGTCGGCGTGCACCAGTTGGCGCACCTTGCCCCAGAGATTGCGCGTGGGTTCGCCCTCGATCAGCCGCGCCACCTGCATGGTGAGGGTGGAGCCGCCGGACACCACATGGCCGCCGGCGCCGACGAACTGGCCGACCGCGCGCAGCATGGCGGACCATTCGATGCCATTATTGGTCTCGAAATTCTGGTCCTCATAGGCGATCAGCATGTCGACGAAATGCCGGTCCACCTGCCCCACCGTGACCGGCAGGCGCCAGCGTCCATCAGCGGTGGTGAAGGGCCGCAGCAGATCGCCCTGGCGATCCACCACGGCGGTCGAGACGGGGATGGTGGCGATATCGGGCGTAGCCGGCAGGGTGGCACGGATGTCGCGAATGACGCCGAAGCCGTACCAGGCGCCACCGGCCCCCAGGCACAGTAATACGACCAGGCCGGCGGCGAGGAGGCGCCAGATCGGCAGTTTACGCCGGGGCTCAGGGATGAGCTCCGGCGTTGGTTCGGAGGCGGTCGCCGCGTCGGTCATGGGCCGGTCGCGGAGATCTCGATGCTGCCCGCCGCGGTATTGGCGCGCAGTTCAGGACGGTACATGTCCTCGACGGTGGCGCCAGGGAGCACGAAGGTTCCCGGCGCGGTGGCCCGCACCATGTAGGCCACCTTGAAGGGCGCCTGATCGGTGCCGTACTGGAAGGCGGCGACATATTGATCGGTCCGCGATTCCACGTGGCTGGGTTGATCCAGCGCCGGGAGCCAAGACAGATCGGCAACGCCGGCCGCAGACAGGTCGGGGTTTTCGATTTCGAAACCGGCCGGCAGCGGATCGGCGACCACATATTGGCCGGAGCCGGTGGTCGAGGCCCGCATGGTCAGCAGCACAACGAAGCGATCGTTCTGGCTGACCGGGCTGGTCCCCATATCGAAGGCGGTGCCATCAGGCTGGAAGAATTCGCGGCTGATGGTGAAGCCCTCGCTGCTGGCTTCCGGCGGAACCGCCGGGATGCCGGTTACGGAGACCTTAGCCTGCGTGGCCGCGGCGCCGTTGTTGACGATGGTCACGGCGGTGCCGCCGTCAAAGTGCTCCTGATCAAAGCGCTGATAGACAGAGCCGGTCAGGTCCTTGCCATCGACGGTGATGGCGCTATCGGCAGTATTCTGGGCGACGGCCGCGGCGGCAACCAGGGTCCAGGCGTCTTCCTGGGTCGAGGTGTAACGGGCCAAGTCTCGCGCCTTGGCGAGGCTCGCCGTCAGGGTGGCGATATCGACGCCCTCCGGCTTGAACTCCGACGCCAGTGCCAGAACGGCGGCAGTGTCGCGCATGCGGCTGCCGTAGTCGGTGCGGTAGACGTTCTTGGCTTCGGGTTCTTTCAGGGCCTCGACGGCGGCCTGGAAGGCGGTCGCCGCGCGGGTGCCGTCGCCATAGAGAGCCAAGGCAGCGCCGAGCTGGGCCTTGGCCAAGGGTGAGCCGAAGGCATCGAGGCGCGCTTCAAGATAGTAGCGCAGATCGCCAATGGCGGCACGACCGGCACGGGCCATGTCGTAGAGCGCGTAGGCCACGTCCTGGCCGCCATTATCGAAGTCGGCGGCGTAGGAAACCTGATTGCCCAGATTATCCAGCGCCATGTTCATGGCGAGGTCCGGCACCACATAGCCCGCCGCCTTGGCGCGCAGCAGGAAGTCGGTGACATAGGAGTCAAGCCACAGATCGGAGGTGCTCAGCGGACCCCAGAGGCCGAAGCCGCCGGTCGAAGTCTGGTTGGACAGGAGCGAGGTGATGGCATCCTTGAGGCGCTGATCCAGCTCGGCATCGGTGCCCATCTGGATCATCTGCGCCACCTCGTTGAGGTAGAGCAGCGGCATGGCGCGGCTGGTGATCTGCTCGGAGCAGCCATAGGGGTAGCGATCGAGTGCCAGCAGCAGTTCGGGGATATCGAGGCGGGCGACCGGCCCGATCCCGAGGGTCATGGATGCCGAATGATCGACGAGGCCGGCGAAATAGCTGCCGTCGATGGTGACGGTGGCGCCCGGCTCGATGGTCAGTAGCTTGCTGGTGGTCTGCGGGCCGCTGGCGGCACGCACACCCAGGGTCAGGGCCTTGACGGTGGCCTTGCCGGTTGGATCGGTGACGGTCAGCGTCAGCTTCTGGTCGCCGATGGCGGTGCCGGTCAATCCCAGATTAAGGGACGTGCGGGCGCCAGCGGCGAGATCGACACTGGTTTGCGCGGCGTCGGTGGAGAGGCCTTCACCGGTGGTGAGAGCGACCTTATAGGCGCCGGCGGGGCCCGAGATATTGTTGATCTCGACCAGCAAGCGCGAGGTATCGTCCAGCCGCAGGAAGCGCGGCGGGCTCATGTTGATCACGACCGGATCGCGCACGATGACGTCGGCGGAGCTGTGGCCCACCGCATCGGCGGACCAGGCCATGGCCATGACCCGCACGGTGCCCGAGAAGTCCGGCATGTCGAAGGTCACGGTGGCGGTGCCATCGGCGCCGACTTCCACGATGCCCGAATGGAGGGCGACGAGGACCGAAGTTGGCGGGGGCGTGCCGAGGCGAGCGGCAGCGCCGTCACCGCCGGAGCGCAAGGCGCCTGGCAGGCCCTGGGTCGGATCGATCAGCGAGCCGTAGAGGTCGCGGACATCCATGCCGAGCTGGCGCTGGCCGAAATACCAGCCATCCGGATCGGGAGTCTGGAAATTGGTCAGGTTGAGAATACCCAGGTCGACGGCGGCCACGGCCACATAGGCCTTCTGGCCGGCAGTGGCATTGGGGAGCGCAACCTTGACGGTAAAGGGCTGACGCGGCAGCGACACTTTTGGAACGTCGAGATTGACGGTCAGCTTGGCATCGCCGGGATCGACGTCCGCATAGGCCAGACCCAGCGCACGAGCCGGCATGCGCTTCTCGGCGACGCTGGCGGGGCGATAGAGAATGGCGGTCACGTAAGCACCCGGACCCCAGTCAGCGGTGACGGGGAGGTCGATGGAGGCGCCTTCGGCGGGAACCGGGACGGCCTTCATGTCGATGATGCGGTCATCGACCACCATGACCAGAGCGGTGCCGGCGAATTGCGGATCGAGGCGCAGCACGGCGGTGTCGCCGGCCTTGTAGCTCGGCTTGTCGAGCGCGACCTTGAGGGTGTCTGGCGTGTCCGAACCGGCCTCGGGATAATAGTAGCCGGCATAGAATTCGTAGCTGGTCGAGGTCGGGTTTTCGCCCGTGCTCGTGATTTCAAGGCGATAGAGGCCGTAATTGACGGCGGCGCCGACAGTGACGGGACCGGTGGCCGAAGTATCGACCGAGCCGTTGGCCACTTCACGCGTGGTGGTGATGGATTCCCACTTCCAGGTGCTGCCGTCGCGATACCACTGGTAGTTGCTGTCGACGCGCGACAGGGTCCAGTTGAGGTCGGTGTTGTCGATGGTTTCGCCGCCCGGACCCACGGAGATGACGTCGAAGCTGGCCTGGCTGCCATCGGCAATGCCGTTGCCATCGGAGAACTGCGGCTTGACGCCAATGCGGTTGACGGTGGCGAGGACGGGACGAGACAGTGTGCGCTCGACCGTGCGGCCGTTGGTGTCGACCAGGCGCATGATGACCTGGGCTTCCAGCGGACGCGTGGTGACGCCGGGATCAGGCAAGGTGACGTTGGCGACGACGTTGCCGCTTTCATCGGTGACGCCAACTTCGCCCAGGGGCTCGCGGCTGGTTTCGATAGTGTCGTCGAGGCGGCCGAAGGTATAGCCGGGATAGTCCTTGAGCGTAGTGACCGGACGCAGCACGGCATCGGCTTCGACGGACAGGTTGGGAGCGGTGGCGCCGTAGAGATATTTAGCGGCGACATTGATCGGGTTCGGCTCGCCGATCTGCATCGGCGCGTCGGGCGCGGAGATTTCGAAGGCCAGGCGTTCGGGCTCGAAGTCTTCGACGAGGAAGGTGGTACTGGTCAGCGCCTCGGCTTTTGGATCGGCGTAAAGGCGCAGGGTCCAGGCGCCGCGCATGGCATCGGCCACCATGGGCAGGGCGGCGAAGTAGCCGCCGGCACCGCTGTCCTTGAGCAGCTCGGTGGAGGCGAGGACGCCATCGGGACGTTCGACTTGCAGCGTCAGCGGCAGATCGAGCACGGCCTTGGCGTGCACATCACGCAGCAGCGCAGTGAGGAACACGGTTTCGCCGGGACGATAGACGCCGCGTTCGGTGCTGGCGAAGGCATCGAGCGGACCTGGCGACGGGCGACCCTCGACGCCGCGATCGGTCAGGTCGAACGCGGTTTTCGACATGTCGAGGAAGGCGTAATCGCCCTCGGTGGTTTCGGCGACCAGCAATTGCGGGGCGCGACCGCCGGTGCCACGGGCGAGGCCGGGCGCGAACACAGCCTGGCCATCGGCATCGGTGGTGGCTTCGCCCAGGATTTCGTTATTGACCGCCACGAGGCGGACCTTGGAGCCAACGATCGGCTCGGCCGTGCTCAGCGAGCGCACGAAGGCATGCACGCCGTCATCGCCCGAAATGGTGGTCAGGCCCATATCGGTGACGATGAACCACTGGGTGGCGAGATCATCATAATCGCCGTCATCATTGGGGGTAGCGGCCTTGGTGACCTTGCCGGTCACCACATAGGCGCCCGGGGCGATATCGGTCAGAGCTTCGCTGACGGGGATGGCGGTGGTGGTCAACTCGTTGGGCTTGCCCTGAGCAAGGTCGACCTGGCCGGTCCAGATTTGCTCGCCATATTGGTTGGCAACGTCGCTGGCCGAATAGCCGCTGAGCGTGCCGGCGAAAATGCCGTTGCGCACGGCAGTGGCGATCGAGCGATCGCCGATGCGGTAGATGGTGATATCAGCGCTTGCGGCATTGACCGAGGTGATCGGCAGGCCGCCGCCGAGACCGGCAGGCATCACATAGGCATTGTTGGCGAAGGCCACGAAGGGCGAGCGGTCGGGGATGTAGACATTGAGCACCACGTCCTTACGCAGGCTCTCATTATCGGCCGAAGGCAGGCCGGCACGGACCTTGATATTATAGCGACCGCCATGTTCCAGGCCCTGGATACAGATCTGGCTTTCTTCGGTTTCCACCGCGATCTTGGGAGCGTTCTCGACGGTGATATAGCTCGACAGGTCCGTGTTGCTGGTGGGCAGCGGATCGGAGAACACAACGCAGACGCGCGGCGTGGTGGCTTCGGCATCGACCTCGTTGGAGGTGATTCGGAAGCCGTGTTCGGCCACGACCTTATCGAGATGAGCGTCGAGTTCAGCATCTGGGGCCAGGGCCAGGCGCGCGCGATAGGTGGCGATGGCTTCGCGCCACATCTGCGCATATTCGAGGCCATGCGCGACGGCGGCGAGAGCGGGCGTGCGCTCCTCGAGGGTCTGGGACTGCAGGAACGCGTTGAGCGCCGCCGACAGGCCAAGCTGGCCGAGATCGGCGCTGTTGTCGCCTTCGGGCTGGCCGGCAACGGCATCGGCCTGGTTGAGGGCGACAGTGGCCAGCTTCAGCCACACTGCCGGGTCGTTGTCGTTGAGGCCGAGCGCCTGGCGATAGGCCAGCAGGGCCGCGGCGGTGTTGGCCTGCTCGGCTGCCTGATCACCGGCGGCCAGCAGATCGGCGTAGGTGGTCTTGGGGGGCGCCGGGTCGGACTGCGGCAGCGCCTGGGCGAAGCTGCGCGCGCTGTCGATCACGCTCTGCGCGGGAAACGGCAATTCGGACTGGCGCGCCGCGGCGGTAACAGCGGGGATCGGCGATCGGTCGACCCGGCCGGACGTGGCCTTGGCAAACGCCGTCTCGGGACCGACGTCGCCCTTGAGGAAGCACCAATTGGTTTGTTCGTTGAAGGTGAAGGCGCGGCAGATGCGATCATCCTTGCACGCGCTCTGGCAGGCATCGAGGTCGACGTCCTTGAGGATGGAATAGTCGAAGCCGGGCAGATCAGTGCCCTTCATCAGCGATATTTTTTGAGCAGCAGCGGGGGCCGTCAGGGCCAAGGCGAAGAAAAAGGCCGCACAAAGCCACACGGCGAACGCGAATAGACGCTGCATATCCAACCCCTAGCAAAGCCCCCCGGCTCCTGCGCGCACCATATGGGTCCGACAGCGAGCGGTAAAGGTGTCGTATTACATGCTAATTGTACCGGGTTGACGACGGCGGTCGGTGCGGGGTCGATCGGACGAGGGGTGCCGATCATTTTTGGTACTGGCGGTGCCTTGGAACTGTCGGTCTGCGTTCATCGGCGCAATGCTAGTGCGGCTCCCAACGAAGGAGCCGAAATGCGCAGAGCGGGCCTGATCACGTTATCGTTGCTAGTGTTGAGCCTGCCCTTATGGGCGCAGGCATCGAACGGACAAGAGAAACTGCCCGCAGGCCTCAAGGTCGGCGACAGCCTGGGCTGGGGCTGGGATATCTTCAAGGACTGCACGTCCCAGGTCTTTGCCCTTGACGAGGCCACCGCCCTCGCGATCGAAAAGGACGGGCTCAGCGCTTTTACCACCATGAGCGGGCCGATCGAGAGCGGCGAATGGCGCTATGCGCCATGGCAGCAGACGCCGGTGGATTCGGATGCGCAGGCAGACTGGAGCGTTGACGGCTATGTCTGGGGTGGCCTCGCCTGTGGGCTGAGTGCGGAGTGGCAGGCCAGGAGCGCCCACATCGGCACAGAGCCGGGCGCCTATTACAGCTTCGGGCGCGGCGTGCTGCTGCTGGTCGATCCCGGCCAGCGCCTCGTGGTGTTTACACAGCGCGACTCGCTGCACTAGGCGGCGACCGGACCGTATCGGAACAGTTAGCGGCAAATGCGATCCTTTCGGTTGTGGAACCGCTTTCCTTCCAATTCGTTAAGACGATGCAGGTTTGCCCCTGCGACCTCCAACTTGTATTGAGCGACGACCGTGGCCCATGCACACGGCCGGGGTCCTTCGCGCCATCCGTGGGGCAGTGCCTATTTCCGTTCGACTATCCAAAAGCGCTGGCCATCGGCGTGGCGCGCCGCGTCCAGGGCCTTCTGGGCATCTGTGTACAAATCCCGCCCGTTTCCCTGCTTAAACACGGCCCCGCCCACGGCGACCTCAAGCTGAGTTATGCCTTCATGCGTCAAGAACACCGTATCATCCACGGAATCGCAAATGCGCTGGGCGATCGCGTCCGCCAAGGGCTGTGGAGCCCCGCGCAACAGGACCGCAAAGCGGTAGCCTTCGACATGCCCCACCAGATCGTCGTACCGCACGGCCTGGCGGATCGCCTGAGCCAGGAGCATCAATGCCTCATCGGATGTGTCGGGATTGCCAGAGGTGAGACCATCGGCGCGGTCCGTCATGTCTATCAACAACAGGGCGCCGGGTTGCAACGCCTGCTCGGCCGCCATCATGGCCATGAAACGTTCGCCGCGCAGGGCGCCGGTGAGCGGATCAAGATCGCCAGGCTGAATGGCGATGGGCGCGGGGCGCTCATTCTGGCGCCGGTCAGCGCGATCGTTCGGCCCACCTGTCAATCCCGCCAGCCAATCTTTCAATGT
This sequence comes from Devosia sp. UYZn731, assembly GCF_040546795.1. Lineage (NCBI taxonomy): Bacteria > Pseudomonadati > Pseudomonadota > Alphaproteobacteria > Hyphomicrobiales > Devosiaceae > Devosia > Devosia sp. UYZn731. The sequence goes on from NZ_JBEPOL010000005.1 coordinate 308,268, forward strand.
GCCCATCATGTGCCCCTAATTGTTATGCCGCCAGGATGCCATGCAGGTCTCAATCTTCGTTGATGAGGCTGTGTGCAATTTTATCGATCACGTCGAAAACAGGATGCGGCATAGCGACATAAAATCTCGTAAAATTTTATCGAATTTGTATATCCATAATATACTACGTCATTTTATGAAGTTTTATGGCATTTCGGATAGCTTCCTGTAAGTAATCAGGAGGCAACGATGCTCAGAAGAGCAGTATTTGTTTTGACGACCGCCATGGGGCTTTTCTCTATTGCGCCCGTTACCTCGAGCTTCGCCCACAATCCCGATATGGGCCGCCCTCAGCTGATCAAAATTTCGCGTACGGTCATCAGCAGCGGCATGTCCGTTGCCAGCGCCTTCCAGCCCGCGACCGGCTTTGCGACGACTTCGCCGGTTTCCGCACCCGCAATAGATCTGGGCGTATTCGGCTCGGTTGCCATCTCTGCCGCCCGCCTTCCGGCAGCAGAAAAATGGCGGCAGGTAACCCAGGTAGACTTCCGGGCGATGTTCGGGCCTGACTGTGCGAGCAGCGGTCTTGCGGGTTGCAACACCCGATTTGCCAACACCCTACGGGGCGTCGCCGGTCAGGCCGATGGACTGTCTGACCTGGCGATGCTTGGTCTGGTCAACCGCTCGGTCAATGGGGCGATGAAATACCGTGAGGACACCGCGCTTTGGGGCGTCGGCGACTATTGGGCCACGCCCTCCGAGATCGCCCGCAAGGGTGCGGGTGATTGCGAGGACTTCGCCATTGCCAAATTCTGGCTGCTGCGCAGCCTGGGTGTGCCGGCGGAGCAGTTGCAACTCGTCGTTCTGCAGGACACGCGCCGGCAGTTGTTCCACGCGGTTCTGGTCGCCCATATCGGCGCGGGCAGTTATGTACTCGACAATGTCACGAGCCGGCTGAACCTCGACACGGCCTATGCCCAATACCAGCCCATCATGAGCTTTTCGGGTAGCCACAACTACATCCACGGCTTCAGCGGCACCAATACCGCAATGGCAGCCATGCCCAAGGACCTGTCTGTGGTTGCGCCCGGCATGGCCCTGTGAAAGCAAAACGGCCCGCTCGTGAGCGGGCCGCCTTATGGGTGGTCGGCGTTAGATGATCGGCTGGATATGGGCCAGATCGTCCGCAATCTTGATGTCGACACTGCCGACATAGCTCGGCTGGATTGTTGCGACTAGCTCCCAACCGTTGCCCTTATCGACCGAGATCGTGTTGGCAGCGGCATCGACCTGAACATGGCTGGCCTTCTGGTCGTTGGCGATGCCGCTCAGCAAGTCAGACAAATCGACCACATCTCCAACGACATAGTCGCTGATGGTGTCGGAGTTGTCGACACCAGCTTCGCTGAAGACGAAGGTGTCGTTACCAGTACCGCCGGTCAGCGTGTCGTGACCAAGACCACCCCACAGGATGTCGTCTCCCTCGTTGCCAGTCAGTATGTCGTTGCCGCCACCGCCAATGAGCAAGTCATTGCCCTGGCCGCCCGACAGGTTGTCGGCGAGATTGCCGCCAAACATCAAGTCATTGCCGCCATCGCCGGAGAAGGCGTTGGTGGCGCCCGCCTCACCGACAAGGAAATCATTGCCGTTGGTGCTGAGCGGAAGGCGAATATTGGAGCTGTCAGAGTCGCGGCCCACAGCATAGTCACCGGACCCGAGATGGTATCCCTTGTAGGTCGCCCCGTCGAAGTTGATGAGCTCGACGCGGTCGTTGACGCCAACGAAGTGGTTCTCGACCCTGATGGACTGGCCATTGAACTCGATGACCAGGTTACCCAGGTTCTTGCCCTCGACAGTGTCATAGGCGTTAAGCGCGTCGAGTTTTGCGCCGGCCGCGGTAATGACGATCCTGTCACTGTCACCGCTGCCTTCATCAATGACGTCCTGACCGTCCTTCAGGCCGAAATAATAAGTGTCGTTGCCACTGTCATCGGTGAGCAAATCGTCGCCGGCACCGCCATACATCTTATCATCGCCCGAATTGGCATAGAGTCGATCATCGCCATCGTTGCCATAGAGGATGTCATTGCCGTCTGATCCGAAGATGATGTCATTGCCGGCTCCGCCAACAACGATGTCATTTCCCGCTCCCGAATCGATCGCATCGTCGCCGTCTTCACCCAAGATCGTATCGGCGCCATCTCGACCGTAAATTACGTCATTGCCGGCTCCGCCAGCAATGAAATCGCTTTGCGAACCGCCATCAAGATAGTCAACACCTGCACCGCCATAGAGCGCATCGCTCATGTCATCGCCAAACAGGTTGTTATTGCCGCCATTGCCGATCAGGACGTCTGAGCCAGTTTTGCCATGGACATCGTTGCCATCGGCTTGTCCGGCAGGAAGTATGATCTCATTGCCGACCCAGTGGGTAACAACATTGTTGGCGCTTTCAGAGGTCGCAGACCCATCAAGCACCGTCAATGCGACGTAGGTGAATGCGCTGCCGCCGCCATTTGGCGCCGTGGCGATAATTTTGAGAATGTAAACCCCGGCATTGACAGGCTCCGGATTGACGCCCTGCAGCACATCCCCAGTTCTGGTCAGCCAGCTCCACTTCGAAGCATTCAAATTGTTACTGATGGTAGAATCTTCGGAATTTCCGTCACCTGCACGCACGGTCTCGAACGAGTAGGTCGTGCCCGCAGCAGTACCAACGAACAGCGACGTCATGTCGAGGGTGATGGAGGTCGGCTTTCCAGCCGGCGCCGTGGCGTTGTTCGAGAATGCATAGAATGCACTCGAATTCGCCACACCGACGGGGCCTTCCTGGATATCCTTCACCGCGATGGTGAAATTGGAAGCGTTGAGGCCACCGTGACCATCCGAGGCCTGGACAGTGATCGTGTGCTGGCTCACCGTCTCATAGTCGAGAACGGCACCAGCCTTGACGGTGACGACACCGGTGTTCTGGTCGATCGTGAACCGGCCGTTGGCATCATTGGTGAGGCTGTAGGTTACTGTCTCGCCGTCAACGTCGGTCGCATGGGCCGTCAGGCCAACAACTGTCTCTGCGGTAGCGTTTTCAGCCACTTCATTGAGGGCGTTATTGGTATCGACGGGCGCAGTTGGCGCGTCGTTAACTGGCGTGACGGTCAGATTGACGGTCGTTACAGCGGTCGAAATCGCCCCGTCGTTCGCCTGGTAGGTGAAGCTATCGGGGCCATTGTAGTTCGCTGATGGCGTGTAGGTGAACGTGCCGTTCGCGTTGAGCGTCAAGGAGCCATGCGCAGGACCAGAGACGAGGATCGCCGACAGAGTACTGTCCACGTCCGTGTCGTTGGCTAAAACGCCGCCGGCGGCGTTCACCGTCAACACCTGATCTTCGTTGACAGTGTAACTGTCGGCAAAGGCGATTGGCGCATCGTTGACCGGGGTCACATTGACAATGAATGGCTGCGGGATGGGCACCGAGCCATCCTGGTTGCCATCTTCCACCGCTACGGAGAAGCCGGCGTTGCCCTCGGAGCCGTTGTGCACGAAGGTGATGAAGCCACTGGCCAATTCGGTTGCGGTGAAGGAGGTCGCCAGCGCACCGTTGTTGCGGATTTCGCCACCATTGAGTGCCGAGACCCGGAACACGATGTCCGCCGCAGTATTGTCCGGATCGGTGAAGCCCAAGGCGGCAGTCGTCAGAGTGATCACACCACCTTCAACAACCGTGCTGCTGAGCGAGCCAGCCAGAGTGGGCGCGTCGTTGAGCGGAATGACCTTGATGTCAACGATTTGCGCGGTGCTGCTGTCAGTCCCATCATTGACTATGACTTCGACGCTATGGCCGGTCGCGGTCGGAATATCGCTGTTATTGATGTAGCTCAAGCCCTGCAGGATCGTCTGATAGGTGGCCACGGAGGCGGAGCCCGTGATCGTCAACACACTGAAGTCGGCATTGTAAGTCACCGAGAGTCCGTCCGCCGCCGCTTGAGCAGAGGAGTTCAGCGAAAGCACCTCGAACGCACCATCGGGGCGACCGACCAAGCTGATCATCATCGACTTCAATGCGGAAGAGTCGACATCCGAAATAGTGGCGGCAGTAAGCGCGGTAGCATTTAGGATATATTGCGGGGTCTGCTCCACCGCCGTAGCGCTGCCATTGTTGCCAGCGCCCGCTCCGTTCAGGTCAACGACTGGGGCATCATTCACCGGGGTCACGTCGATGACGAAGGGCTGCGGGACGGGCGTCGAGCCATCCTGGTTGCCGTCTTCCACCGCCACCGTGAAGCCGGCCTTGCTGGCTTCAGAACCGTTGTGCACGAAGGTGATGATGCCACTGGCCAGTTCGGCTGCCGTGAACGAGTTAGCTAGCGCACCATTGTTGCGGATTTCGCCGCCATTGAGTGCCGTGATGCGGAACACGACCCCAGACGGCGTATTGTCCGGCTCGGTGTAGCCCAGCTCGGCTGCCGTCAGAGTAACAATGCCACCTTCGACGACGGTGCCATGCAGCGAGCCGCCGAGCACGGGCGCGTCGTTCAAGGGAATGACATTGATGTCGACGGTGTGCGCGACACTGTTATCGAGGCCATCATTGACGATGACTTCAACGCTGTGGCCGGTCGCGGCTGGATTGTTGCTGTTGTTGATATAGCTCACGCCTTGCAGGATCGTCTGGTAGGTGCTGGCGGATGCAGCGCCAGTGATCGTCAAAGAACCCAGAGCGGGATTGTAGGCCACCGTGAGGCCGGCAGCGACGGCCTGAGCCGGGTTTAGCGAAAGCACCTCGAATGTCCCATCAGGACGGCCAACGAACCTGACGGTCATCGAGGCCATTTGCGACGAGTCGACATCCGAAAGCGTCGCGGCAGTCAGGATATATTGCGGCAACTGTTCCACAGAGGTTGCGCTGGCATCATTGCCGGCACCAGCGCCGTTCAGGTCCACGACCGGCAGGTCGTTGGTGCCGATCAGCTTGATTTCGACATCGTGGCTGACATTGCCACCATGCCCGTCGGAGACCTGGATGGTGTACTTGATCACCGCCTGGGCGCCGGCGGAGAGGAAATTGAATGCTTCGCTGGCGGAGTTGAAGTTCCAGGCGATATCGCCAGACGTGTGGGTGCCATCGATGACGGGACCGGCACCGATGCTGAAGAAGGCCTTCAACTGAGCGTCGGTGAAGTTGGTGCCGAGCCCGGTCGCGGTCGCGCCGGTCACGGTTGCGGTCACCACGTCCTTGACGTCGACGTCGATCACGCTGAGCGTGCCATGGGCCTCGAGGCCGGCATTGGTCTCGTTGAGAACGACATGGTCCACGTCGCCAGCGTCGACGCTGACGACCGGTGTGTCATTGGTGCCAACCAGCGTCACGGTGATGACCCGATCGGCAAAGGTGCCATGCCCGTCGCTGACGCGAACGTTAAAGGTCTCGACCTTGGTCTCACCCGCCTGGAGCGGGTTCAGGGCCGCGTCGGTGACGCTATAGAGCCAGGTGACGAAGCCATTGCCGTCTCCGGCGGTTTCCTCGCTGACATTGGCCACGAGGCTCCCCAGATAGCCCGCATTGGCGCCCGGAGTGACGGTCACGCTGTGGGTGTCGCCCTGGTCGTCATAAATCCAGAAGCCGCCGCCATTGTGGCCAGCATAGCCGGCAGGCGCGTCGAACTCGGTGCGCACATCCGAAGAGCCGGCATGCGGCAGGCCTTCGGCATATTCGGTGATCGTGCCGCTATCGGGGAAACCCGGGGACGTGCGGACCTGATCGTTCTGACCATTGATGGTCAACTGATAGAGGCCCGTCTTGCTGTCGCCGTCCTGGTCGGTGACCGTATAGGGAATGGTGATGGTGGCGATTTCGCCCTGGCTGAGGCCGTCGAAGCCCCAACCCGGGTTGACGTGGAGCTGACCGGTCACGGGGTCGACCGTGATGGTGGGCTGCCCGAGAATGGTGCCGGTCGGCGTGGTGATGACAACCTTGGCAGGGTTGACGCTCACGCTGCCGGGACCGTCTGCGCCAAAGCTGAAGTGATCGCCCAGGTTGATGGTCGCCGTGCCGTTTTCGTCGATCGAACCGCCGATGAAGGGCAGATCAACAGCGCCGGTCGGCGCAAGGCCGATATCTGCGAGGTAGGTGCCGGTGGCATCGGCGGTACCTACTTCCTTGAAGGTCAGCACGCCGTTGCCATGCGCGTCAGGCAGCAGGCCGCCAATCGTGACGGCGCTCATCGTGCCGGTCACCGCCACGGAAGAGGTCTGAACAAGCTGGCCGTTCCAATACACTTCAAGCTTGGACGATGCCGGGTCTGGCGAGCCCATAGCGAATGTCAGGGTATAGGGCTGCCCAACCGTCAGGCCCGACAGGGCCTGCGAGATGGCGGTATTGCCTGGGGAAGAGCCCAGATCGACCATGCGGCCGCCAGCAGGAGCGTGCATGCCGAGATAGCCATTCTGGACAAATTCCAGTTGCACATTGCCCTGAGCGGGCTCGGTGCCGGTGATCTTCCAACCGACCGCTTCGGTCGCAAAGCCACCGCCCCAGTTCCCATCAGTCCAGGTACCATGGGCGAAATCGCCGTTGGTCAGCAGGTTGACGTGCACTTTGGGGTCGGTCAGCTTCGGTGCGTCATCAGCCACGTTGACGGTGAACGCGCGGTCCACATAGTCACCGTCGCCGTCATAGACGCGCGCCGTCAAGTTGATCGCCAGCGTGTCGCTGCCCTGTGCATGATCCAGGTTCTGGAACAGCGTCGCCGCGAAGCTGCCGGGGTGGAGAACGGCAACGATGAACACCGGCCGGTCGTCGCCTTCACCTTGCTTGAAGGCGACGATTTCCTGATCGACGCCGTTGGTGGTGCGCACAATATAGTCGAGCGCGATGCCATCTGAGGTCAGTCCCGGCGGCAAGATGTAGTGGCCCTGGGCGTCCTTGGCAATTTCGACGTGGGTGTTCTTGTCGTCAGCATTGATATCGACGTTGAGGCTACCCGACGTGTAGCTGACCTGGGGCAGTACGCTTTCGGTAATCGTGCCAGCATCGGCTGCGCCGGCCAGCAATAGCGGAACGCTGTCCTTGATATTGACCGAGAAGGTACCGGTAGCGGTGTCATTGTCCGCGTCGGTGGCCTGGAAGCCGAAGCTCAGCAGCTTGTCGTTGCGGCCGGAGGCATGATCGATATTGTCCTTGAGGACGAAGGAGTAGGTACCGTCGCTATTGAGGGTGACGGAGAAAACCTCGCGGGCGCCGGCCGAAGCGGTCAGCACATTGCCGGCGACGGTGTAGGCGATTTGCATGCCGTTGGACGTCAGGCCGTCTACGGTGCCGCTCTGGGTCGTGAACACCAAGCCGTCGGTCTTGGCGCCGTCGGCACCCCAATGGATGTTCAGCGATGCGTTGGCTGGCGTCTGCGTGATGAAGGTGTTCGCGAAGGCGTCCGAAGTAACTTCGCTGACATTCAGTTGGGCAACCGACCCGATTACCGGGCTGTCATCGATGACGCGGACGGTGAAGTTGCCGGCGCCCTGATCGCCATCGCCATCGCGGGCCGTGAAGTTGAATTTCAGCGACAGGACGTCTTCGTTATTCGCGCCGCTGGCCGCGATGGGATGATCGAGCGTGCCCAGCAGCTTGAAGGTGTAGGAGCCGCTGGAGAACAGGCTGGACTGATCCGATAGGGTGACGCTGAAGACGGGCTGGCCGCCAGCCGAAGCGGTGATCACGGTGCCATTGGCTGACAGAGTATAAACCAGAGGCTGGCCATGCGAGGTGAGCGTGATCGCACCGTTGGTGTTCGATGCGCTGACAAGGCCAGCAACTTCAGGCGCAGTCAAAACGCGTGCAGCACCGTTGCCCGAAGCGAAGACGACCGAGCGGTCGCCCATAACTTGGGTGCCGTTGTAGCCGCCGTTCACGGCGCTGTTGCCGTTGTCATTGCCCCAGGCAATATTGAGCGAGGCGCCGATCTCGCTACCGATCGGGCCGAGATTGGCGATGACGCCGTCCACTTCTACATCAAGCGGGCTGGCATCATTATTGCCATGCGGCAATGCTTCTTCCTCGACATAGCGAACGCCTACCGAGCCCAGGCTCAAGTGATCGTCGAGCACGTTGACGGTAAAGGAGGACGAAGCGGTATCGCCATCGGCATCCTTGGCGACGAAGCCGAAGTCGAGCGCCTTGGTGTCGGTGCCGACGGCGTGGTCGATATTGCCATAGAGGCTGAAGGTGTAGGTGCCGGTACCGGTATCGCTCAGCGACACGGTGAACACGGTCTCGCCACCGGCCGCAGCCGTAAGCATGGTGTGGGCGGTGTTGTAGGTGTAAACGATGGCCTTGCCGTCCGATGTCAGATCGGCCGGCGCCACAAGATCGGCAAATACGACGCTGCGATTGGCAGTGCCGCTATTGTTGTCATCGGCGTTCCAGTCGATGTTGAGCTTGCCCGGCTGCACCAGCGAATCGCTGCCGTCCGGGAACAATCCGTCAAAGAAAAAGGGCAGGTTCTGCTCGGAAACGGTTTCGGTTTCGGTGGCGCCAATCGTCGGCACCGAATCGATCACATTGACCTTGAAGGTTCCGGTAGCAGTATCGCCGTCGCCATCGGTCGCCGTGAAGCCGAACGAGAGTTCCTTGGTATTGCTGCCCAGTGCGTGGTCGATATTGTCCTTGAGGACGAAGGAATATGTGCCGTCGCTATTGAGGGTGACGGTAAAGACTTCACGCGCACCGGCCGAAGCGGTCAGCACATTCCCAGCAACCGTATAGGCGATCTGCGTGCCGTTGGACGTCAGCCCGTTGACCGCACCGCTTGTGTTGGTGAACACCAGACCATCGGTCTTGGCGCCGTCGGCACCCCATTGGATGTTCAGCGACACGTTGGCGGGCATTTGCGTGAGAAATGCGTTCTGGACGCTATCCGAAGTTAGTTCGCTGACGCTCAGTTGGGCGACCGGGCCAATCACCGGGCTGTCATCGATAACGCGGACGACAAAATTGCCGACGCCCTGATCGCCATCGCCATCACGAGCGGTGAAGTTGAATTTCAGCGACAGCACGTCTTCATTATTCGCACCGCTTGCGGCAACGGGATGATCGAGCGTACCCAGCAACTTGAAGGTGTAGGAGCCGTTCGACTGATCGGAGAGCGTGACGCTGAACACGTCGTGACCACCAGCCGAAGCAGTGATCACGGCGCCGTTGGCCGACAGGGTGTAAACCAGCGGCTGGCCGTGCGAGGTGAGCGTGGCCGAACCATTGCCGCCGGTTGCGCTGACAAGGCCAGCAACTTCAGGCGCAGTCAGAACGCGTGCGGCGCCGCTGCCAGAACCGAAGACGACCGAGCGGTCGCCCATGACCTGGGTGCCATTGTATCCACCGTTGACGGCACTGTTGCCGTTGTCATTGCCCCAGGCAATATTGAGCGAGGCGCCGATCTGGCTGCTGATGCCGATAACACCGCTGGCGAGATTGGCGAGCACGCCATCCACTTCTACGCCAAGCGGGCTCGCATCATTATTGCCATGCGGCAATGCCTCTTCCTCGACATAGCGCACGCCTACCGAGCCCAGGCTCAGGTGATCGTCGAGCACATTGACGGTGAAACTGGACGTAGCGGTATCGCCATCGGCGTCGGTAGCGACGAAGCCGAAGTCCAGCGCCTTGGTGTCGGTGCCAACGGCGTGGTCGATATTGCCGTAGAGGCGGAACGTATAAGTGCCGGTGCCGGTATCGCTCAGCGATACGGTGAAGACGGTCTGGCCGCCAGCCGTTGCAGTCAGCACGGAATGGTCGGAATTATAGCTATAGACGACGGCCTTGCCGTCCGACGTCAGATCGGTTGGGGCAACAAGGTTGGCGAAGCCGACGCTGCGATTGGCAGTGCCGCTGTTGTTGTCATCAGCATTCCAGTCGATGTTGAGCTTGCCCGGCTGCACCAGCGAGTTGCTCCCGTCCGGGAAGAAGTCGTCAAGGAAGAAGGGCAGGTTCTGCTCGGAAACGGTTTCGGTTTCGGTAGTGCCGATCGTTGGGACCGAGTCGGTCACATTGACCTGGAAACTCCCGTTGACGGAATCACCGTCGCCATCGGTCGCCTTGAAGCCAAATGTGAGCTCCTTAGTGTCGCTGCCCAGCGTGTGGTCGATATTGTCCTTCAGGGTAAAGGTGTACGAGCCATCGCTGTTCAACTTTACCGTGAAGATTTCGCGGCCGTCAGCCGTCGCTGCCGTCAGCAATGTGCCAGTGATCGAGTAATTGACGGCCTGGCCGTTCGAGGTCAGGCCGCTATCGCCGGCTGCAGTGGTAAAGGCAAGATTCTGGGCGTTTGGGCCATCCGAACCCCAAGTCACGTTGAGCGACACATTGGAGAGCGTAGTGGAAGTGAACGCGTTAGACGCGCCGTTCGCGGTCTGCTCTGCTACCGTTTGGGTTGCCACGGCAGCCAGTCGCGGGCCGTCATCTTCGAAGGAGATGACCGTTGAGTCTCGCGTGACCAGATCGATGGTTGCCGAATTGGTGGTGGTGTCGCCATCGAAGTCCGTACGGGTAACGTCGAACTTGAGCTGGGCGGCACCGTCGCCGAGAAGCTGCAGAAGTGCCTTCTCGTCGAAGAGATTGCCTTCGCCGTTATGCGAGATGGCTTCGAACAGCGTGGTCTGCAACTGTTCGGCACCGGGGCCGCCGACGATCTCGATCTTGAAGACGGCATCGTTGGCTGCATCGCGACCCACGATCACGCCATCTTCCAGGAAGAGCGTGATCAGGCCACCATGAGTGGCGGACAGCGTTGTGGCCAAACCGCCTGCAGGAATGCCGGTGAAGCTGAAGACGGCCGTGCTCGAACCGGCGCCATCAGCACCATAGCCGCCGGACACGTTGAAAAGCGCAGCCAGGCCGCCTTCGAACGACGTCCTGACCTGACCCAAGGCACCCTCGACATCGTCGGTATTGCCGTTGCCGGTATTGCCAGACTCGCCAGTGCCATCGCGCACGTCGTTACCGACAGTCTCGTCCAGGGAAATCACCAGGGCGGGAGCGCCCTCGCCGGTGTTGGCGGACACGCCAACGGTCGGGCTGTCATCTTCCACGATAATGCTGATGGCCGTCGAAGCGCTGCCACCGCGGCCGTCGCTGGCGGTGATGGGCAGATCAAAGCGGAGTTCGTTTTCTCCACCGCCAGCAGGGTGATCGACGGGGCCCGAAAGGGTAACGGTGAATGCGCCTGAACCATCGGTGACAACGGCCTGGATCACCAGGGTGTCGCCGGCCCAGCCGGACAGTGTCGTCGTGCCGACGCCGGTCCAGGTCACGGTGACGCCCTGCGAGGTGACGGGCGAAGTGGGCTGGCCGAAGCGGAATGTCAGCGGATCGCCATTGGGATCGGAGGCGTTCAGGTTGCCCGAATAAACAAAGTTATTGGTGGTATCGGCGTTGCCGTCGGAGTCGGCATTGCCACCGGCCAGCCCTTCCTCGGAGAGGCGCGCTTCGGTGATCGAAAAGGCAAACCGCGGCGCCAGATTGTTGTCGTAAGCTTCCTCGTCGGTGGTCTCGGTCGTCGGCAGGTCAGTACCATCAAGCAGGCCGCCATAGGTGAAGGCCGAGCCGATATCGCCAGCCGGCTGCACTTCGAAATTACCGCCGGAGCTTGGCGGACCATTCCCGGCGGGGCCGGCCGCGGTCTGGATGTCACTTGCGGCGAACAATGCTGCCACGGTGAGCGGCGGGATTTCCACGCTGCCCAGCACGATGGTCAAGCCTTCGATAGCGCCGTTCGGCACCACCACAACCGATCCATCGGGCTGCACGAATTCAAGATTGGCGCCATTCATCCGGGGCGCATCAATACTTGTGCCCTCGGGCAAAGTCAGTACCGAGCCTTCGCCAACTTCGACCACCAGGCTTGCCTGGTTTTGCGCCGGCGCGGCGTCCGGGGGCGTTGCGTCGGTCGCGTTGGTCGCGCCCGTATCCGCCTGAGCCACCAGGATTTCGGCGATCGGCAGCGAATTGCTATCCAATGCAGTATCGACGACGAAATCGGAGTTTGAGTCGGAACGTTCGATCATGGAGGCCCCCGGCAATCTGATTAAAGCTTAATTAACCGAGACTTATACGGGGACGCCAAACCGGCAGCAAATTCCAAATACAACCAAAGCATAACCCTATATGGCATTTAGGGGTAAGCTTCACTTAACCTTAATTCAGAAGCATAACGGCATATGCGGTACGCATCACGGAGGTCAGCGGCCAGCAAGGATCTCGTAGCTGCGTGACTGCACGAGTCCCAGGGGGCCAAAAGTAAAGGGACCAGTAAAGCCGGTAAATCCGAGATCGCTTTGCAGTGTCTTGGTGCTGAACGCTTCAGCGCCCGCCATCTGGTCCAGCACTGCCGCCATCACGACCAGATCATAGACCACGGCACTGGCCAGGGTCGGCGTCGCGTTATACGCGGCCCGGAAACGCGTGACGAAGGCGGTGATGCCGGCGCGCGGCAGCGAGGGATACCAGGACGTGCGCACAGCAGAAGGGAGAGGTTCGGCCAGGGTCCAGCCGGCATTGCCGACGATGGCGATGCTCGCCATCGTGGGGGGATCGGCGAGGGCGATCAGTTCCGCAGCCCGTTGTGGGTCAACGGCGAAAACCAGCGCATCGACCTTGCCCGCGGCAAGGGCGGCCGCAAGCTCTGCCTGGAATGCTCCGGGCCTGGCTGCGTCGATGCGGACAACCGCAATAGTTTGCGTGGAGGCAATGTCGGCGACGGCTGTGGCGAAACTGGCGCTGTCCCACTCGGCGCCAGCCACAATACCGAGCTTGGCATAGCCGAGTCTTTTGGCTTCGGCGACGAGGGCGGCAGCCTCTTCGCGTGGCGCAAGGCCCGCGCCATAGAGCAGGCTGGCTGTGTCGCTGAGGGAAGCGAGGGCGATCGTAGGAACCTTGCGGGGCGCCATTGCCTTGGCCAGGCCCGCCAGCGCACGAGCGTCGTTGCCGCCGACAATCAGGCGAGCATTGGCCGCCTCGAACGCGGTGGCATCCTTGCTCCCCCCGTCCGACTGCGGACGAATGACCACGCTGACGGGATGTTTGGTAACGGACTGGGCCGCAAGCTTGGCGGCCAGCGCGGTCGCATCTGCAGCGCCGCCGGACCGGTTTAGCGGCTCGGCAAAACTCAGTACGCCGATGACCAGTTGGCCCGTGCCGACGGTTTCGGCAACCATCGGCGGCTGAACGGTCGGCGCCGGCGCCAGCCCGACCTGCTGCATGGTGGAGCAGGCGGTAAGCAGCGCCGCCACGCTCACGATCTGAACCAAAATCGCGAGGGGGCGCAGCAGCGAGGCGGACTTCACGCCAGGATATAGCCGAGGATGACGCTGGCCGGCGCTGGCGGAATCAGCAGTAATCGTGCCGTCGTGCGCCGATCGCGATTGCCGAAGCGAATGGAAATGCCGCACTCGGTCGTCCCCCCTGAAACCAGTTCGTCAAATAGCGTTTCGAGCGGACGCTCCAATGACAGTTGCGCCGCATCGACTGGCGTTGCGCCGCTGACGGCGCCTCCGACCGAGCGCAGATACCGCAGAAATTCGGCATTGGCCTGAACCAGCCGCTTGCGCCGGTCGAGCGCAAAGGAAGGCGCAGGGCCAGCCTGCAACAGGCTGATCATGGTGCCGGCATTGGCCAAAGGCAGCAGACGCTGCAGCTCTTCCATCAACAGGTCCACGGTGGCGCTGCGGATGGCGCCGGTGGCGTTGATGTCCTGCTCGTTGGCTTCTTCGAGGATTTTGGCGACGAAGCGCGAACGCTTTTGGCCGGCCCCGGCACTCAGCATGCTCAGGGCATTCCAGAATACCTGCTCCAGCCGAACGCCCTTGCGGCCGCCGGGCGTGGTGAGGGTGCGAAATTCGGGGCGGGTCAGTTGAGCAAGCCTGCTGCTGCTCTGGGCAGTGTCTTCATCCTCGGCGACCAAGCGCGCGCTATCGCTCACTCAGTGCCTCCTGCCGGGTCTTGTTGATGGGCTTGAGCAGGTACTGCAAAATCGTCCGCTTGCCAGTCAGGATATCGACGCTGGTGACCATGCCGGGCAGCACCGGAAGTTCGCGGCCCCGATATTGCAGCACGGCCTTATCGGCACGGATTTGGACGAGGTAATAGGTTTCGCGGGTGTTGGGATCGACGATGCTGTCGGCCGACACATTGGTGACTTCGCCGGTCAGTCCGCCAAAGATGGAAAAGTCGTAGGCCGTCAGCTTGATGCGCGCCTGCTGCCCCGGAAGGATGAAGGCGACGTCGGATGGCTTGAGATGTGCTTCGACCAGCAAGGTGTCGGATATCGGCACGATATCGAGCAGGCGGGTGCCCGCGGCCACGACGCCACCAATGGTGTTGACCTCGATACTGTTGACCACGCCATCCACCGGAGAGCGAATATCGGTGCGCATTACCCGGTCCTCGGCACCGCGCAACTGCTGCTGGGCACTGGCGAGTTCGGCGCGGCGCACGGTCAATTCCGCCAGGGCATCCTGACGGAACTGCAGCGTCACCTGGTCGACCTGGAGTTGAGCTTCCTTCAGCGCGGCATCAAGCCGTGCCTTGGATTCGTTGGCTCCGGCGATCTGGCCGGACAGATCGCTGACTTCGCTCTGCATGCTCAGATAGGTGGTTTGCGCAACGAGACCCTTCTGGGCAAGCGGCCCCATCAGGTCGAGGCGCTGCTGCGCCAAAGCGAGGTTTCCGCTGAGCCGGTTCTGATTGGCGTTGACCTCGCCAAGTTCGCGGCTGCGTTGCTCGACGCGCTGGATCAGCACGTCCTTGCCCTGCGCCAGGCTGGCGGCGCGGGTGGTCAGCAACTGGATTTCGCTGTCGCAAATTTGCGGCGCCGACGAGACGATTTCCGCCGGGCAGATAAACGCGCCAACATCCTGGGCCTGGCTTTCCACCGCCAGGCGGGTGGTTTGCGCGAGCAGGGCCAAGACTCGGGCTTGCACTTCGCCCGCGCTCGATGCGGTATTGGTGTCGTCGAGCTGGATCAGTTGCTGACCCTTGCTCACCCGCTCGCCCGAGCGCACCAGAATATCGGTGACGACGCCGGCCTCCGCGCTCTGGATGATCTGCGACTTGCCCGACGGAATGACGCGGCCCTCGGCCCGGCTGATCTCGTCGATTTCGGCCCAGGAGGCCCAGGTCAGTGCAACGATGAAGAACACGCCGATGATGACGACGACATAAAGCCAACCCTTGGGGGGCGGCTGGGTGCTGAGCAGATTGTGGCCCTGATGCCGCGCAGTGGTGGAAAATGGAGCGTTCATGCCGTGCCCCCACGCGCCTTGAGATGGTTCAGCACCTCATCGCGCGGACCATCCGCGACGATACGACCGTTATCGAGCACGATCAGGCGGCTGACGAGCGACAGCACGCTATAGCGATGGGTTGCCACCAGCACGGTCTGGTCCGGCGTCAGGCTGGCCTCGAGATTGGCGATGAGTTGGCGTTCCGTCGCCAGGTCCATGGAACTGGATGGCTCATCGAGGAACAGGATCTTGGGTTCGACCAACATAGTGCGGGCCAGGGCGACCGCTTGCCGCTGGCCGCCGGAGAGCAGGATGCCCCGTTCGCCGACCTGCATGTCATAGCCCTGCGGATGGCGCGAGACGAAGTCTTCGACGCCCGCCCGCTGCGCCGCCTGCAGCATGCGCTGCTCGCTGGCGCTGGGGTCGGCCATCAGGATGTTCTCGCGCACACTGCCGTTGAACAGTTCTGGATCCTGCAGCACCAGCCCGACGCCGCGCCGCAGGTCGGCAGGGTGGTATTGGGCGATATCGGCGCCGTCGATCAGGATTTCGCCTTCGCTGGGGGTGTGGAAGCCGACAAGCAGGCGTCCCAAAGTCGTCTTGCCCGAGCCGATACGGCCGATAATGCCAATTTTCTCGCCGGCGGCGGCGGTAAAGCTGATGCCGTCCAGCACATAGCTTTTGGTGCCGGGATAGGCGAAGCGCACCTTGTTGAGGACAATGCGGCCCTGGTTGACGCTGCGGGCGGAGAACCCGTCCCTGGCGCTGCGCTCGTCGGGCATCTTCATGATGGCGTCGATGGTGCGATAGGCTTCCATGGTGCTGCGCGTGCGCAGCAGCATCGAGGAAATCATGGAAATGGGCGCGATCAACCGGTTCGACAACATCATCGCGGCCACGATGGCGCCCATAGTGATATTGCCGGCGGCGGCCATGAAGGTGCCGCCGATGATGATGCCGGTCATCGATAGTTGAGTGAGCGTGGAGGTGACGTTGGTCGAGATCGACTGCAGCCATTTGATGGTGTTTTGGGTGTCGGACGAGGCCAGCACCGTCGCCTCCCAGCGGCGCAGCATTTGACCTTCGGCGCGCGAGGCCTTGACCGATTGCGACCCCGTTAGTGCCTCGACCAGAATTGAATTGCGGGCCGAAGACTCCTTGAGCGCCGACGATACGGCACGGCCGGACAGCCAGCCGATAGCCAGCGTAAACGCGATGGAAATAACGCCGGCAATCAGGGGGAACAACACCAGCCATCCCACCAGCAAGGTAATCACATAGGCGAAAATTCCCAGAAACAGCAGGTCGACGAACATGACCAGCGTGCTCGAGGCTAGAAAATCGCGCAGGATTTCATATTGGGCGATGCGATTGACGAAGGCGCCGGTCGAGGCCGGGCGAGCGTCCATCGTGGTGTTGAGCACGCGATCGAACAATAGCGAGGACAGCCGGAAATCGATGCTGCGGCCGACATGGTCGATGATCGCCCCGCGCGCCAATTTCAGCGCGATATCAAAGATCAGCACCAGCAGCAGGCCCAGCGCCAGTACCCAGAGGGTGGAGATCGCCGCGTTCGGCAACACGCGATCATAGACGTTGAGCGTGAAGATCGGGAACGCGATGGCGAAGATATTGATGAATGTCGCGGCGGCCAGCACATAGGCAATGCTGCGCCCATGGCCCTTGAACGCGGACCACAGCCAATGCCCGGAACGGGCAAAGCGCATGCCGGAATTTTCCTGCACCATTTCGTAATTGGGCGTCAGGACCAGCAGGGCCCTCGGCTCCTTGCTGCGAAGGGTCTTGGCGTCGACAATCCGCTCCTCGCCGCGCGAGGCGTCATAGCAGCGGTAGGCCTTGCGCCCTTCGCGCCCCAGGCAGATCAGGAAACGGCCATCGGCGCCCTGCATGATGGCGGGCATCTCATAATCGGCCAGTCCATGCAGCGAGCGGGTCACACTCGCGGTGACCACGCCAATCCGCGCCATGGCGGGGGCGATCAGTTCCGGCGTCATCCGGTCATTGTCGAGGGGTAGGCCGGCCGTCAGGAATGAACGCGAGTCCGGCTTGCGCCAGAGGCGGGCAAGATACTGTATCGCCGCGAGGATTTGATCGCTGCCCTGGGGTGAGGCTTCCGGCGCCTCGGCGCCCGGCATGCCCAATTGGGCTTGCGGCAATCCTGCGTCGCCCTCCAAACTGTCGTCAAACTTCATCTCAAAAACACGAGCCCCCGGGCCGCCCCACGCCCCACGCCGCTGGGCAAACAACGCGGGATTTAGGATGTTGACGCGCTACGGCATTAGCACCTGGCAGCAAGCCAATCGCGGATAATATTGCGTTACGGTAAACTACTGGAGCGCCAATCAACAATTGAGCCCGGCACCAGTGCCGAGCCAATTCGCGACGGTCATTCGCAGCTTGCGGCCCATCATCGCATCGCAATATCGAACGGCGCTACGGCTTCGGGCCGTAGCTTCCGCTCAATTGACGAAAGACGTCAGATCGAGCGGCTTGCGCTCGGGCTCGGTGCCATCCCAGGTTTCAACCTTGAGCGCATCGCGCGCATAGGCACCGGCCTGCTTGGGCGCTTCCAGACCCATAAAGCTGAGCAGATGGCCCGTCGCGGCCATCAGCCGGTATTCGGCAAAATTGACGCCGAAGGCCGACGTTTCCTGCAAAATCTGAACGTTCACGCGGGTGTTCTGCGCATCCAGCACATCGAGGAGCGAACGGTCACCGACACCGAACTGCTCGCGATATGCAGAAATCAGCTTGGCCGAGGCATCGAGCTGATCGCGATAGGTCGCATAGAGCGTTCCCTGGGTCTGCAAACGCAGCCAGGACGTCCGCACGGCCTCTTCGACTTCGCGGAAAGCCTGATCCTGAGCATAGATCGCTTCAGACTGGCGGCGCACCTGCTCCTGCACCTGGGCGTCCTTAACGCCACCATCAAAGATATTCCAGCGCAGCGACAAACGCCCACTCAGGTCCTGGGTGACTTCTTCGGTGCCACCGATGTCAAATCCGGTCGAGGCGCGCGCCTCAAACTGCAGCTTGGGACCGAAGGCGCCTTCCGCCTGGGAGACCAAGGCCGCCGACGCGTCGATATCGGCATTGGCGATACGAACCATCGGATTGTTGACGCGCGCGCTTTCGATCGCGGCCACAAGCGTTTTTGGCAGCGAGCCACCAACGCGTGGCGGCATCGCAACGGTGTCCGGACGCGTGCCGACAAACAGATCAAACTCGATGCGGGCAGCTTCAAGCTCGACGGCCGCTTCAGTCAAGCGGGCGCGGGCCGCAGCCATGCGCTCGATAACCTGGAACCGATCGGCCTCAGTCAACTGGCCGCTTTCGATGCTGCTGGAAACGTCCTGCAGCATGGATTCGTGGAAGCCCACATTCTGCTGATTGAGCGCGACAATGCGCTGCTGCAGCAGGACCTGATAATAAACGCGGGCGATCTGCAATGCGATGAATTCGCTGCGCTCGAGCACGCGGAACGATGCCCCATCAATACGGGCCGCTTGGCGCGACACTTCGGCGTCGCGGAACCCACCGTCCAAAAGATCAAAAGTCGCCACAAGCGCGACCTGGGAGGGATACAGCGCGCTGTCATCGATCCCTGCGGCGCGACGCGACGGGCTGCTCAGCAATTGAGCGCCGGTCGAGGCTTCAAGATCAACGCGCGGCGCGTACAAACCGAGGGCCTGGCGCAACTCGAATTCGGTTGCCTCCCGGTTCTGAATTGCCTGCCCGATTTCAGGATTGGATTCGAGAGCAAGCTGCGTCGCGTCTCGCAGCGACATGGCTGACACCGGCACAATAAACGCGGTGGACAGAGCAGTCCCCAACGCCAACAGGCGCAAGAAATTCGAAAACATATGGCCCCCAAGCCTATCCAAAATCTACACGAAGAGTACCCGCAAAATACTGCGGACAGGCACGTCTCGCTCGTTGCCGAAACAACGGCGGCGAAGGAGCGCATTCTGCACCCAATGCCACCTTAGCTTCAGCGACGTCGCCCCAAATTTTGCACGGCATCCCGCATGCAAAACCAGTCTAGTTTATAATCTTAAGGACAAAAAGACTGCCGGAAATACGCACCCTGAACATGTCGGTCACTGTCCCCCAGCGCCTCGGACTCGTTCAGAATCGATCCTGCCGTCTATGCTCCCCCCAACAATAACCAGCGCCGCTTTTTACTGACAACCCACGCAGCATACAAGTAGAGCCGTCAGCATGACACGCTTCTATCCACCAAAGGGTAAATTTGCAACAATTGGGCTATACGGATAGCTCGAAAGAGGCACCGCCGCCGCTGACACGGCTAGCCGAATGCGCTCAGGCGGCAAAAGTGCGATGGGTGGAGGCGCGGAAATGGGCTTCGATCGCCGCGACGGCGCCCTCAACGTCACGGGTCTCAAGACACTTGATCACTTCAAGATGCTCGTCGATGGTCTTGAGTAGGGCGCTGCGAAAGCCCGGGCGGCGATGCACCTGCTGGGCCATGCGAATATTCTCCTGTACCCGGTCGTGGGTATCAAGAATGGCGCGGTTGCCCAAGGCTTCGACGATCTCGCGATGCATGCGCATGTCCAGCCGGGTGAAGCGGAGCAGCGATTCCTCGAACGGGCCACCCTCGGTGAGGTTGAGGCGGGCTTCCTCGTGGCTTTCGCGCATATTGGCGAGCCACTCTTCGGTGACGGTGTCGCCGAAGCTGCGCAGTGCGAATACCTCGATCATAATGCGGAACTGGTAGTTTTCACGAATGAACGCCACCTCCGGATAGACGATCCGAATACCTGTGCGCGGCTTGATCTCAACCAGCCCGAATTCCTCGAGCAGGACCAGCGTTTCGCGCAGCGGCGATAGCGACAGGCCGAGCAGGTCGCACAGTTCGTTCTGCGTTACCACCATGCCGGCCTGCAGGGTGCCGGCCTGCATCGCCTTGCGGAAGCGGCGGTATCCATCATTGTCTTGGCGGGCGTCGGACATTTTACCTGCAGTCAATGTTGCGGTCTCAGCCTTTGGTATATCTGATGGCAATTTAGAAATCTCACGAAAATCCTAGCATACAAAGGAATTTTGAAACTCGGCGACAGCGCGAGAAGCGCAATCCGCCATCCCGTCCGGGCAATTATCCACAGACCCGCTTGACGTGAGATATTATTAGACCGCAATGATATCTCAATGGAGGAAAGCCTATGCGATCGATAGCGCGCTGCGCCGTTCGGGGCCTCTAGATGGCCGAAGTCGAACTCAACAATGTCAGCAAGTCGTTCGGCCCGGTCAGCGTCATCGAGGGTGTCGATCTGACCATCGAAAAGGGCGAGTTCGTCGTGTTTGTCGGCGCCTCGGGTTCCGGCAAGTCGACGCTGTTGCGCATGATCGCGGGACTCGAAACGGTCAGCGGCGGCGACATCAGGATCGACGGCAAGGACGTGACGTTCGATGAGCCGGCGGATCGTGGCATCGCCATGGTGTTCCAGTCCTACGCGCTCTACCCGCACATGAATGTCTACGACAACATCGCCTTCAACCTGAAGCTGGCGCGGGTTGGCCGCGAGGAGATCGACAAACGGGTCAAGGAGGCAGCGCGCATCCTGCGGCTCGAGCCGCTGCTGAGCCGGTCGCCTGCGCAATTGTCCGGCGGTCAGCGCCAGCGCGTCGCTATCGGCCGCGCCATTGTGCGCAATCCAAAGGTGTTCCTGTTCGACGAGCCGCTGTCCAACCTTGATGCGGCGCTGCGAGTGCAGATGCGGCTTGAAATCGAGCGGCTGCACCGCGAGCTGGGCACGACCATGATTTACGTGACCCACGACCAGGTCGAAGCCATGACGCTGGCCGACCGGATCGTGGCACTCGACAGCGGCCGCATTCAGCAGGTCGGGCCACCGCTCGAACTCTATGCACGGCCCAACAATCTGTTCGTCGCCGGCTTCATCGGCTCGCCCAAGATGAACCTGATGGGTGGAAAGGTTTTACAGACAACCGCCGGCAAGGCGGTGGTGGAGTTGGCCGCCAATGCTGCACCCCGGCTCGAACTCGCCTTGGCCGACGCGGCCATGGGTGATGCCCTCACGCTGGGCGTGCGGCCCGAAGTGCTGGCGATCATTGCCGCGGACGCCGCCGTTCCGGACGGAATGACCGCGCTGCCGGCCAAGGTCGAGTCCATCGAACGGCTCGGCAATATCACCTTTGCCTATCTCGATGCAGGAACGTCCGAGCTGCTGACCATCCAGGTGATGGGGCACTCCGATCTCCAGCCCGGACACCCGGTTCGCGTCGGGATCTGGCCGCAGGACGTCCACGTTTTTAACGCCACCGGCGCCGTCATGGTGTCGGCAACACAGCGATAACCGGCAAAGTCCGGACATGAGGAGGAGAGACTGATGCATGGTTTTAGGGCCGCCGCACTTATGGGCGGGATGATGCTGGGGGCGACGGTGGGCGTTGCGACCGCGCAGGATGCGGTGACGCTCAATGTCTGGTCGGACACGCCGCGCCTGACGATGTTCGATCTCTATGACAAGACGCACGACGCCGTCACGCTCAACGTCACCACGGTGGCGCCGGCCGACCTGATCGCCAAAATCCAGCTGGCGCTGCAGGCCAAGAGCGAAATTCCCGACGTGATCTTCATGTCCGATATCGGCTACACGGCCCAGCTCTCCACCCGCCGGTCCAACTACCTGCTCGACCTGACCGACAAGGTGCCGCAGGCGCTGCAGGACGAGTTCTACCCCAATGGCAATTCACCCTGCCACGTCAATGGCAAGCTGCTCTGCCTGCGCAACGACCTCGCCCACATGATCGTCTGGTACGACAAGGGCGCCATGGAGGCGCTGGGCAAGCCCATTCCCACTACATGGGAGGAGTTCCAGACGCTGGGCGCCGAGCTTGGTCCGCAGGGCTATGTGCTGGGCAGCGGCGTCGAGTCGGCGGTTCTGCAAAGCTACCTCGTGTCTGACGGATGCGACCTGGTGATGCCGGTCGAGGGCAAGCCGGATACGCTCAAGATCGATCTGACGACCGACAAATGCCTGAAGCCGGCGCGCATGGTCGACGCCATGATTACCAATGGCAGCCTGTCCAAGGTGGGCACATTCGAGCCCGATTTCGTCAACCTCGCCAAGACCGGCAAGGTGCCGCTATTGGTCGGGCCGACCTGGTTCGGCGAATATGTCATCAAGCCGACCTATGAGCTGCCTGCCGGCAAGCTTGTGGCTGCGCTCCCGCTCAAATGGGACGACCAGAGCCAGCCCCTGACCTGGAGCTGGGGCGGCGGCACTTATGGCGGCTGGAAGGACACTGCCCATCCCGCCGAGGTCGTCGATCTCATCACCTGGATGGCCACCGACGTCGCCAACCAGACCGCGGCGGTGACACTGCCGGCCCATCGTCCATCGGCCGAGGCTTGGGGCGCCCGGCTCAAGGCCGACTCCTACTATGCCAGCGCCGACGTGTTCGACGTCGAGGTGGCGGCCGCAGCGTTCAGCCATCCCGGTTACACCAGCCTGCGTTTCGTCGTCGCCGACGCCATCGCCAAGGTGGTGGTGCAGGGCATGAGCAGCGGCGGCACGGTGGAGGGCTCCCTGCCCGCGCTGCAGGCCGAGCTGATCAACCTCGCCAAGCTCAACGGCTACACCGTCGAATAAGCCAACCACGGGGCCGGACGCGCTTATGGCGTGTCCGGTCGCGACGGCAGTAGGTATTCATGAGCGCAACGGCAATGACATCGGACGGACGGCTTGCGGCGAGCGAGCGCGCCCACAAGGAAAAGCAGAAGGCGCGGCGCGACGCCCGTATGTCCTATCTGCTGCTGGCGCCCTATCTGCTGCTGCTCGTGATGTTCGGGATTTTCCCGATCGCCTATGCGTTCGGCCTGAGCTTCTTCGACACCATCGAAATGGTGTTCTGGGGAGTGACCAACTACCAGTTCGTCTTCAATGATTTCCGCGTGCCGGCCAGCGTGATCAACGTGCTCGGCTTCGTCGGCATCTGGGTCGCCATGACGGTGATCGGGGTCGCGACGTTGTCGCTGATGCTCGACAGCGTCGGAAGGCGGACCGCCAATGCCTTGCGGACGGTGTATTTCCTGCCCGGCGCGGTGACCTCATCGGCCATTGTCGTGCTGTGGCTGTTCGTGCTCGACCCATCGGTCAGCCCGTTCCAGCCGGTGCTGCACGGGCTCGGCTGGGGCACGCGGGCCCAGGTCATTTCCGGCGTCGGTCTGGCCGGGATTTTCGCCATCATGGCGTATTTCTCGAGTTCCGGCGGCTGGATCGTCGTCTTCGGCGGGGCGCTGTCGAGCCTGCCGGTCGAAGTGATGGAGGCCGCACGGATCGATGGGGCCAACCGGTTCCAACTGGCGCTGCGCATCAAGCTGCCCCTGATCTGGCGCTCGCTGGTGCTGATGGCGATCCTGTCGCTGGCCGGTGGATTGCAGCTCTTCGTGGAACCACAATTGATGGGACTGGCCGGTCCACAATTCGCCCAGAACGACTGGTCGCTCAATCAGATGGCGTTCCAATATGCCTTTCGCATGGGCGATTTCGGCGCCTCGGCGGCGCTGAGCACGCTGCTGGTCGGCGCCTCGATTGCCATCGCCCTGGTGATCGTTTTCGCCACCAAGTTCTACAAGATCGATTGAGGGCAGTATGAGCACCAGAACCGCCCCCATCCGCCTCAACCTTGGCCGCCTCGTCGTCTATGCGACGCTGGCCTTCGCCGTGTGCTTTTACGGCATTCCGCTGCTGTGGCTCTTCATCGCTGGCACCCGTTCGGAGTCGTCCCTGCTCAGCGATCCGCCGTTTGCGCTGGGCACCTGGGAGGCGTTCAGCCGCACCTGGAGTAACCTCACCAGCTATAACAATTTTCAGATCGTCAGCTGGGCAACCAATTCGCTGATCTATTCGGTCGGCGGGGTCTTGCTGTCGCTGGTGGCCTGCATCCCCGGCGGCTACGCGCTGGCGCTGTCGGAATTTCGCGGTCGCAAGCTGATCCTGCTGCTGACGCTGATCGCCATGATCACGCCGAGCACGGCAGTGGTGCTGCCCATCTTCCTCGAGATGAACCTGCTGGGGCTCAGCAACACCTATGCGGGCATGATCCTGGCGTCGGGGTTTTTCCCCTTCGGCGTCTACCTGACCTACGTGTATTTCTCGAGCTCGCTGCCCAAGGGCGTTATGGATTCCGCCCGGGTCGATGGCTGCAATCGCTTCCAGTTGTTCACCCGCATCGCCCTGCCCTTGGCGCGGCCGATCATTGCGCTCGTGGCGTTCTTCAGCTTCCTCGCCATCTGGTCGAACTACTTTTTGGCCTTCGTGCTGCTCAGCGACGACAAGCTCTACAACCTGCCGGTTGGGCTGACGGCGCTGGTGAGCGGTTCGGGGGCACTCAGCAACCTGCCGTCCAATGACGTTCCGATCAAGAAGCCCGAAGTGGTGCTGGCCGCCATTCTGGTGGTGCTGCCGGTGCTGTTGATCTTCATGGCGGCGCAACGCTTCGTGCGCTCCGGCATGCTGTCGGGCGCGGAAAAGGGTTAGCGGCCCAGGGCCGCAATTATCATACTGACGGAGGATGTAATGAAGATCACGGGGTTCACGGGTTGGCTGGTTGAAACCGAGCCGGGGCCGAAATTCATCTGGCGCGATGGCCTGCCCGGCTCGCATGGCGATATTCCGCGGGGCACCAAGCCGCGCAAGGCGGTGATCCGCATGGAGACCGATAGTGGGCTGGTCGGTGCCATCGAAATGGGCCGCGGCGACGCCGTGATCGACCTGGTGCGTCGCCGTTACAACTGGTTCATCGGCGAAAATCCGCTGCTGACCGAGCGGATATGGAACCTGATGTGGGAAATCGACCGCATCGAAGAGGTCCATATGCGCTCGCTCGGCATGCTCGACATGCTGTGCTGGGACGTCAAATCGCAGCAGGCGAAAATGCCGATCTACCAGTTGCTGGGCGGCCATGACCGCGTGGTGCCGGCCTATGCGTCGACGGTTACCTGGCCGACGATGGACGAGTACGAGCGCTACATCAAGATGAGCCGCGACCTGGGTTTCACCGCGTTCAAGCTGCATGCCTGGGGCGACGTGAAGCGCGATATCGCGCTCTCCACCAACCTGCGCAAATGGGTTGGCCCCGACGCCGACCTGATGTTCGATGGTTCGGCGGGCTGGGATTATGTGCAGGCGCTGGAGTTCGGCAAGGCGATCCAGGATCTCGGCTTCCTCTGGTACGAGGAGCCGATGCGCGAGTTCTATCTCGGCGCCTATGCCAAGCTCTGCGACAAGCTCGATATTCCCGTGCTCGCGGCCGAAACCTCGGATGGCGTGCATTGGAACATGGCGAGCTGGATCGAGGGCAAGGCGCTCGACATGACCCGCGTCTCGACCTTCTATAAGGGCGGTTTCACCGGCGCGATGAAGATCGCGCATATGTCGGAAAGCTTTGGCATGCGGGCGCAGGTGCACGGCATGGGGCTGGAAAATGCACAGCTTTGCGCGGCCATTTCCAACAACGACTATTACGAGCAGTTGATCATGAACGAGGAGCAGATCAAGGGCCTCGACAAGCTCGGTCCGCTCTCGATCGTGGGCGGCAATCTCACCGTCACCGACGAGCCGGGTCTTGGCTATCACTATGACTGGGACGCGCTCGACAAGGCGGCCCTGACCAAGATCGAGGTCACCGAGAGGCTGGCTTGACCCCAAGAGCAAAAAAGCAAGCAATGCATCACTGAAACCAACAAAATGGAGGAGTTATCATGACGGGTTTCGATAGACGTTCAGTCCTGAAGATGGGCGGAGGGGCGCTGGCCGCTTCGGCCTTGCTACCGGCGTATGCGTTCGGCCAATCGACGGCGATCAACTACTGGCACACCTTCACCAGCCAGTCCGAGTTTGCCGGCCTAGACGAGGTGATGAAGCTGTTCGCCGCAGCGCATCCGGATATCACCGTCACGCAGGAGAATATCCCCAATCCCGAATTCATGGCTAAGGTCACCGCGGCGGTGGTCTCGGGGAGCCGTCCGGATACGACCATGGTGGCGTCTGAACGAGTGGCCGACCTGGTCGCCATGAACGGCCTCACCGACCTGACCGACCGGATCGCAAGTTGGGACCGCCGGTCAGATTTCGACGACGCTCGCTTCAAATCGATCACCGTGGACGGCAAGGTCTATGGCGTTCCCGCCTTTACCTTTGTGGACTGGATGTATTACCGCAAGGACTGGTTCGACGAGGCGGGCCTGGCGCCGCCCACCACTTTTGCGGAATTCCGCGACGCGGCCATCAAGCTGACCGACCCGGCCAAGGGCCGCTTCGGCTTCGGCATGCGCGCCGGTGCCGGCGGGCAGGCCTATGTGATCAACGTCATGGAAGGGTTCGGCGCCAAGCTGGTGCAGGACGATGGCACGATCGGGCTCGACCGGGACAAGGCCATCGAAGCCGTGGACTGGTGGGCGGGCCTGTTGACCCGGGATGGCGCGGTGCCGCCCAGCGCGCCCAATGATGGCTTCCGCCAGATCATGGAAGCGTTCCAGACCGGCCAGACGGCGATGGTGTGGCATCACACCGGCTCGTTCCAGGACAATGCCAAGCTGCTCAAGCCGGGCGTTGAGTTCGCCACTGCAGTGATCCCAGCAGGTCCGGTGAACAAGATATCGCGGCTGGGCTATGCCTATAACACCGTGACCAACCCGGACACGATCGATGCCGGCTGGGAGTGGCTCAAGTTCTGGGGCGAGCCTGATGCCGCAATCGCCTTCCTCGAAAAGACCGGCTACTTCCCCGCCTCCACCGCGGCGGCCAAGGACGAGCGCATTTCGGGCAACCCGCTCTACAAGCCGGCGGCCGATACGCTGGGCTTCGGCATTCCGGCGCCGAGCTTTCCGGGTTCTGCCGGCTGGGCCGAGGGCGTCGTGCTGCCCGCCTTCCAACGCGTGCTGATCAAGGAAGCGACCCCCGAACAGGCGGTCGACGAGATGATCGACGGCCTTGCCCAGGCCATTGGCTAACTCGCATCTGGCGGCCGGACACCCGGCCGCCTCCCCTTTCCGAACAAAAGCGAGGCCAGATGATCTCGAATACAGGCCCTGCCTATTCACCGCGCCAGCGGTCGGCATTTGATCGCTACAATCCATTGCGCTGGATCGGCGAACTCAGCGAAACGCGGTACTGGATGTACCTGCTGCTGCTGCCGAGTGCGCTGCTGATCTGTGCCGTGGTGATCTACCCCACGCTTTACGGCATGCAAATGAGTTTCCACGAGATGCGGCTCAATCGCCCCGGCCTCGGCAATGGCTGGGTCGGGCTGAAGCATTATCAGCGCATGGTGAGCGACCCGATCTTCTGGGTATCGCTGCGCAATACGGCGGTCTGGGTGACCTCGGCGATCGCGCTGGAATTCCTGGTCGGGCTTATCGCCGCGCTGGCGCTGAACCGCAACCTGCCCGGCAGCAAGGTGCTGGCGGTGTTGATCCTGCTCCCCTATTTCCTGCCCAATGTGGTGGCGGGGCATATGTGGGCGCTGATGCTCGATCCGCGCCTGGGCGTGATCAACGACCTGCTGGTCAAGATCGGCCTGTTGCAGGGCTACAAGGCCTGGTTCGCCGACCCTACCACCGCCATGGCGGCTGCCATCGTGGTCGAGGCCTGGCACAGCTTTCCGTTTTTCACGCTGCTGCTCTTGGCCGGGCTCAAGGGCATCCCGACCGATGTCTACAAAGCCGCCGATATCGATGGCGCGGGCGCATTCGCCCAGCTCCGGCTGATTACTTTGCCCATGCTGAAAACCATCATCGCCGCCGCGGTCATCCTGCGCGTCATCGGCCTCGTGAACTCACCGGACCTGCTGCTGATCCTGACCAGCGGCGGGCCGGGCCGCTCGACCCAGGTGCTGTCGCTCTATGCGTTCCAGACCGCCTACAAGGATTTCAACTTCGGTTATGCGGGCGCGCTGTCGGTGGTGATGTTCGTGCTGCTGATGGTGTTTGCCTGGGCCTATGTGCGGCTCTCCAAAGTGAATGAGGACTGACGCCATGGCCGCCACCCGCTCGCGCTCCAAACTGGTCTGGGATATCATCAGCTATATCGTGCTGATTGGCCTGGCCTTCATCTGCATCGCGCCGATCGTCTGGACTTTCCTGACGTCGCTGAAGGTAGAGAGCGATATCGTCACCCGGACGATGCACTACATTCCCCCGAGCATCACGTTCGAGAACTACGTCAAGCTGTGGAACCAGTCGAGCTATCCGACGCTGGTGATCAATAGCCTGATCGTCACGTCGACGACCGTACTGATCTGCCTGCTCACCGGCACCATCGCCGCCTATGCGTTCTCGCGCTTCCAGTTCAAGGGGCGCACCCAGTTGATGCTGGGGTATCTGGTGGTGCGCATGTTTCCGGCGGTGCTGATGATCATACCCCTGTTCATCGTGATGCGACAGGTGGGCCTGCTCGACTCCACCTTCGGGCTGGCCGTGGCCTATACCAGCTTTCTGTTGCCGCTCTTCGTGTGGATGCTGAAAGGCTTCTTCGACGCGGCGCCCAAGGAGCTCGAAAGCGCGGCGCGCATCGATGGCACCACCCGGCTGGGCGCTATGTTCATGGTGGTGATCCCGATCGCCCGCAATGGCCTGCTGGCCACCTGCGTCTTCGTCGCCATCGCAGCGTGGAACGAATATCTGTTCGCGTTGATGCTGACCACCAGCACCGGCTCGCGCACCTGGCCGGTCGGGCTGCAATTGATGGTCGGCGAGTTCCAGCTTCCCTGGGGCATGCTGGCCGCCGGCGGCATGATTTCCATTCTTCCCGTTATCGTCCTGTTCGCCCTGGTGCAGCGGGCGATGGTGGCCGGCCTCACCGCCGGCGCAGTCAAAGGCTAGACCCATGGCAACTCTGTCCATCAACTCTGTCCGCAAAAGCTTCGGCGCCGTCGAGGTGCTCAGCAATATCGATATCGACGTCGAGGACGGCGGCTTCCTCGTGCTGCTCGGGCCCTCGGGATGCGGCAAGTCCACGCTGCTGGCGATCATCGCCGGCCTCGAAACCAGCTCGGGCGGCGACATCCTGATCGGCGACCGCAATGTCAACGACGTGCATCCCAAGGACCGTAACATCGCCATGGTGTTCCAGTCCTACGCGCTCTATCCGACCATGCCGGTGCGCCGGAACATCGGCTTTGGGCTGGAGATGCGCAAGGTCGATGCCAAGGACCGCGATGCCGCGGTGAACCGCGCTGCCGAGCTACTGCAGATCGAGCACCTGCTGGACCGTAAGCCGGGCCAATTGTCCGGTGGGCAGCGCCAGCGCGTTGCCATGGGCCGGGCCATCGTGCGCAATCCGGACCTCTTCCTGTTCGACGAGCCGCTCAGCAATCTCGATGCCAAGCTGCGCGTCGAGATGCGTACCGAAATCAAGCGGCTGCACGAACGGCTGGGCACCACCACGGTCTATGTCACCCACGATCAGGTCGAGGCGCTGACGCTCGGCACCAAGGTCGCGGTGATGAAGGATGGCGTGATCCAGCAGCTCGCCGATCCCGAGACCATCTACGAGCGGCCCGCCAATATGTTCGTCGCCAGTTTCATCGGCTCGCCGACGATGAACTTCCTCAAGGGCACGCTGGAATCGGCTTCAGGCGGCCTCCAGCTGCGCTACGACGGCGGCACGCTGGCGCTGCCGGACCTGACGCAGGACGTTGCGGGTTTCGTGGGTCGCTCGGTGGTGGCCGGCATCCGGCCGGAGACCCTGCATGCAGGACCCGGCGCCGCGACGCTGACCGGCGCTGTCGACATCATCGAGCCGACCGGACCCGACACCATGGTGATCGTCAACGTGGGTGGGCAATTGATCACCGCCCGGCTGGGCCCAAAGGCTCGCCCCGTGTCAGGCCAACCGCTGACCCTTGCGGTGGATAGCGCCGCCATCAATCTTTTCGATCCCGATACCGGCAACCGGATCTGACCGCCGGCACCGCCATCCCGCAAGTAGGCATCATGACTGATCTTTCCAAACTGCCCCAAATCATCGCCACGCGCATCGCCACCATTCCCAAATGGGCGCTGTTGCAACGGCAGATTTTCAGCGTCCTCGACCGAGCCGCGATCGAGTTCGCCGATCGCTATACGCGCGCCGATGGAACGCTGATCTGGCGCGATCGCTGGCCGGGCATGGACGGTTCGGACGATCCCTATGAGGGATTCATGAACATGCCCCTGTTCTACGCGCTGGGCGGCAGCGAAGAAGTTTACCTGCGCTCGCGCACCATCTGGGATGGCATCACCTGGCAGTGGACGGAATATGGCCAGGTTCACCGCGAATACGACGCCTATTACGACTGGATGCACCACGGCGAGAGCAACCTGTTCTTCTACTTTTTCGGCTTGGCCGACCCCGGCGTGCCCAAGGACCGGCAACGCGCGCGCCGCTTTGCGGGCTTCTACAATGGCGAGGACAAGGAGGCGCTCAACTACGATGCGGACAAGCATCTCATCCGCTCGCCGATCAGCGGCAGCAGGGGGCCGCGCTTCGAGCAGACGGGCGAGGACTGGTCGACCCATCGCGAAATCCTCGACAATTACCTGCCGCCCTTCGAGGATATCCCCGGCATCGATCGCTACGCCACGGCGACCCCGTGGTCGAACGACGCCACCTATGCGGACATTCTGGAGCGCATCAATAGCCGGCAATCGCGCGGGGACGTGCCGCTCAATCTCGGCGCCACATCGCTCATGACCCATGCCTTCGCCTATACGGGCGACGAAAAATACCGAGCATGGGTCATCGACTATCTCGGCGCTTGGACCGAGCGTACGGCGCGCAATGGCGGTATTACGCCGGACAATATCGGGCTGTCTGGCGACATCGGCGAATACAATGATGGCAAATGGTGGGGCGGCTATTACGGCTGGCGCTGGCCGCACGGCTCGTTCTCATTGCTGGAGCCGCTCTGCATTGCCGGCGTCAACGCGGCGCTGCTCACCGGCGACATGGCTCACCTCGACCTGCCCCGTTCGCAACTCGACATGCTGTGGGACCTGCGGCGCGAGGAAAACGGCATCCAAGTGGTGCCGAACCGGCACTACGACGCCGGCTGGCGCGACTTCCGCCCGATGCATCCGATGTACGGCACCTATCTGTGGAACGTCTCGATGGCCGAAGAAGATGCCGAGCGGGCCGAACGGGGCTGGACCGGTCATCTCTTCGACGAAGTCAATCCGGCCTATCACGGCTATGGCGCTTCCAATGGCGGCCATATGGGCTTCAACGGCAACACGGCGCAGTGGTTCAAGTTCATTCGCGGGGGCTACCCGAACTATCCCGAGGCTCTGCTCGAAGCCAACCTGACGACCATTTCAAACCAGATCGCCAACTTCCGGGCGCCCGAGAACGATCCCGAAACCATGGATCATTTCCGCGAGTCCATGACCATCCACATGTGGCAGCAGTTGACGCCCATGGTGCTCGAAGGCCTGGCGCAGCTCACGCTAGGCGGACCCATGCACGTCTATCACGGCGGATTGCAGCTGGCGCGTTTCCGCTATTTCGACGCCGATGCGCAACGTCCCGGCCTGCCGCCGGGCGTGGCCGCACTGGTGGACCGATTGGCCGATGCGAGCGCCGCCCTTACCCTGGTCAACACCGATGCCCTCGCGGCCAGGCGCGTCGTGATCCAAGCCGGCGTCTTCGGCGAGCATGTGTTCGATGGCGGCTCGCTTGATGGCGAGCGCTTCGATGCCGCCGGCCGCTGGCTCCTCGTCACCCTTGCCCCCGGCGCAACAGCGCAACTGGAGCTTGGCATGTGCCGCTTCGCCAACGCCCCCAACTATGACACCCCATGGCAAAGCGCCGCCTCGGGCCCCGCGCCACTCATTGGGCGAGAAGGATAGATCCGAGGACGATGACCTCAGTGACGTGAAAACCGGCTCCGCAGGCAATTGCCCTTACAATAGCTGCAAGGGCAATTGCTGGTAGGAGTCCGCCAGCCATAGCGCCAGCTTCATGATGGTGAAGGTGGGGTTGGCGCTGCCAGCGGTGGGAAACACCGCTGCGCTGGCAACGGCGACATTGGGCAGGGCATGGCAGCGCAGGTCGGGGCCGACGACCGACGTTGCAGGATTGGTCCCCATGCGGGCCGAACCCGAAGGATGGGCGCAGGCCTCCGCCTTGTCGGTGATATGGCCGTAGGGATCGGTGACCGACGGATCCCACACCAACGGACACAGGTTATCGAAGCCGGAGCGCTGCCAATAGTGCTTCAAGTGCTGCGCGGTGGCGCGAAAGGTCCGCTCGTCGGCGGCGCGGGGCTTCCAGTCAAACCGGGCCTTGGGCATGCCAAGGCGATCCTTTTTGTCCGACAGGGTGATGCGGTTTTGCGCATGGGGAAGTTGCTCGATCGACGTCATCAGCCGAAAAGCTATGCCTGGGGGCACATAGAGCTGCTTGTGCCACAACCGCCAGAAAGCGCCTTTGGCGACCAGCTTGAAGTCCCTCATGGCCAAGCCGACCTGCCTCATCTCCACCTTTCGCTGTTGCAGCCCATGGGCAATGCTTTTGATTGCCGCGAGGCCACTATTGGCCAGGTCCATCGAAACGTAGACGAACGCACTGGAAACGGCCTCGGTTTCCTGGGCGTCGTGCGACAGCTCCAGATGCAGGTCCCGCCGCGTCCCCTTGACGAACCGATAGCTCAGTAAATGATTGGTGAGCGCGGAGCGGTGACGATCGACCTGCGCCACTTCGGCCTTGAGGTGGTCCTGGAAGTAGCGCCCCAGCGCATCCGTGCACGCAAAGGCATGCCGGTCGCTGGCTTCATCGAGCAAGAGCAGCAGGCGCGTGGATTCTATGGTGCCTGCCGCGATGACAAACTGATCCGCCGTCACCTCGATCCGGCGCTCCGCCAGGCTCTGCGCCTTGAGCGCCAGCAGCCGCCCGGCGTCCCGGTCGAGACCGAAACCTCCAACCGTCGCATTGAGCCAAACCGTAACATACGGGCTTGACCTGAGTTCATCCCCCAGCATGGTGACGATATTGCAGCGCTTGAAGGTCGGGCACTTGGCCCAGCGAGCCTTGAAGTCTTCCTCGTCGGCCCGCAGCAGTCCCGACAGGCCTGGGGTGACGGAATCGATCTCGTCGAAGGAGTCGTGCCCCACTGAAAAGAGCGTCTCCAGTTCCGGCTCATAGCCATCAAGCACGTCTGGGTTGATGGGCCATTCGTGCTGGGCGATATGGTGGCGATCACCGCTATCGGCCGGGCTGATCGGGATCATCCGGCCGCCCCAGCGCGAGGACGAGCCGCCCAACCCGCGATAGCGTCCGGTCAATGCCCGCGAGTAGCGCCGGGCTGGGTCGTCAATTTCATTGAGGGCATGAATTTGCGGATCGAACCGCAGGCTGCCGCTCTCGAGCACGACGACCTTGCGCTTGCGCCGGGCTAACCTGGTGGCCAGCAGCAATCCCGCTATGCCCGCCCCAACCACGCAAAACGAAGCCGTTTCCTTCAGGTCAGGGCCAGCTAACGACAAATCAAGAATGGCCATCAGGTCCCCCGTGCCACGCTACCCGCAGACCCTAGGCCGACATCACGGCGAGGTGTTCTGCACATTATGGGACGGTGGCAGCATCAATTCGAGCTATCGCCCAGCCATGATGGGGTTATTGCCGCCCACGGCCCACCGCCACACTCTGACAGGCGAAAACAGCACCAATGCAACGGCGCGTGACCTTGTCCGAGCGCCGATTGCGGGAGAATTGGACCTATGGTTCGGCCGCCCAGAGTTAGCGTCATCATCCCGCACCTGAACGAGCCCGACGATTTGCGGAAATGCCTGCAATCGCTCGATGCGCAGCGGACGCCTGACCTGCCCTTCGAGATCATCGTGGTCGACAACGGTTCGCGCGTCATGCCCGACTTTGCGGCGACCTTCATTCCTGGCGTGCGGCTGCTGCGCGAAACCACCCCCGGACCGGGCCCGGCGCGCAATCTGGGCGCGGCGATGGCCGCGGCACCAATCCTGGCCTTCATCGATGCGGATTGCGTCGCGGCCAAGGGCTGGCTGGGGGCAATCGTGCGCGGCTTCGACGAGCGTCCTGAGGTGGACTTCGCCGGCGGCGATATTCGCATCCGGCCCGCGGCAGTTGACCGCCTGACCGCGGTCGAGGCCTATGAGAACATCTACAGCTATCGCACGCGACTTTATGTGGAGCAGCACGGCTTCGCCGCCACCGGCAACATGGCGGTCCGCACCGACGTCTTCCGTTCCGTGGGCCCGTTTGGCGGCATCGGCACTATGGAAGATACCGAATGGGGCCAGCGCGCCACATCCATGGGCTACCTCATCACCTACCTGCCGGATGCTCGCGTCTATACGCCCTCATGCAGTTCATTTCCCGAGCTAGCGCGGCGCTGGGATCGTCACGTCGCCCATGAATTCCGCGAAATCGGCGGCGCGAAGTGGGGAAAGCTGCGCTGGCTGGCCAAGAGCGCCGTCATGGCGGCGTCGCCCCCGCTTGAACTGCTGCGCATCTGCAAGTCGGACCGCGTCACCAACTGGCGCGAGCGCTGGCTGGCGCTGCGCTGCGTTACCCGCGTCCGGCTCTACCGTGCGCGCCGGATGGTGGGGCTGGTCTGGCGCGACAACGCCGCCGGCATGGTGGACATGTGGAACCGGGAAAACCGCTGAACCGCGGCCGCTGCATCGATCGAGCTAGATCACGCGGTTCGGCACTCCTCCGATCTGCCCAACCTCCATCGCATGGGCGAAGTGTGCCTCATGCGGGCTCATGCAACTGTTGGTGGGCAGGCGATCTGCAAGTTTGGCATCAAGGCGAGGAAGCAGAATGCTGCAGGATCTGATTGGGCGCTCCAAGTATGACGACTCCGCCGGCGAGGGGGTCGACCGGATCGAAGCTTTGGACCCCAAGCTTGCCTCGGCCCGCGAGCGGTTGCCCGAACTGTGCGACTTGGCCGTCAATGGGTTGCGGCGCATGGCGCTGCCTGATCTGCACTTCCCCCATACCATGCGGGGCGTCGGCAGCCGGAACGGCTCGGGCGTGATCCCCGAAGGCGATAACCTGCGCTACACCATCAACGTGGCGCAAGGGCTGGCCTGGACCACAGAGGCCCAGCAGCGCTCCGTGCTGGATGGCAAGACAGCCATCGATCTGGCGCTTGCCTGCATCGAGCGGGCGGCAAAGTCGGGCGAGCCTGGCGCTATAGCGCTGGCAGCCTGGGCCGCGGCGGAGACGGCCGGGGTATTTGCCGGCGAGCTGTTCGCGTTACTCGAAACCAGCCTGAGCCATGACAAGTCAATTCAAACGGTCTCCTGCGCATGGGCGCTGACCGCAGCCCTTGCCGCTCGCCATCTCGGCCCGACGGCCGAGGTGCAGCGGCTGGCCAGCCGACTGCTCCTGCTTCATGCCCAGTCGGATAGCGGCCTGTTCCGCCATTTCACGCCAGCGAATGCGGCTGGCTTTGCGCGCGGCCATGTGGGTTGTTTTGCCGATCAGGTCTACCCGATCCAGGCGCTGGCGCGGCTGGGCTACATGGATGGCGACCGGGTGGCGTTGCGCGCTGCGGAAGCCTGTGCGGCGCGGATCGTGGCGCTGCAGGGCGAGGCCGGCCAGTGGTGGTGGCATTACGACACCCGCGACGGCAGCGTGGTGGAAGGCTATCCGGTCTATAGTGTGCATCAGCATGCCATGGCGCCGATGGCGCTGCTCGATCTGCACGAGGCCGGCGGCACCGACCATCGCGCGGCCTTGGCCAAGGGCCTGGGCTGGCTCGACCGACGCCCCGAAACCGACGAGCCGATGATCTCTGCCGAAGATGGCGTGATCTGGCGCAAAATTGGTCGCAACGAGCCGCCCAAGCTGGTTCGCTCGGTCGCTGCCGTGACCACGGCGGTCAGCGCCGGCTGGCACTTGCCGGGCCTCGATACCGTGTTTCCGCCGGTTAAGGTCGATCGCGAATGCCGGCCCTATGAGTTCGGCTGGATGCTCTATGCCTGGCGATCGCGTGGCGTGGTGCAGGCGCTTCGCCACCAGACGCCCCGATACTGAGATTTGGGGATTGAGATTGGGGCCCGGAGTAATCGCCGGGCCCCAAACCTTGACCTAGGGTTCACGCAGGCTTTCGTCGAGCCCACGGATCAGCGGATAGAGGAAATAGGAAATCACGGTGCGATCGCCGGCATGGATTTCGGCCGAGACCGTCATCCCCGGCAGCATCCGGAACGAGGCCGGCACCTGCCGTAACGCGTCCTGCCCTAAGGCAATGTGCACCTTGTAGAATGCCGCGCCGCCTTGCGGGTTGTCGCCGGCCTGCTTGGCGAAGGAATTCTCGCTGATCGAGATGACCTTGCCCTCGATGGTGCCGTGCTCCTGGAACGGGAAGGCATCGAATTTGATGCGGGCAAGATCGCCGGTGCTCAGATGGCCGATATCGTTGCTCGCCACGGTGACCTCTGCCTCGAGCGGCACATTCAGCGGCACCAGGGTAATCAGCGGTTCGGCGGGCTGCACGACAGAAGCCACCGAGCGCTGCGCCACTTCCAACACCGCCGCATCGGCTGGCGCGGTGATGTGGGACATCGCTTCTCGCAGGCTGACCTTGCGCAGTTCCTCGCCCGCGCCGGCCTGCTTGTCCTGCAGGTCAACCAGGGCTTCGAACAGCACGCGGCGATAGTCCGCGATATAGTTCTGCCGCTCGGCGCGCGTCTGATCGAGTTGCTGCTCGGCGGCGTCGTATTGCCCGCTCAGTCGTGTCAGCGACACTTGGATATCGAGGCTGACGTCCTGTGCCTGCAGATAGGTCAGGCGCGATCCGTTGCCGGTATCGGCCAGGGAGGCGTGCATGGTCTGAATCTCCTGCAGGCCCGTGAGGCGCTTGCCCAGCATTGCCTCTTCGGAACTGGTCGCATGCCGAACAGACTCGCCATGGGCGATCTGGGCGTCGAAATCGTCGAGCTTGGCCTGGTAGGCGGCCAGGCGCTGCACGGCCAGTTGGCCTTGCATCAAGGCTTCGGGCGATGCGTTTGCCGGTGGGGCATAGAGAGTGCCGGCCAGCTCGGCCTGGAGACGGTCGATCTGCGCGGCAAAACCGGCGAGCTTGGATTGTAATTGCCCCGCATCCGAGGAGCTGAATGTGGGGTCGAGCGTCGCCAGCAATTGCCCCTTGGTGACGATGTCGCCAGCCTTGACCAGGATGGAGCGGATGATCGAGGTTTCAAGCGGCTGCATGACCAGCGTGGGCTCGCTGGTTGCAAGCCGGCCCGGCGCGACAACGATTTCGTCGATCTTGGACACGCTGGCCCAATAGATGGCGCAACCGATCGCCGCGGCCACCAGGTAAAGCGTCGCCCGTGCAGTGAAGGGGGGCTTGCGCTCCTCGAGCGCGATGGCATCGGTCTGGAACTCCATGATGACGGGCTGCTTGACCGTCGGCACGGGCTTGAGCTGCGGCTTTTTGGCGGGCTCGACCACCTTGAGGTTTTTGGCTGTGGCGTTCATCCGACGAGCTTCATCTGCTGGTTCCACAAATGCCGGTAGGTCGTGCAACTGGTCACGAGTTGGCTATGAGGGCCGACATCCACCAGGCGGCCACGATCCATGACGATGATCGCGTCGGCATCGGTCAGCATGGACAGGCGATGGGAGACGATAACCACCGTGCGGCCCGCCGCGATCCCCTTGATGCTGCGCTTGACGATGGCCTCGCTTTCGGGATCAAGCGCGCTGGTGGCCTCGTCGAGAATGAGGAACTTCGGATCGGTGATCAGTG
Organism: Devosia sp. UYZn731; assembly: GCF_040546795.1. Classification (NCBI taxonomy): domain Bacteria; kingdom Pseudomonadati; phylum Pseudomonadota; class Alphaproteobacteria; order Hyphomicrobiales; family Devosiaceae; genus Devosia; species Devosia sp. UYZn731. The sequence goes on from NZ_JBEPOL010000005.1 coordinate 346,305, forward strand.
CCCGCGCAATCGAGAGGCGCTGGCGCTGTCCGCCGGAGAAATTCTCGGCGCCCTCCTCGATCAGCGTGTCGTACCCACGCGGTAGCTGTTCGATGAACTCGACGGCGCCGGCCAGTTTTGCCGCCTCCACAACCTGCTCGAAAGTCGCATCGGGCTTGGCCGCCGCGATGTTCTCGCGCACGGTGCCGCGGAACAGGAAACTGTCCTGCAGCACCACGCCAACGCTGCGCCGCAAGTGGTTGAGATCGAGCTCGCGCACGTCATAGCCGCCAATCCGGATCAGGCCCTGCTGCACAGGATAGAGCCCCTGGATCAGCCTCGTCACCGTGCTCTTGCCCGAACCGCTGCGGCCCACCACGCCGACGACGCTGCCGCCGGGGATTTCGAATGACAGATCGTTGAGCGCAAAGGCATCATCGTGCCGGTAACGGAAAGCGATGTTTTCAAACTCGATACCGCCGGCGAGCTCGGGGCGAAGGCCTTCGGTGCGCCCCGCGCGCTCGACCTTCTGGTTCATCACCTCGCCCAGCATGCGCACCGACAGCGCCACTTCCTGGTATTCGTGCACCATGGTGACGATCTGCACCAGTGGCCCCGATACCCGGCCGGCCAGCATGTTGAAGGCGATCAGGACACCAACCGTCATGCTGCCGTCGAACACGTGCAGCGCGCCGATACCGATGATGGCCACACCCATGAGCTTTTCCAGCAGCCCGGTGACTGCCTGAGCGGTGATCGAGATCGTCTCGACCTTGAAGCGCGTATTGATGGTTTGCGCCGACCGGTCGTCCCACACCCGGCGCTGCAGCGGCTCCATGGCCAGCGATTTCAAGGTGCGGATTCCGTGCACGGTTTCCACCAACAACCCCTGCCGGGCCCCTTCGGCCGCATAGAGCGCTGCCAAGCGCTTGCGGAAGGGCGCAATCAGCAGCGCTACCACGAGGCCGATCAGGACGCTGAAGCCCAGCACGATCAGCGACAGCTCCCAGCTATAAAGCATCAGCACCGGCACGAAGACGAAGAGCGATAGTGCGTCCAGCAGCGTCAGGAACAGCCGCCCGGTGAGGAACTCGCGGATACGGCTCGACTGCTGCATGTGTTTGACCAGCACGCCGGCGGACGCCTGCTCGAAAAAGGTAATCGGCAGGTCCAGCAAATGCCGGAACGTGCGCGTCGACACCCTGATGTCGATGCGGTTGGTGGCGTAGATCAGTAAATAGCGCCGCAAGAACACGAACACTGCCTCGAACAGCAGCGCAACCCCGACGCCGATGGCGAGCACATAGAGGGTGGAATAGCTTTGGTGCACCAGCACCTTGTCGATCACCAGTTGGAAGAAGATCGGCGTCGCCAGGCCCAGCGCGTAGAGAAACAGCGCCGCTACGGCAACGTCGGCAAACAGTCGTTTCTGGTGCAGTATCTCGGGGATGAACCAGCGAAAACCGAAGGGTTGCTCCGGATCGGCTATGGCGTAGCTGCGCTTGGCCAGGAGAACTTCGCCCTTCCAGCGCTTGACGAACTGGTCGAGCGGCACCGCAATCATGCCGCCAGGTGTCTCGGCGAGCGGGTCGTAGAGCCGCACGATGTCGGTGCCCTGCTCGTCCCGTTCAAATCCGAGCACGCTGACCCAGTTGCCGTTTTCAAGGCGCGCCAGGGCGGGATAGGCCGCACCGAGACGCAGCAAGGCACCGCGCTTGATCCTGGTTCGGCGCGCCTTCAGGCCCGCATCGCGCGCCATGCGCAGCATCAGATCGAATCCGATGCCTTCATCGCGAATGGCGTATTCGGCAATGAGCCTATCCGCACTGGTGTCGAGGCCATGATGGCGTAGCGTGGCCGCAAGACATTCCGGGCCGGTCTGGATAGGGGCCTGCATGGCGATTGACTACCGGTCAGTCAAAATTGGGGGATGCGTTATGGCGCACGCCATTGCCGTTCGGCCGGGGCGCATTGACGGGCATCACCACATCATCGGGCATGTTCTTGCGGATTGCGCCGGCTTCGATCAGCCCGTTCATGGCGTTTTGCAATACATCAAAGCTGTTGGCGAAGCCTTCGAGCGACATGACGATACGCTGGCGATGTTCGGGCACCAATTGACCGAGATCGTCGCGCATTGTGGTCGACAGGCTGACCAGATCGATGCGTACGATGGTGCCCGTGACGGTGATTTCCCCGATGGCGTCGGCATAAAGTTCCTGCACGATTCTAACTCCTTATTTTGCGCCGGCCTAAGAGGCGAGCGAACCGTTGAAGACGACGTCGACATAGTAGTTGGTGGCGTTGTAGCTGTTGGTTGGGAAGGCACTGGCACTGCCATAGGCATAGAGCCCGTTGCCGCCGCTGGAGACGCTCGACGGCGCAGTCAATGGCCCCGAGGTCACAGCCGAGGCAAACCCGTTGGAACTGGCCGAGTAATTGCCGTTGCTGTGGTAGGACACGACATAAGTCGCCCCTGCCGTGATGGCGATCGGCGCCGTGAAGCTGGCGGTTTGCCAGCCGCTTGCCGTCTCGTTCTGGAAGGTCAGGGTGCCCAGATTGGCCCCTGCCGCGCTCCATAAGGTGCCGGTATGGGTGCCGGTATTGGTGGGGCCTTTGTAGAATTTGATACCCGAAATGGTGCCGGCCTGGGAGGTGGTGAACTTCATGCCGAGTTCGACCCCGTTGGGATCGTTCACAGTTACCGTGCTCGGCGTGGCGGTCGGCGCGAACAGCGAGGTCGCGGTCGCCGGTGTCGAAACCGTCAGCCCCGCAGTTGCTGCCGCCGTGCCGCCACGGCCGTCCGAAACGGCGTAGCTGAAGCTAGCGGCGCCGGTATAGTTGGTCGTGGGGGTGAAGGTCACGATATTGGTCTGGGCGTTGAACGACACCGTGCCGTTGGTCGCGGCGCTGACCCCGGTGATCGACAAGGGGTCGCCATTGGCATCTGTATCGTTGGCCAGCAACGTGGCGGCGGCGATCTGCACCGACGCATTACTCTGCACGGTCAAGCCGCTGTCGTTGTTGGCCACGGGCGCGATATTGGCCGCGTTCTGGTAATAAACGTCGACCCAGTAATTGGTGGCGTTGTAGCTGCCCGATGGAAAGCTCGTTGCCGAACCATAGGCAAACACGCCATTGCCCGCGCCGCCCGTGTTCGCCGGCGCCGTGATCCCGCCATTGCTGGTCGCGGCGCCGAAATAGGCGGCGGTCGCCGAATAGAATCCGATGGAGGTATGATAGGACACTACGTAGGAAGTGCCCGCAGCGACCGCGATCGGATTGCTGAAGCTGGCCGATTGCCAGCCGCTGGCGGTTTCGTTGGTGAAGGTCACTGTGCCCAATTGGGTGCCGGTGCTCGTCCACAATGTACCGGTATGGGTGCCGGTGTTCTGCGCGCCCTTGTAGAAGCGCATGCCATTGATCGTGCCGTTGGTGGCCACCGTGAATCTCATGCCCAGCTCGACCGAGCTGGCGTCGTTGACGTTGGCATTGGCCGGCGTTGCGTTGGTGGCAAACAAGGTTGTGCCGGTGGGCGTAGCTGCGGTGACCGCTAGGGCGACCCCGGCTGACGCCGTACCACCGCGCCCGTCGGCCACGGCATAGGTGAAGCTGGCGGCACCAGCGTAGCCGGCGGTGGGGGTGAAGGTGACGATATTGGTTTGGGCGTTGAACGCGACGGTGCCGTTGGTGCCGCCGCTGACGCCTGTTATGCTCAGCGCGTCGCCATCGGGATCATTGTCGTTGGCCAGCAACGCTGACGCCGCGATCTGCAAAGTAACACCTTGCTGGGTGGTGTAGCCCGTGTCGTTGGTGGCAACCGGCGGCCGGTTCGCCGGCGCCGCCACGGTCAGCGCGACTGTTGCACTGGCCGTGCCGCCAAAGCCATCGCTGATCGCATAGACGAAGGAAGCGGCTCCGGAATAGCCCGTCGTTGGGGTGAACACGACCGTATTGGTCTGGGCATTAAACACAGCTGTGCCATTGAGCGCCGCGCTGACCCCGGTAATCGACAGAGAATTGCCGTCAGGGTCGGTGTCGTTGGCCAGCAGCGTCGCTGCGGTCAGCGTCAGCGCGGTACTGTTCGGCGTGGTGAAGCCGCTGTCATTGGCCGCCACGGGTGCCTGGTTGCCGGCGGCGGTGGAGGTCATCAGCACATCGACCCAGTAATTCGTTCTGCTATAGGTGCTGGTCGGCATGGCGCTCACGGCGCCGTAGCTGTAAACGCCGTTGCTCGCTCCAGGCGCCGTCAGGAAGCCACTGACCTTGTCGGTAACGAAGTAGTTGGTGGTGGACGCGTAGTGGCCGTTGCTGAGATAGCTGGCGACATAGGTCGTTCCGGCGGCGATCTGCACCGGGCTGCCGAAGCTGACGGTTTGCCAGCCGCTGGCGGTCTCATTGACGAACGTCGCGCTGGCCAGCAGCACGCCAGTGCTGCTCCAGAGCGAGCCGACATGGGTACCGATATCGCCGGCGCTCTTGTAATACTTCATGCCGGTGATGGTACCGGCGGCCGACGCGACGAATTTGACGCCGAGATTAACCCGGCTGGTGTCGCTGCTCGTCAAGTCGGTGGGCGTATCAGCAGCGGTGAACAGCGAACTCGTGCTGACCGAGGCGACGACGTTCATGTTGACGAAAGCCGAACCCGTGCCATCGCGCCCATCGGAGATAGAATAGCCGAAGGTCGCCGCGCCGAGATAGCCGGCATTGGGCGTGAAAGTTATGGTCTGTTGTTGCGCATTGAACACGACCGTGCCGCCCGATGCCGCTCCCGCGCCGATAACCGTCAGCACGTCGTTATTGGGGTCGGTGTCGTTGGAGAGCAGTTGCGCGAAGGTAAAGGTTTGTGGCGTGTTGCGGGCAACCAGATAGTTATTATCGTTATTGCCGACGGGTGGCTGATTAGGCGTCGGCGTCGGGTTGAACACCACGTCGACCCAGTAATTGCTGCCCCCTCCCACCGAGGTTGGGAACGCGTTTTGGGCCGCATAGGTGAAGTAGCCATTGGTGGCCGTCAGCGGCCCGTTGGTGTGAGGGTTGGAGAAGTAGTCCGACGTTACCGCATAGCCAAAGGTGCCAAAATAACTGGCCGTATACGTCGTGCCCGCGGTGATCGAGATTGGATTGTCGAAGGCGACGGTTTGCCAGCCGATTGCGCTCTCGTTGGTAAAGGTCGCTTTGGCCAGCAGGGTGCCGGTTGAGCTCCAGAGCGAGCCGATACGATCACCGGCATTAACGCTCCCCTTATAGTAGCGCAGACCCACAATGCTGCCCGATTGCGACGAGGTAAACCTTACCCCCACGGTCACCGGATTGCTGTCGTTGTCGAACGGAACGGCGGGCGTGTCGCCGGGCAGGAATAGCGTCGATGCGCTTGCTTGAGCGACCGTGACAGTCCTGCCGGCGCTCGGCGTCTCCAGATTGACGCTGTCATCGACCGCGCGCGACTTGATCGTATAGGTCCCACTGATGCTGGGCGTCCAGGTATAGGACCAGCTGTTGTAGCCGGTGGCCCGGTGCCAGGAAGTACCACCATCGGTGGAGACCTCGACCACTGCCACGAGGCCACCGCCCGCATCAACGGCGGTGCCGGTAATGGTATAGGCTTGGGCCGCCGTCAGACCGGTGGGCAGTTGGGCAATGGTGGTGGTCGGCGCCACATGATCGGTGCTCTGGGCGGCAACTGCCAGGCTCTGCATCAGCGTCGCCGGCTGAACGCCCATTTCGGCGAACAGATTAATCATCGACTGCTGCACGTTCTTGTCGGTCGGCGTCACCTCGTTGTCGTGGTGGCTATCCAGCCCCCATGACCAATACACGGTGCCGGCGCCGAAGACGAGCGCACCACTGGGTGCGCGATAGAGCGTCAGCGCATGGGAGGCTGTGCCCGGCCCAACGGCATTGCCATAGTCGAGCAGCTTGGTCTGGACGTCGACCGTGGTTGAGGACAGCGGGACCAGCCCGGCGGGCCGGAAGCCGTTGTCGAGGTCGGAGTCCCACTCATAACCCAAAAGGTTCTGCGTCAGCGTATAGACCTGGTTCGGCTGCAGGTCGGCGACCGCCGTGTTGCTCCAAAATCTCAGGTTCGACATGTCATAAGGCACGGTGATCGCATCGAGCCGATAGGAATCGACCGTGAAAATCGTTCCGGTCAGTGCGTTTTCGGGCGCTCCGGACCCGAAAACAGGGTCGCGCCATGTGGAAGTTGTCCCGGCCGTATCCGAATTGGTGTTGTCCCAGCGTTCCTTGTAGGACACCAGGGTCTTGTATGGGGTGCCCGAGCCATCGATGCTGGCTTCCCAGCGGGTTTCCCAATAGACCTCGTTGCCGCTCCAGAACGACAGGTTGACGCCGGCATCGCGCGCGGCTTCGACATTGTCGCGCTGATCTCCCGACCAGTACTCGTCATGCCCGACCGACAAGAAAATCTTGCTGTTGAGCAGTTGGGCGGCATCGCGAGCAGTATCGATGCCCGAGATGTAATTGACGTCATAGCCGTTCTGCTCGATAAACCGGATCGCCGAATATTCAGCGCCGAAAATGAAATCCTGTGGCCCGGCCGCAAAGCCGCCGTCCCGGGTGATGATGGGGCGATTATAGCTGACGGCGCTGGCGCGGCCGGCATGGCCGGCCTCGTCTACGCCACCGTAGAAATTGTAGCCGCCCCACCAGTTATAGGCCTGCCAGGTGGTATCCGAGGTCTGGAAGGTGATGTCGCTCGGTGCGTTGTCGTCTCGCACGATGAACGGAATGATGTTCTCGCCGCCCGAGCCATCGTGCCGCTGCAGCCGCGCGAAATAGACTCCGGACACTGCGTCCTGCGGAACGGCCCAAGAGGCGGATACCAACCAGTTGCCGGCATCCACCAGCTTGGTCGTGGGGTCGAATAGCGGGGTGGGCTGGATCTGGGCGGTTGCCAAGTCCCTTTCGATCGTGCCGACCTTGCGCGCACCATCACCGCCGTAATAACCCAGCCGGTAGATGTCGATCGTATAGTCCTTGGAGTCGGTGTTGATCTTGAAATCAACGGTATTGCCGTGGTTGAGCGTGAACTGCGCGGCGTAGCCCTCAATGGTGGAATCGCCGGCATCGATCATCCACACGCTTTCGGGCGTGCCCTGCTTCTGGTTTTCCAGCACGATCGCATTGGAGGCGGTCAGTGCCAGCGTGGTCGCAAAGCCGGTAACATCAGTCTTGGCGGCGGACGGCGTCAGGGCTGGCGCGATCTTGCTGCTGCTTGCCGCGATCGTCTCGTCGGGCTGATAGAACATCAGCGTACGCTGCGCATAGCCGGTGGGCTTGCCATTTGTCGCGGTTGGCCCGCCTGTGCGGACCGAGCACATGGTACAGGCCCGCCCGGTGCAGGAGCCACATGGCGTGGTGGCCGCGGCCGAAATCCAGCTGCCGCGCCAATCCGCCATGGCGGTCGTCCCCTTGGCGAGCGAGGCCGACGCTGCTTCATCGGAGGACGGCACAGCTGGCAGCGGCGACGGATCGGTTGGAGCGATCACAGCCTTGAGGGTTGCGACCGGTGACGCGGCCGGCACGCTGAAGGGCATAACTGTCGCAGGCGCGGTCGTCGTTGGGACCTCGACGCTCACCACCGCCGGTGGTGCGACAACGAAGGACGAAACTTGCGGCGCCCCGCTCACAGAAGAGCTGGCGGGCGCAAAATTCAGGACATTGCCGGCTCCATCGCCGAGCAGCCTCGTGCTGTAGCTCTCGTGATTGCCGGCAAGAAACTGGCGCGGCCGGTCGAAGTTAGGCGTTGCGCTGATCGGGGTCGAGGCCAAGGCGGCCGCCCACTGAGGGGCGCTCCCGCCTGCCCGAAAACTGGCTGTAGGGTTTGGTTTGACCGTCAGGCGTTGCACGGCGGAAACCGCGGCGCTGCTTGCCAGATCATAGAACTGTGCGGTCTTGCCGCGCACCGAATTGCCGTAGGTTTTCATGTGCGCCCCCTATCTCTACAGCCATCACGATGGCACAGGCGGGGGGGGTATAAAATCAATCGAACGATAGCTAACGAGCTAGTCCGTTAAGGGCTCCAGACGCCTGAACCATCATGGCGAGCGGCAAGGGTCCGGCCGCTTCATCCTTTGCGGACAGCAAGGGCTGCCCGCTGAGCGGCCAGGAAATGCCGATGGTAGGATCGTCCCAGTGGATCGAGCGCTCGAGGGCCGGCTCATAGTAGGCGTCCGTCTTGTAGAGCACTTCGCAATTAGTCAACGCCAGGAAGCCATGCGCAAATCCGCCCGGAATCCAGAATTGCTTGTGGTTTTCGGCCGACAGCAGCATACCGCACCAGCGCCCGAAAGTCTGCGAATCCGGGCGAATGTCGACCGCGACGTCAAAGATTGCACCGCGCACGGCGCGCACCAGCTTTCCCTGTTCGCGCGGCGCCAATTGATAATGCAGACCACGCAGTACACCGGCAGTCGAGACCGAATGATTGTCCTGCACGAAAGTGTGGTGCTGGCCGGTAAGATCGGCAAAGCCGTCGGCGTTATAGCTTTCGAAAAAGGCGCCGCGCTCATCGGCGAACAGACGCGGCTCAAGCACCATCAGCCCATCCAGGGGCATGCTTGTGACTTTCATGACAGTTGTACCTCTGTGGTCAGGTTGCGCAGGTAGCGCCCATAGCCGCTGTGTTCGAGCGGCGCCGCCAGCGCCAGCAGCTCGCTCGTATCGATCCAGCCCTGCCGCCAGGCAATCTCCTCCGGGCAGGCGATCTTTTGCCCCTGCCGGTGCTCGACGGTGGCGATGAACTGCCCGGCCTCGAGCAGGGAATCGTGCGTGCCGGTATCAAGCCACGCATAGCCTCGCCCCATGACCTGCACATGCAACTGCCCGCGATCGAGGTAGAGACGGTTGAGGTCGGTGATTTCGAGTTCACCGCGCGCAGATGGCTTGAGGCATTTGGCCATTTCCACAACCTCTGTGTCGTAGAAATACAGCCCGGTAACGGCGTAGTTTGACTTGGGCTGGGCCGGCTTCTCCTCGATGCCGATCACGACGCCATTGCGGTCAAACTCGGCAACGCCATACCGCCCCGGATCGTCAACGTGATAGACGAACACCGTCGCCCCATGATTGCCCCGGTCGGCATTGCGCAGCAGCGCCTGGAAGTCATGACCGAAGAACAAATTGTCGCCCAGCACGAGCGCGCTGGCGCGATCTTCGAGAAAGTCTTCGCCAATCAGGAATGCCTGGGCGAGGCCTGCGGGTGTCGCCTGCTCGGCATAGGAAAACGACACGCCCCACTGCTCGCCCGTGCCAAGGAGCCGACGGAACCGCGGCAGATCTTCGGGCGTGGAAATCACCAGCATCTCTCGAATGCCTGCCAGCATGAGGCTGGTCATCGAGTAGTAAATCATCGGCTTGTCGTAGACGGGCAGCAATTGCTTGGACATGGCAAAGGTGGCCGGGTGCAGCCGCGTGCCGTTGCCGCCGGCCAGAATGATCCCCCGGCGGCTCATGCTGCCACCAGCTCGGCGACGGTGCGCCCAACGCCTTGTTGCCAGTCCGGCAGGGCCAGCCCGAACGCGTCTCGAAGCTTCTGCGTTTGCAGCCGTGAATTGAGCGGACGGATCGCCGGGGTCGGATAATCGGCCGACGCGATCGACTCGATTGCCTCGGGTGCCAGCTTCAGGTCCGCACCCAGCCGGCCCGCTTCGGTGACGACATGGCGGGCAATCTGGTGCCAGTTGGTCTCCCCGGCAGCCGCGATATGATAGGTGCCCGATTGGGCCTCGTTGTGCATGATTTGCTCCAGCGCCCGTGCGGTGACGTCGGCGATCAGTTCGGCGCTGGTGGGGGCGCCATACTGATCCGAAACGACACGCAGATGATCGCGCTCGCGCGCCAGTTTGAGAATGCTGCGGACGAAGTTCCTGCCCCGGGGTGCATGCACCCATGAGGTCCGCAAAATCAGGTGCTTGCAGCCCGATGCAACGATGGCCTCGTCTCCCGCAAGCTTGCTGCGCCCATAGGCGTTGAGCGGCCCAGTGGGATTGGTTTCCCCGAACGGGCTGCTGCCGCTGCCATCGAACACGTAGTCGCTCGAATAATGCACCAACCAGCATCCCCGGTCGGCTGCCAGCCGCGCCAGGATATCCACCGCCTTGTGGTTTATCGCATCGGCTTGCTGGGGGTGCATTTCCGCGTCATCCACCGCCGTATAGGCGGCGGCATTGACGACAGCGTCGGGCTGGCTCTCTCCCAGTACCCGCCCGACGCTGCCTGGATCGCAGAGGTCGAGCGCCGGACGCGCTACCACGACAACGTCGCCCAATGGCGCCAGCGACCGCTGCAATTCCCAACCCACCTGACCCGAGCCTCCCAGGATCAAGATTTTCATGTGTATTGCCTGGCGACCCAGTCGCGATAACTGCCCCCGGTCACCGCGGCGGTCCACTCCCGATGCTCGATGTACCATTGCACCGTTTTGGCGATGCCGCTCTCGAACGTCTCAAGCGGCTTCCAGCCCAGCTCGGTGCGCAGCTTGCTGGCGTTGATCGCATAGCGCCGGTCATGGCCCGGGCGGTCGCGGACCAGCACGATCTGGTCGCTATAGGAGCGGCCGTCGAGCAGGGGCAGATAGTCATCCAGCATGGCGCAAACGGTGCGGGCCACGTCGATATTCTTTCGTTCCGCATTGCCGCCGATATTATAGGTCTCGCCCGGCCGGCCATTGGCCAGGACCATGCGCAATGCGCGGCAATGATCGGCCACGTAAAGCCAGTCGCGCACCTGTTGGCCGTCGCCGTAAAGCGGCAGGTCCTTGCCTGTCGTGGCGTTGTGTATCAGCAGCGGGATGAGCTTTTCGGGAAAGTGATAGGGCCCGTAATTGTTGGAGCAATGCGTGGTCAGCACCGGCAGGCCATAGGTCTCCCCATAGGCCCGAACCAAGTGATCCGAGGCCGCCTTGCTGGCCGCATAGGGGCTGTTGGGCCGGTAGGGGCTGCTTTCCACAAATGCGGGATCGTCGGGCTCCAGCGAGCCAAACACCTCGTCGGTCGAGACATGCAGGAACCGGAAATTGTGATGCTTGCGCCAGTGCTCCAGTGCCGCCTGCAAGAGGTGGGTGGTGCCCACCACATTGGTTTCGACGAAGCTTAACGGCCCGTCGATTGACCGGTCGACATGGCTTTCGGCGGCGAAATGCACGATGGCGCGGACATCGAAATTGGCCAGCCAGGCGCTGACCTGAGAATAGTCCGCAATGTCCCCATGAGCGAAAATGTAACTCGGCGTGTCCTCGATATCGCGCAGGTTGTCGAGATTGCCCGCATAGGTGAGCTTGTCGAGATTGATCACCGGCTCATCGCCGTGGGCTAGCCACTCATGGATGAAGTTGGACCCAATAAAGCCGGCGCCACCTGTCACGAGTATCGTCATTGCCGTCCCCTTCGCACATCGTCGCGGCCGAGAGCCCCTTAGTGCCTGAAGTACATCGGGAATTTGGAACGGCGCAATTGCCGGAGTTGCTTAGGCCTTATGGGCTATCCAACCCTATTGGCGCTGATGAATGGACAAGGGACGACGCCGAGAGTTGCCGTCTAGCTCCTTTTAGCAATCGTCATCAGCTGGGCATGACCGCCACATGCTCGCCACATCGCGGTAGTCAAGAATGGGGGCTTCGAGCTGCGGCTGAGGGCTCGCGTCAACTAGCAGATCAACTGCAACACCAAAATTATGGGAGGACATAGATGTCGATCCTCAATGTTGGCGAACCGGCACCGTGGTTTTCGGTGCCACGGTCCGACGGTGGGGGACACGTGGTTCTGGATGAGCTGGCTGGACGCGATATCGTCTTGCTGGTTTATGGCGCCTTGGCTGGCCCCGATGCGCAGCGGGTGCTGGACGATTTCCTCCAGCATGACGAGACGTTTGGAACGGGCCAGGCGATCTTGATCGGACTGAGCCTGGTGGCAGGAAGCTTGCCTGCGCATCTTGCGGGTAAGCCCGGCTGGTATTTTGGACACGACATCGATGGCTCCGTGGGCAAGCGGTATGGCGTCGATGATCCCGGCGCCGTGACATGCCTGGCTTTCGTGCTGAGCCCGGCGCTGCAAGTGATCGAGATTGTGTCGGATGCCGAACAGATTGCTGCGCGTGTGCTGCCTCTGCTTGAGGCACGGCGCGCTCATCGTCCACAAATCCATGACGCCCCGGTGCTCATCGTGCCCGGCGTGTTTGATGCCGATTTCTGTGCAGGTATGATCGCGATGTATGAAGCGGAGGGCGGGCGGGAGATCGGCGCCATCGAAACCGCGGGCAAGGTGGTGGAGAAATTCGACCCCGCATTCCGCAAGCGCCTCGACTGGTACGTCTCGGACGAGCAGACCGTGCAGCAATGCCGGGATTTGCTGGTGCGCCGGCTGCTGCCGATCATTCACCGAGCCTTTCAGTTCCGGACGACGCGGATCGAGCGCTATCTGGTGGGCTGCTACGAGGCGGCCAATGGCGGACATTTCCACGCCCACCGTGACAACACAGCGCCCCTGGTAGCCCATAGACGGTTTGCGGTGACGCTCAACCTCAACGAGGCTTATGAAGGGGGTAGCCTCCGCTTTCCGGAGTTCGGACCCAAAACCTACCGAGCCGGCGTCGGCAGCGCCGTGGTTTTCTCCTGCTCGCTGCTGCATGAGGTCACGCCGCTCATCAGCGGTACAAGATACGCCTTCCTGTCCTTTCTTTATGACGAAGAAGCGCAGCGGATTCGCGAAGAGCATGCCAACAGGATGGCCGCAAGCGCGCAAGCCCACGGGGGCTGACGCGCGGCCTCAGCCCGGAGAGCGCTGCATCGGCGCTACGCGCTGCCTCGCCGAACCCAAGACCTTGCGCAGGGCTATATCGGCGATAGTCAGCACACTGGGCGGATCAAGAGCCACACTCGCCAGCAGGAACTTCGCCGCCAGACGCGGCTTGCCGTCATTGATGAGGAACCCGGCAAGGTTGCGCATCAGCATGGCCTTGCGAGGCGCATAGCGCTGCAGCAGTTGGCGGTTGTTCTTCATGATACGGATATCGCCGAGCGTCTGTCGCCGGCGCGATCGCGAGATGCTGTCAGCCGAGACTGCGCCCAGCACGAGCGGCTCAGTGTATTCAAGGACACGGGCGTGCTGCACAAGCCGGACGGCGAACTCATAGTCTTCGTTGGCCGCGGCAACCGGATCAAACCATTGCCGTGTCGGCATGCAATCGGCCCTGAACATGGCACATTGCACGCTGATACGATTGTCGCGCAACATCCAATCCACCTGGTCCACGTCGCGCGGCAACCGCCCCGCCGCCGACGGCGTCACGCAGACTTGGTCCGGGCCGAAGCGACCGGAGCCGTCGCGGCCATGCAAAATCTTCGGGCCGGTGATCGCGCCGAACTCGCCGGGGAGATCGGCGAAGGCCGCCAACTGATAGTCGAGTTTGCGGGGAAGCCATAGATCATCGCTATCCTGGAAGGCGATGTATTGTCCCCTGGCATGGATCAGCCCGGTATTGCGTGCAGCGCCGGCGCCGCCATTTTGAGGCCGGCGGATATAGACGAGGCGAGGGTCGCCGATGCTGGCGATGAAGCTCTCAATGTCTTCGGTAGAGGCGTCGTCGACAACAATCAGCTCCAGGTCTCTGAAAGACTGCGTCAAGACGCTGGCGATTGCGTCGGGCAAGGTGCGCAATCGGTTGTAGGTCGGCAAGATGACCGAAACCCGAGGCGAGGTCTTAGCTGCAGAGTCATTGGCGCTCCGCTCGCCATAGCTAGCGTTGGGCATGTGGGGACCGGTTCTGGAGAGGGCGGATGTGCAGGCCCGACACGATGCCTTCGACGATGGCGCCGGAGCGAACGGCGATGATGTGCCGGGAGGGCCATGGGCGGTGATCGAGAACACTATCCGCATCGAATGAGGTAACCTCGTGCAGTGTTTTGCGTCCGGGGTGGTAGTAGAAGAAGCGGTAGCCGAGCCCAGCGATCTTTTCGTACCAAGGCAGCGACTCAAGCCCGAGCAGCAACACGAGAATGTCCGCGCGCCCCTCGGCAAGGAAGTGCCAGGCGCCCTCCATTACGGCCGGCTCGTAACCGGAGACGTTGATTTTGAGTACCGACACATGATGGAGCGACAGCTCGTCCATGGCGTCGTCCAGCTTTTGCACCCGAACGAGTTCGCCGCCGTCCGATCGATCCAGCCGGCTCAGCCAGGTTCGAGCATCCGTTTGGAAGCGCGCCTCGCCCGTAGTGTTGGAGAGTGCGGCCTGATAAACATCGACGCGCTGGGCGACGCCATTACGCCGGAGGTTACGCAGCAGGGTGCCGACATTTGCGCCGCTGGGCTCGAATGCATGGACCCTGGCGCCCGTGGCGGCCGCGAACAGGGTGAACTGGCCAATCGCCGCACCCACATCGACGATGGTCCAGCCGGGGCGCGCAATGTCGCGCAGGAAAGCGTATTCGGGATCGACCAGATCGCCGAACATCACCAGCATTGGAGGGAACTGGCTCGGGTAGTCGAATTCCATAACGGTGCCGGACCGCAGCCTGACTTCTGACCTCAGTGGATGACGCAATTGCAGTAGAGCGAGCCTCGCGCCGCCCTGCAGCACCCGGCCGGGACCGACTGCGCGCATCCCCCATAAAAGCTTGTCCCAGGCCGTCCGCAATCGGCTTGGCGGGGTCGGCTCGAATGGCACCACGGCTTCATGCATAGCTTGCAACCTCCCAATTGTGCCTTTTTTCGACCTCGCGGGCAGATCGCGCAGGCGACCAGCCAAAACTGGTCGAAATGAGCTTGTCCCTGCTGACACCGCCCTTGATGAGCGACGCTTCCACCAAAGCGCTCGGCGCGCAATTCCAATCGTGAAGGGCAAGCTCCCGGCGCTCAGCCTCGACTGCTGCCGCATCGATCCTATGCCCGATAGGCAAGGTGATCCGAGAGTAGGCGCAGTCCGATATGCGCTTGACGGTACTCTGGGGCGTATTAATCATCTTGCGCACAGTCATGATGCCGCGCGCCTTGGCATACTCGACCACAGCGACCGGTGTGGGCCAGCAATAGGTTGCGCTTGTAGCGGAATCAGCGCGGTCCGGGAGTCTGATGAAGCAGCTCTGCAAGGCCGATGCGGCCAGCGCGGAAACGTAACGCCATAGTAAAGCGGAGGCTGGAGGCAACAGCCCGGATGTTGTATCGATCGTGAGAGAACGTGGGCCTGGGCGCGGGGAAAGGCCAGCAG
Source organism: Devosia sp. UYZn731 (assembly GCF_040546795.1). Classification (NCBI taxonomy): domain Bacteria; kingdom Pseudomonadati; phylum Pseudomonadota; class Alphaproteobacteria; order Hyphomicrobiales; family Devosiaceae; genus Devosia; species Devosia sp. UYZn731. The sequence goes on from NZ_JBEPOL010000005.1 coordinate 361,509, forward strand.
ACGCCCCGGTCCGAAGCCTTCAAGGATAATGATGCAGGTCTGTGGCCGTTCCAGTCCGACGTCGGGCAGGCCACGATATGTAAAGCGTCTTAAAGCCAGGGACTTTTTAAGCATGACCGCTCACAGGCGGGGCGCCGATGCGCCCCGTTTCCGGTTGGGAATCGGCTGGCGCGCGGCGCGCCCGGTACGTTCTGAGAGCTGCGGTAGATATCCGGCCCGAAGCCCTTCGGTCTTGCCAGGAACGCTCAGCAGCCAAAGCCCGCTGCCGATCATGAAGAAGAAGGCGGTATACACCTCGCCCCAAAAATCGACCGTCCAGCCAGCGACGAAAAAACCGACCATGCAGACCAGATACGCCGTCCGGCACTGAATTTGTGATTCGCTCAGGCCGCGCTTGAAGCCAATCAATATTGTCGCGCCCAGGTACGCGGCACCCAAAAAAACGCCGGCGAGTATGCCATGCCGCAACGATGAAATGATCCAGAACATGTCGATGCTCGCGGTTTGCCCTGCCATTCGCACCCAGTCGCCGAAGCCGACGCCAAACCACGGATGGGCGGCGATGGATTCAGTGCCGTAGTTCCAGATCAGCAGGCGCTGCCACGCCGAAGCCTTGTCGAACGCCACAATGTTAATCAGATGTTGGGCCGGCGATTGGCGCGAGAATAGGGCCAGGAAAAGGTACATGGAGCCCAAAATGATCCAGAGCAGCTTCCAGCGGCCGGCGAAGTTCCGGAGTGCCCAATTCCAGCCTAACAGAGCGACCTGCATGGCCAGTGCCGTCATCGGCCCGCTCGACAAGCTGAAAAACGCGGCTGCCATCACGACAGAAGCTTTGGACCAGCGCTCCGGAAGTGGTCGGCCATGTCCCAGTACGAGGAACGTCGGCGCGAAGGCGATGCCGCAAAATACCCCGTACAGGATTGGGTGCTGGAACACCACCTGGGCTCGGCGCAGGCCCCAACGCGGATCGGAGCCCAAGACGTCATAGCTATGCATGACGCTGCTGAACAAGTTGAGGAGCACCGGCGATTTGGACACTGCCTCAAGGACCGCGAACGGCAGCAGGCAGGCGACGACCCAGAACAGCGCCCTGCAGGTCGCATAAAAGTCCTGCTCGGTCCTTATGTACGAACGTGCGAGAAAATAGGCGCCTGCGGTCTCGATCGTCAGCATGCCGGCGGATTGTATTGCATATTCGAAACCATGAATTTGCAGGGTGGCGATAGAGCACCAACCGATGAATAGCAGCACCGCGATGTCCGGCAGGCGGATGCGGCCAGCCTTGCCGCTCGCCCATTTCACGATAGCGGGCGCAAGGACGACCAAAAGGACTGCGCGCGTGCTGCTGAGGTGGATCGGGCCAATATAAAACTGCCAGGGAATAACCATGGCGACGAGGAAGGCCAGGACCGGCAAAGGCGGCCACCGACGAGCCGGTTCGGCGGCGGCTTCCTTTACCTCGACAGGGCTCGCGTTAAGGCCTGACGAGCGCGCCGCCCGCGACTGGCGTGCGGCACGACGCCCAAACGCCGTAGCCGCCGCGACGCCCCGCCCTGTGCTACTCGTCGACATCGATGACAATATTTACCAGCCCTTGTTCTGCGACGGCGTGTTTCGCGCTCGTGGTGTTCGCCAGTAACAGCATCGTAGCGGTGGGGCCCTGGCGGCACGATTACCTGATCGGCTTAGCGGCCCATACCCGCTCGATTTACGCGTGCCAACGAGGCGAACTTTTAGGCGTCATCCGGACGGCAGCCACACCCTCCGGCGCGGCTGCGGTCTGCCTCGCGCGGCTAATTCTTGCGCCGCTGCCTGTTGAGCGCGTTGAAATCATCGGCTGGGGTTGGAAGCCGGAGGGCGCGCGCGAGCCTGCGCCGCACATAGTGCCGACCGACACCCCAGGACACTTGGGCGATCTCTGCGGCCCTGGCTCGCACCGATTGGCTGATGGCTTTTTCGTAGAGCGACACCTGTGCTCGCGCGGCGCTTTCAAGACTGAACCGATCAACGACAATGTTACGGCCGAACGCCCCGAGGCTGTGCCGGAGGGCCGAATCGTCTATCAACGGTTCCAGTGCACCGCGAAGAGCATCTTCGCCGTCCTCGCCGCCGCCCAAACCATACCATCCCTCCTCGAGGAATTGGGAAACTGTGCCTTTATCGCAGCGCTTCCAGAAACCGGCCTCACCCTGAACGATCAGCGGCTTGCCAAAGGCCAGGCCGCGAAGTGCAGAACCGCCCATGCCGAGTATAACATCCGCCGCCGCATATGCGGGCCGTGGATCCCGCAGTTCGCCCAGGAGCGAAATCACCGGCGATCCGTTCGCGGCGTTCGCCATTGCGGCCGCTACTTCAACCTCGGCACGCGCGGGACCGTCCCCGACAATGGCTAGGTGGACGTTTCGGCCCTCGCTGGCCAAGCGACCCACTGTCCGGCAGGCAACCAGCAATCCTTCAAGCTTCAGCTCGCGCACCAGTCGGCAGACCACTACGATCAGCGTGGTACCCTGAGCGAGCCGGAGGGCGGCGCGAAAACCAAAGCCGTCAAATTCGGGTGAATTTGCCTGAACATCCACCGGCGGCTCGATCAGGGACACCGACTGAAATCCGTCATCAAGACAATGTTGACGCAGCAGGTTGACGCCGACGACAAGCGGCATTGAGCGCGGTAGGAATGGGGCGACGGCTGCGGACATGATGGTGGCCATCACCGGTGTGCCAAGCACGCGATGGGGGCCGAGCCACGCATCAACGGCAGGCGGCCATTCGTAACCATGCACGATATCGATGCCGCGTCGCTCAACGAGCTGCGTCAGCGAATTCATCACCCCGGGAGATGGCCTCCTCCTGCGCGTACTGACGCGGATGTGTTCAAGGCCGGCTTGTTCGGCTTTTGAAGATAGCGCTCCGTCTTCGGCCAAGAGCAGCACATTATGACCCATCGCCTGCGTGGCTTGGCCAATCTCGATGGCGTTGAACTGGCTGCCGCCCAGCTCCATCGAATGGGCGTATACGACGATGTTCATATCGCTAACCCAATGACCGAGATGGCCGGGCTCATGCCTTGCCGACCCGCGAAAAAGACGGCCGCGTCACGTAGCGCTCCGGCAGCCGCTTGACTGCAGCTGCGGCGCCGGCTCGATGCACGGTCGAGCCGCGCAGGCTGCGCAGGACCTCGCCCGAGAACACCGCCGCGCGGAACAATGCCGTTGAGATCGTGCCGTGGTGTCGCGCGTAGTCGCGGATGCGGTTGGCGGTCAGTATGGCGTAGAGCCGCTCATTGCGACTGTAGTCGCCCCCGATGTGAACGACCTCGGCTTGAGGCACATAGGCAATGCGATAGCCTGCCATCCTGATGCGCCGCTGATAGTCGACTTCCTCGCTATAGAGGAAGAATGTCTCGTCCCATTCCCCGACCCTGGCCCGCGCCTCCGCCGATACCGCCAAAGCCGCGCCGCTAGCCCAGTCGACGACGGCCGGCACAGCGTATTGCGCGCTGTTGCAGACGCATTCGCCCCGGTCGATGCCCGAACCAAGCCTGGTGCCCAGCAGCGCATCGGCCCACGCGGTTTGCAAGGACGGCTCGCGCCGCAGCGAATGAAACAGCCCGCCATCTTCATGCAGGATACGGGGCACGGCGATGCCGACATTATGTTGCCGCAGCACTGCGACCAGCCGCGCGGCTGCGCCTGACGACAGCCTGATATCTGGGTTGAGGATCAAGACGTCAGCGTCTTCGCCGATCGTGGCGAGCGCCGCGTTAATGCCGACGGAATAGCCGCCGTTCCAACCCGTATGGACGACGCGTGCGCCAATGGGATGGGCTTGGGCTTTGAGGACGCTGCCATCGGCCGAGGCATTATCGGCGATCACCACTTCGGTGTCGTCAATGCCACGCAGCCCTTCGGCCAAGGTGTCGAGCAGCCCGTCGAGCGTGTCTGCGCTGTTATAGGTAACCACGATGACCGCCAGCGGTCTGGCGTGTTCACGGCGCGTCGCTATATTGGGTTTGTTGAGCATTGTCACACGGCGCCCCCGAAATATTCCCCAGAAATTTGCCTTGAGCCGTCGTGCTGGTGAACTAGGGATTTAAGGCTAAGCAGGCGTAGATTTGCTTAGCCCGTAGATAAATATAGGCATGCTGACATTTGGTTTGGTGGCGCCGCCATTACTAGTAGTCACGCCCCGACCCATTCCGATTGATTGTTGGCGCATTGCCCGCCCCCCTAACCTGCCTCCACGCAAACGGGAGGCCCGGATGGCATTCGAGCTCGGCAGACTAAACAAGCAATCGCTGACGGGGCGTCGGGAGCCCCAGCGCAAGCTGCTGTTCGGCCTTAGCCTCGATGGAATTCGGATGGACGAGGCCGTCGACAGGTGCCGGCAGGCCGTCCAGTCCCGCAGGCCTTTGCTGATTGGCGTGGTCAACGCCGCCAAGATCGTAAACCTCCGGCGCGATCCGGCCCTGAGGGATGCCCTGCTGGATTGCAATATGCTGCTCGCCGATGGGCAATCGGTGGTTTGGGCGAGCCGCCTGCTCGGTCGCCCGCTCCCCGAACGGGTGGCCGGCATTGATCTGTTCGTGGAACTGCTCGATCTGGCGCATCGCCAACAGCGCTCCATTTATCTTCTCGGCGCCAAGCCGGCCATCCTGGCAGCGCTCGAACGGCAGGTCGCCCATCGCTGGCCCGGCCTGCGACTGGCCGGCAGCCACCATGGCTATTTTGGCGAAACCGAAGCCGCAGAAATCGCAGCCGAGATCCGGGCAGCCAGTGCGGATATGCTGTTTTTGGGGATGGCATCGCCAAACAAGGAAATCTTCCTGCGACGCTTCCAGCAGATGCTCAATGTCCCCGTACTGCACGGCGTCGGCGGCTCGTTCGACGTGCTGGCCGGACTCACCAAACGCGCTCCGCTGGCCTGGCAAAACCTGGGCCTCGAATGGGCCTATCGTTTGCTGCAGGAGCCACGGCGGCTGTGGAAGCGCTATCTCGTCACCAACTGCGCCTTTGTGGCCCTGACCCTGCGCGAGGCGGTGCGTCCTGCGCCGGCTCTGCAACTGGACGCCTCCTCCCGATCCGAAGTTTGACCTCTCACCGCAGGAACCATCATGCTCAACGAAGTTTTTAGCGGCACCATTGCCGTGGTTGGAATGGGCTATATCGGACTGCCTACGGCCACCGTGCTTGCCACTCGCGGCATCCAGGTCATCGGCGTCGATGTCAATCCGCGCATCGTCGAGGCCATCTCGCGCGGTGAGACGCCGTTCATCGAACCGGATCTGGCTGTCGCCGTCAGCGGCGCCGTGGCCATGGGCCGGCTTTCGATGTCCCGCGACATGCCGGAGGCGGACGCCTTCATCATTGCGGTACCCACCCCGTTCAACCCCGACCATACGGCCGACCTGTCCTATGTGCAGGCCGCAGCCGAAGCTATCGCGACCAAGTTGAAACCCGGCGATATCGTGGTGCTGGAATCAACCAGCCCCCCCGGTACGACCGAAAAGGTCAGCCGCTGGATCGGCGCGGTGCGCTCCGATCTGCGAATGCCCCATGTTGTGGGGGCAAGCGCCGACATCTATGTGGCCCATTGCCCCGAGCGCGTGCTGCCAGGGCGGATCATGATCGAAATGATCACCAACAACCGCGTCGTCGGCGGGCTCACCACCAGTTGTGCCATCAAGGCGGCCAGCATCTATCGCGTGTTCGCGCAGGGCGAGATCCTGCTGACCGATGCCGCCAGCGCGGAAATGGCCAAGCTGGTCGAAAATGCCTATCGGGACGTCAATATCGCGTTTGCCAACGAGCTGTCGCTGATCACCGAATCCCTCCGGCTCGACGTTTGGGAAGTGATTCGCCTCGCCAATCAGCATCCGCGCGTCAACGTACTGTCGCCCGGGCCGGGTGTCGGAGGCCACTGCATTCCGGTCGATCCCTGGTTCATCGTGGCGGCGGCGCCTGATCTTGCCAAGCTCATCCGCACCGCCCGCGAGGTCAACGACCACAAGCCCCATCATGTCGCCGACCAGGTGATCGCCAAGGCGAACCGCTTCCGGTCGCCCTCGATCGCCTGTTTGGGCCTGACCTTCAAAGCCAATGTGGACGACATTCGCGAGAGCCCGGCCATCGAGGTGGTCGAACTGATCGCCAATGCTTTGCCCGAGGTGGAAATCATGGTCGCAGACCCCTATGTGGACGAGCTCCCGCCCAGGCTGAACAGCAATGCCAATCTGCGGCTGGTCAATGCCGGCGACGCAGTGGATCAGGCCGACATCATCGTGCTTCTGGTGGAACACGATGCGTTCAAGGCGCTGCGCCACACCAGGCACAACGGCAAGGTTATCTACGACACGCGCGGCGCCTGGGCCTGAGCGGACTCGGGGCGGGCACGAAGTCGAGTGGTCGCGCCGAATACCCAAAGAAGTGTTTGATCGATTGAACACAGCGATCCGAAGCAGGGCCGTCATCGTAAGGGTTGACGGCCTTTGCCATACCATCACGGGCGGACCGGCTGGTTAAAAGCGTGCTCACTTCGCTGACGATCAGGTCCTCGTCGGTGCCCGCGAGCTTCACGGTTCTCGCCACCACGGCTTCGGGGCGTTCCGTCGTTTCGCGCATCACCAATACGGGCTTGCCCAGGCTGGGCACGTCTTCCGGCACGCCGCCGCTATCGGTCAGTACGATAACGGACTGTATGGCCGCGACGAAATCGCCATAATCCAACGGCGCGGTAATCAGCACATTTTCCAGATGCTGCAAATGCGGTAGCAGGATTTCGCGCACCGCCTTGTAATGCCCTCGAGGGATTGGCGCTGGCTAAAGTGGGCCGTAATGAGCGGCGCCATCTTGATGGCTTCCGTCCGCGTTCCGTAAACTACCAGGATCTTGCGCATGATATCGCCCCTCGCCGGCACCTCCGGGTGACGTCAAGAAACGGGGGGCGCGCGCCATCAACGCCAAAATACCTAGATTTTCCTATGACATAGCCGGTGCACCGGGATCTGCATCACCAAGCCTAAATCACCGCAACTCTTTGGATATGGTTAACGCCCCAGAGCGGCTGTCGCGGCCTATGGCGCCGCGCGTTAATACTTCGTTAAGCCTATTTTTCTCGCCTGATAATGCCCGAAAAATTTAGCGCCGCCCCCTGGGGGCTAGGCTTCGGGCCGCCTGGGGGCCGGGCGCGCCTACCTCCTAGCTCACTCGGTTCACTTTTGGCACTGAGCGGACCCGGTATCCTCGTTGTCCAACTCTTGAGCGAGGGAAGCCAAAAATGCTCGACCATCCGATTAGCGAACATACGGGCGCCCGTGCAACACTGGCGCCCGCGAAGCCGCGCGTTCGCAGCGGCTTCCGGTTCTATGGGATCGGCAAGCGGTTGATCGACCTTGCCCTGGTGGCGGTCGGCGGCCCCTTCTTCCTGCCCCTGATCATGATCCTGGTGGTTCTGATACGCCTGGATGGCGGCTCGGCCTTGTACCTGCAGCCGCGCATTGGCCGGGACGGCCGCGTCTTCAGGCTGTGGAAATTGCGGTCCATGGTGCCGAACGCCGAGGCGGCGCTGGCCGCTTATCTGGACGCAAATCCCGACGCCCGGGCGGAGTGGGACTCCACCCAGAAGCTGCGTCATGACCCGCGCCTGACCGTCTTGGGCGGCTTTTTGCGCCGCTATTCGCTGGACGAATTGCCCCAGCTCTGGAATGTGCTGATTGGCGACATGAGCCTGGTCGGGCCCCGGCCGATGATGCCCAGCCAACGCCTGCTCTATCCGGGCACTGCCTATTACGATCTGCGCCCTGGCCTGACCGGGCTATGGCAGATCAGCGAACGCAATAACTGCACTTTTGCCGAGCGCGCTGCCTACGACAACCGCTATGCGCAGACCGTGTCCGCCAAAGTCGACTTCGCCGTGCTGGCGCGGACCTTGGGCGTGGTATTCCGGGGGACGGGCTGCTGAAACGCAGCCCGTAAGTCGCTCAGCCCTGTGGGCTGATATCGGCGACGGGTACGGCGGGCAGGCCCATCTGCAATTTCACCCGCACTAGATCACCCGGTTGCAGAACACTGGCCTCGGTCGCATCCAGGATGGTGGCCTGGCCGTCCTTCTGACGCATGATGGAATACACCAGGCTGGTGGTCGTCGTGTGCGCCAGGATCGTGTTCTGGTCGGACTCGACTGACTGCCGCAGCATCCGCATTGTTGCAGTCTGGTTCCTGGCCAGTTTCTCTAGAGAAGCCTGTTCGTCCTGCAATTGGCTAGCGAGATCGGACTGCTGTTCGTCCTGTAGCTTGGCGAGATCACGCTCCGACTGGTTGAGATGTTCGCGCGCCGTCATGGTGGCGATGACATTGTCCAGACGCTGCGAGCGCAGGTCGGCAAGTGCGCGCTCCGCGTCGGTCATCCGCGACACCGTCGCCGAACCCGCCTCCACCAAACCCTTCATGACTTCGACTTGCTTCTCGGACTGGGTGATCTGCTCCTGGACCGCCGCTGCCTTCTGTTGCAACGCGTCGATCTCGGCATTGTAGAGCTCGGCAAGCTGCGTCAACCCGGTCTGCTGGCGGGCCAGCTCATTGGTGTGGGCCGTGAAGATCTGCTGTTCCTGCGCGATAATTTCGGCGGTCAGCGGATCTGTCTTGCTGAGCTCGGGAGGGAAGGCGATTTCGGTGCCGCGAGCATATTCGGTCTTAAGGCGGGCCAGCCTGGCAGACAGGCGAAGCATATCGCTGCCAAAGCTGTCGAGGTCTGCCTGCAGCTTGATCGTTTCGGAAAGGCCGGAAGTGCCATCTGCGCGCGGCTCGCCGCCGGCAAGCGCCAGGACCTGCAAGACGGTCATTCCTGGCTGGAACGTAAATTGTCCGGGCGCCGAAACATTGCCGACGACGTAGATCGGCGGATAGGCCAGGATTTGCACGGATGCATTGGGCGCATCGAGCAGCCCCAGCTTGGCCTGCAATCGATCGCCGATTTCCGTGCCCAATTGGTCTGCGCTCATGCCGGTCACGTCGATGGAGCCCAGGATCGGCACCGACAGCATACCATCGGGTCCCACATCCATGTCCCCACCGAGTGCGTCCCAGCGCTTATAGTCGCCGCTCACGGCGACAAATTGCACCACGGTCAATCTTAGTTTCGTCAGCGGGGCCAGTCCCACCGTGGCAGCCATCGCGGGTGAAGCGAACCAGACGGTGTTGAGAAGCGCCGCGCAGAGAAGCGCATGACGCGAGACATTTCTGATCTTGAGTACGCTTAACATTTCTCTGAACTGCCGGGTTTGGGAAAGATAATCGCCCTAGAGTACCGCGACCTTGCCCCTTCAAGAACCGCCTACAGCGGCTTAGCTCGACCGGCGTAGTGCGTGTCCTCCCTCACCCGTGTTGGCGATGGAGCACATCCTCGAATCCGCAATATGGTTTGAACTGTGAGAAGCTTCAGGGACTTGGGTGAACGATTGTGGACGCATTAGGCAAGATCGATTTTGGTTTCTATCTGTCCCTGTTCCGGCGCCGTCTGCCACTGTTCATGACCGTAGCGATCCTGGCGGGGGCGGGATTTATCGCGCTCGCCCTGCTCTGGCCGCCGTCCTACCAGGCCACCGCCAAAATCCTCGTGGAATCCCCGCAGATACCCGTTGATCTGGCCAAGTCCACCGTTCCCACCAGCGCCAGCGAACAGTTCCAGATCATTCAGCAAGACGTTTTGTCGCGCGACAATATCCTGGCTTTGGCCGACCAGTTCGCCGTCTATGCCGATGACGTCACGCTGTCGCGCACTGACAAGTTTGACGACATGAACCGCCGATTGAGCATTGTTCCGGCCGCGGTCTCGTCGGGCGACGGTCCCGGAGCGACGGTCTACAGCATCTCTTTCAAGGCCAGCCAACCCAAGCTGGCTGCAGATATTGTCAACGAACTCGTCACCATGATCCTCAACAAGGATGTGCGGCTGCGTACGGAGCGCGCGACCGACACGGTCACCTTCTTTACCGAGGAGACCAAGAGCCTCGACAGCCAGTTGCGGGCGCTGGACAGTCAGGTCCTCGCGTTCAAAAACGAGCACATCAACGCGTTGCCGGACAGCATTGACTTCCGTCGCAACCAGCAGGTCGCCCAGCAGGGGCGCTTGCTGCTGCTGTCTCAGGAAGAAGCCAGCCTCAGGAAGCGTCAGGCCGACCTCTACGAGCGCCCCCTCGGTGCTTCGAGCGTCGCCGCGAGCCCCGAAGAGCAGAACTTGCAATCCCTGCGTCAAACCTTGTCCCAGCAGCAGTCGCTATTCGCGGAGGACAGCCCGACCATCGAGGCTCTGCGGCGCCGGATTGCGACACTGGAAACCGCCATCGCCACGCCGGCCGCGACGGACGCCACGACGCCCTTGAGCTCGCGTGACGTCGAGCTGGCCGACATCAAGGATCGCCTCGGCGCCATTGCGGAAGAACGTGCCTCGATCCAGACAACCATTACCGATCTCGCCACCTCGATCGGGCAGACACCCGGCAATGAGACCGCGCTCAATTCCATGCAGCGCGATCATCAAAACCTGCAAGCGCAATACGATGCGGCCATCGGCCGGCTCGCCGAGGCGTCTACCGGCCAGCAGATAGAATTGCTGCTCAAAGGGGAACGCCTGTCGTTGATCGAAAGTGCCTTGCCGCCCCAGGAACGCCAGGGTCCCAAGCAGAAGCTGCTGCTTTTGGCCAGTGTCGTGGCAGCGCTGCTGTTGGCCCTCGCCGCAGTTTGCGCTCCTGAACTGACCAACCGCCGCATCCGCCGGCCTGCCGAACTGGTGAGCCGGTTGCAGATCGTGCCCTACATCACCGTACCGTTTGTGGAGCGAGACTCATGGCGCGGCAAGCGCCTGGCCATGGGGCTGGGCATGCTGATCGCCGTTCCCGCGCTTCTGTTGGCCATCCAGAGCTACGCGGCTCCGATCAGGGGCCTGATGGCTCTCGCACACGTCAGTCTATCCAGCAATATCTCCAAGCTTTAGGGCCCCATCATGATCGTCGTAACCGAGCCTTCCACCCGGGAAACCATCAACGTTCAGATCCAGCCGGTCGCCCCAAATCCTGCGATATGGTCAGCCATGCCGACGCTGCCGGTTGACCCGCGATTGATGGCCAAGGGCCGCATTGTGTCGTTTCAGCGGCGCCATCCGGCCGCGCTTGCCTTCGACATCATGCGGACCAAATTGCTCAAGGACGCCACCGATCAGCACTGGACCAGCCTGGGCATTACCTCGCCCACCGCCGGCAGCGGCAAGGCGACCGTCGCCGTCAACCTGGCCATCAGTCTGACCAAGCACGCCAAGATCCGCGTCGCCATCGTTGACCTCGACCTGCGCCGCCCGCGCGTCGCCGCGATCTTTGACCATAGCGGGCGCTACACCACGGCCCAGTTTCTGCAGGGCGAATGCCTCATCGATGACTTCTTCGTGCGGGTCGGCGACAATCTGGCAATCGGCGCCAGCCCCGACGCCAGCAGCTATCCGGCCGAACTGCTGCACGGCCAGAGCGCAGCCCACATGCTGGGGCGCGTGCGGGACGAACTCAAGGCCGACATGATCATCTACAACCTGCCCTCATTGCTCGAAAGCGACGATTGCCTGGGCATGCTGCCTCTGGTGGAAACCACCCTGCTGGTGATTGGCGCCGAATACGACACCGTCAGCAACATCGATGCGTGCGAGCGCGAGCTGCAGCAGCATACCAAGCTGCTGGGTGTGGTGCTCAACAAGTGCCGCTACAAGACCGAGCAGAACATCAACTTCCAGATTTGAGCGTTCAGTTCTCGCGGAACGCGTGGCTGAACCGCTGCTCTATCGGTCCCACGAGATAGGACCACACCGTCCGGTCGCCAGTGCGGAAAAAGCTTTCCGCCGGCATGCCAGGCACCAGCGACGCTCCCGCGGGCAATTTGCCAAGCTCACTATCGGCGATGTCCACGCGGACCGAAAAATACTGCGTGCCGGTCGCCACGTCCTGCACCAGGTCCGGGGAGATCGTCCTGACGCTGCCCACCAGGTCCAACGTGGTCTTGGCGTCGTAGTTCAAGAGCCGCACTTCAGCCGCTTGCCCTACGGACAGCTTGCTGATCTCCATGGGGCTGACGCGCATATCCACCAGCAGATGGTCCTCCTGCGGCACGATGTACATCAGCGTGTCGCCCGGGGCGACGACGCCCCCAACGGTTTGCACCACCGACTCGTGCACGGTCCCGGTCACGGGCGCGCGGATTTCGAGGCGCTTCAATCTGGCCTCCGCCGCAATCATGCGCTGCATCAGCTCCCCCACCGTCTGGGCCACCGTCTGCAATTGCGTCAACGCGTCCGAGCGGAAGTCGCTGACCACCTGGTCGCCCTGCATCTTGAGTTCGGAAATTGAGCTTTCCGTCCCCGTGATCGAGGCCTGGACACCAGCCGCCTGGCCGGCCAGTTCGGCCTCGTTGCGCTTCATTTCATTCAGGCGCTGGGCGGAAATCAGCTCCTGGCTGTGCAGGGTGGTGAGTTGCTTCAATTCATCACGCACGACAGCGAGCTGGTCATTGTAGGCGCTCAACTGCGCCGTGTAGCCGTCAATGAGCGAGTGCTTTTCTTCGACCAGTTGATTGATCCGCGCCACCTGGTTTTCCATCGACAGCTTGCGCGACTGGCGCAGACGCTGCTGCTGGCCCATCACCACCGACAGGTTTGGATCGGGGGGCCAGTCGGCGGCCACGGAGGGAACGTACATGGCCGTATCGCCGGTGCTTTCGGCGGTCAGCCGCGACTGCGTGCCCAGCCCCTCGCGCAATTGGGTCAGTATCACCTCGAGTTCGGCGCGCACCGACACATCATCAAGCGTCAGCAGCACCTGGCCGGCTTCGACATGCTGGTTGTTCTGCACCATGATCTGGCGCACGATGCCGCCCTCGGAATGCTGCACCTTGCGCGAGCCGCCCTCGGCAACCACCACGCCATTGGCAATCACCGCGCCCTCGACCTGGGTAGTGGCAGACCAGCCACCAAGTCCCACGAACAGCGCCAGTATGATGCTGACACCCAGCATGGCATGCCGGTTGAGACTGCTCACATTACGATCGATGCTTTTGGGCCGCAGGGCGAGACGGCTGTTGAGGTTTACCGCCTTACGCACTTTGTGTCCTGACGATCGTCTGAGGAATAGATATCTGGTGCAATACGGAATCCTTATTGCCGAAGGCAACTTGGTGCCCGTCGCGCATGAACAGGAGCTTGTTGATTGCGGCGATCGCACTGGGGCGATGGGCCACCACCACCACGATTGCACCGCGCTTGCGCGCATCGGTGATCGCCTCGGTCAGCGCCTGGTCGCCTTCCATGTCGAGATTGGAATTGGGTTCGTCCAGCACGATCAGGAAGGGGTCGCCATAGAGCGCGCGGGCCAGCCCGATACGTTGCCGCTGCCCCGACGAGAGGTCGGAGCCGTTGGTGCCGATGCGGGTTTCATAGCCATTGGGCAGCGTGATGATGAAGTCGTGCACCCGCGCGGCCCTGGCTGCCTTGAGGATCGCCTCGGTCTCGTGCCGCGGACTGAAGCGACCGATATTCTCGGCGATCGTGCCATCCAGCAATTCCACCGCCTGGGGCAAATAGCCGACGGCTCCGCCAAGCTCGACGGGGTCGAAATGGGAGATTTGCGAGCCATCGAGCCGCACGGCGCCGCGCAAGACCGGCCATACGCCCACCAACGCCCGAGCGATCGAGGATTTTCCCGAGCCGGAAAGGCCGATAATGCCCAGCCCGTCTCCTGCGACGAGCTCGAAGGAGACATCGAGCACGACCGGTCCGCGTCCCGGATCGACCCCTGTTGCCAGGTCCTCGACGCTCAGCCGGTCCGTCGGCAGCGGCAATTGGGTTGGACGCGCCGGCACTTCGGCAAATGCCATCACCTGGGCGAGCCGCGCGACCGCCTGCCGGGCATTGACGAAACCCCGCCACTGCATGACGACCTGCTCGATCGGCGCCAGAGCGCGCGAGGTCAGGATGGATGCGGCAATCATCAGGCCGCCCGTGGCCTGCCCTTGAATGACCAGATAGGCGCCCAGTGCCAGCACCGCCGATTGCAGCAGGTAGCGGACGCCCTTGGTAATCGAGCCATAAAATGCCGTCCTGTCGGCCGAACGCTGCTGCGTGCGGGCCAGGTTGTCGGCTGCCTGGCCCCAGCGGCGCGTGACGGCGCTCAGCATGCCCATGGCGATGATGGATTCGGCATTGGCCTCGGCATCGCTGGCAAGCGAAGCTCGTTCGCTCGCCGCCGCCGTGGTCGCCAGCGCCGGTCGGCGCGAATGCAATTCGTTGATGACGAGGAGCCCGCCGATCAAGATGCCACCACCCAGCGCAAAGGCGCCGAGCCAGGGATGCAGCATGAAAGCGAGCCCTATATAGAGTGGGACCCAGGGTACATCGAGCAGCGAGATCGCCCCCGGGCCGGCGATGAACAGTCGCACGATGTCCAAGTCATGGATCGGACTGGCGCGTCCACCATGGCTGCCGCGCAGCTTCAGCCGCACGGTTGCGGGAAATAGCACTTCGGCGAACCGGTCGTGGATCAGCCCGCCAAGCCGGCCGGCCATACGCGAACGAATCCACTCGATCATCGCGTACATGCAATAAAGCACCACGATCAGCCCCGTCAGGGCCACAAGGGTCGGTATCGAGCGGCTCGGCAGCACCCGATCGTAGACCTGCAGCATGAAGACCGAGCCAGTCAGCATGAGCAGGTTCGAGGTAACGCTGAGTGCAAAAAGCACGCCGATAGGAACGCGTACCAGGCGAAGCAGATCGCCTACCGGTCTGGCACCGGTTCCATGATGCATGGTATTCAAAGTTGGCCCCTTTAGCGCTGACGCCGCCGCGCCGGACAGGCGCCTTTAAATCCTAAAAGTTGTCTCAATTGAGGACAGTTGCCCCAGAATCGAATTTTCACAATTCGTGTCATTCTGGTGCATCCGCCAGTCGTTTTAACTCCATCAGATGGAACGTTCGATGGATGGAAATACATCGAAAGAGCTATACAGCCCCATGGCGACATAATTCTTGGAGAGTAACTTCCAGCCACGCCCCAAAAGGGAGGTAACGCCCTAGCTCGATTGGGAAATTGCCGTCGTCTTTAGTCCTGAATAGCTTTGCCCCACGGCGAAATCAGAGCGCTTCCGCATGGCGGGAGAGCGGGTTGCCACACTAGGGGAAGCCAATGCTGAATCGGGTCTCGATGGGCGAAGGGGTGGTGATTTACCAGCCTGACCTCGTCAATTTGTACGATTGCTCAATTGGCCCAGGCAGCCGGATCGGCGCTTTTGTCGAGGTTCAGAAGAACGTCTCGATCGGGCGGAACTGCAAGATTTCCAGCCACAGCTTCATCTGCGAAGGCGTCACCATCGAGGATGGCGTGTTCATCGGCCATGGCGTGATGTTCACCAACGACATCTATCCACGCGCAACCAATGACGATGGCGCGCTGCAGGGCAGCGACGACTGGTCGGTCGTGCCCACCATCGTGCGGGCCAATGCCTCCATCGGCAGCAATGCCACCATTCTTCCTGGCCTAACGATTGGCGAAGGCGCCCTCGTAGGTGCCGGCGCCGTGGTCACGCGCGACGTGCCGGCCGGGGCCGTGGTGGCGGGCGTTCCGGCCCGGGTACTCCCCTCCGCCAATTCCCTCCCCATGCAACATGAAAGGGCGCACCAATGATCGGCGTCGGCGTTATCGGCTACGGCTATTGGGGGCCAAATCTGGTCCGCAACTTCTCGGAGATCCCAAATGTCGATCTGCGCTGGGTCTGCGACCTGCAGACCGAGCGGCTGGCCCGGCTGCGCAGCCGCTACCCGGCCGTGCAGATCACCGAGGATTTCGAGGCGGTCCTGAACGACCCCAAGGTTCATGCGGTAGCGATCGCTACTCCCGTCTCGACCCATTTCAACCTCGCCATGCGCGCGTTGCGTGCCGGCAAGAGCGTGTTTGTGGAAAAGCCGATCACCTCGACGGCAGAACAGGCGGAGCGCCTGATCGAGGAGGCCGATCGCCGTGGGCTGATCGTGGCGGTCGATCACACTTTCATTCACACCGGCGCGGTCAAGAAGCTGCGCGACGTGATCCGCAAGGACCTCGGCGACGTCTATTATTACGACTCCGTCCGGGTCAATCTGGGCCTGTTTCAGCACGATGTCAGCGTGATGTGGGACCTGGCGGTGCACGACCTGTCGATCATGGATTTCGTGCTTACCGAGCGCCCGCGCGCAGTCTCGGCCATCGGCATGTCGCACGTGGCCGGCTCGCCCGAGAACATCGCCTATCTGAACCTGCATTTCGACTGCAAGCTCATCGCCCATGTGCACGTCAACTGGCTCGCTCCGGTCAAGATCCGGCGCACGCTGGTGGGTGGCAGCAACAAGATGGTCGTCTATGACGATCTCGAGCCCAGCGAAAAGATCAAGATCTACGATAGCGGCATCACGCTCGATCCGATGGCGCCGCAGGCCGGCGAGCGCAAGAACCAGATGCGCATCGGCTATCGCACCGGCGACATGTTCGCGCCCCAGCTCAACGTCACCGAGGCGCTGGGGTCCGAACTTGCCGAATTCATTGACTGCGTCGAGCAGGGCACCCAGCCCACCGCCAATGGCGCCGCCGGTTTGCGCGTCGTGCGCATTCTGGAAGCGGCCACTCGCTCGATGGCCCAGGGCGGCAACCTTGTTGAACTCGCTCAGGAGCGCGTCCTCGCATGATCCCGTTTCTCGATATCAAGGCCCAATATGCCACGATCCAGGCGGAGCTTGAGGCTGCCGCGCTCAAGGTGCTCCGGTCCGGCCGGTACGTGCTGGGCGAGGACGTCAAGGCGCTCGAAGAAGAGTTCGCCGCCTATTGCGGCACCAGCCACGCCATTGCGGTCAATACCGGCACCAGCGCGCTGCATCTGTCCCTGCTCGCCGCCGGCGTCGGACCCGGGGACGAGGTCATCACCACGCCCTTCACCTTCGTGGCGACCGCCGCCGCTATCAGCTACATCGGCGCAATCCCGGTCTTCGTCGATATCGACCCGGTGACCTTCAACATCGATCCCAACCAGATCGAGCGCGCCATCACGCCGCGCACTAAGGCCATCGTTCCAGTCCACCTCTACGGCCAGATGGCCGACATGGACCCGATCCTGCAGATTGCCGCCAAGCATGGCCTCGTGGTCATCGAGGATGCCTGCCAGGCCCATGGAGCGACCTATGGCGGCCAGCGCGCCGGCAGCCTGGGCGTTTCGGGCTGCTTCAGCTTTTATCCGGGCAAGAACCTGGGGGCATGCGGCGAGGGCGGCATCATTGTGACCAACGACGACAAGCAGGCCCAGCAGATGCGCATGCTGCGCGATTGGGGCCAGGATCGCCGCTACCATCACGTGACGCAGGGCTTCAATTACCGCATGGACGCCATTCAGGGCGCGATTCTGCGGGTCAAACTGCGCCAGCTTGAGACCTGGACCGAAGCGCGCCGCACCCGGGCACGGCTCTATACCAGCCTGCTGGTCAATGGGCCCGTTGAGGTTCCGCGCGAGGCGGCAGGTCGCCGCCATGTCTGGCATGTCTTTGCCGTGCGCACGCGCGATCGCGACCAGCTGCAAAAGTTCCTGCTGTCCGAGGGCGTCGAGACCGGCCTGCACTATCCCATCCCGGTGCACCTGCAACCCGCCTATGCCCATCTGGGTCATGGACAAGGCGATTTCCCCGCCGCGGAGGCCGCCGCCAACAATGTGCTCTCACTCCCGCTCTATCCAGAACTCAGCCTGCGAGACGTGGAGATTGTCGCAGAACTCGTGAAGCAGAATGCCTATGTCGATTGAATCGATCGAAACCAGCCGCCGGACCACCTCGATCCACGGGCGCCGCGCTGCAGCGGACGATCCGCAATTCGAGGACGGCCTGGCCGACTGGTTGGCCAGTACCTATGGGGCCGACACACTGGCCGACGTCTATGCGCGCTTTGCGGTTGGCGAGGGCAAGCTTGACGCCTTGATGCGCCGGGCGATCTGGAAGGCCAGCGCCAGATCCTGCGGCTCCGGCCTGCAGGTTGGCAGCCAGGCCAGTTTCCGCAACATCGAGACGTTCGAGATCGGCGCCAATGTGTTCATCGGCACCGGCACCTACATTCAGGGCCGGCACGATGGCACCTGCATCATTGGCAACCATGTGTGGATCGGTCCGCACGCCTATATGGACGCCCGCAACCTTATCCTCGGGGACTATGTGGGCTGGGGCCCCGGCGCCAAGGTGCTGGGTTCGCAGCATACCGGCATGCCCGTCAGCGAGCCTGTTATCACCACCGACCTTGAAATCAGGCCGGTACGCGTCGGCGCGGGTGCCGATATCGGCACCAATGCAACCATCCTGCCCGGGGTCAGCATCGGCGAGGGCGCCATCATCGGCGCCGGGGCCGTGGTGACCACCGATATTCCGGCCTATGCGATCGCGGCCGGGGTTCCCGCCCGCGTGCTGCGCTACCGCAAGGACGCCTAGGAACACCCTCCTCCTCCACGAAAGGACCCAAGTCATGCAAGGCAAGCGGATACTCATCACCGGTGGATCGGGCCTGATCGGCTCGCATATCGCCGACCTCGTGGCGGCCCAAGCACCTGCCGAGATCGTCATCTATGACAATTTCGTACGCGGCCGGCTGGAAAACATTGCCGCGGCCCAGGCCATTGCGCCCATCACCGTCGTCACCGGCGACATCCGCGATCGCGACCTGCTGGCAAAGAGCATGGTTGGCATCGATATCGTCTTCCACCAGGCGGCGATCCGGATCACCCAGTGCGCCGAGGACCCTCGCCTGGCCCATGACGTTTTGGCGACCGGCACCTTCAACGTGCTGGAGGCCGCCGTCGCCGCCAAGGTGAAAAAGCTCGTGGCCGCGTCTTCCGCCTCCGTACTGGGTGCGGCTGACGTGTTCCCCACCACCGAACAGCATCATCCTTACAACAATCGTACCATCTACGGCGCCGCCAAGACCTATAACGAGGCCCTGCTGCGCAGCTTCAACGAGATGTATGGCCTCGACTACGTGGCGCTGCGCTATTTCAATGTTTATGGCCCCCGCATGGACGTCTACGGCGCCTATACGGAGGTGTTGATCCGCTGGATGGAGCGCATCGCTGCGGGCCTGCCACCCATCATCATGGGCGACGGCACCCAGACCATGGACTTCGTGCACGTCCGCGATATCGCACGCGCCAACGTACTGGCCGCCACCTCGGATGCAACCGACGCCGTGTTCAATGTCGCCAGCGGCACCGAGACTAGTCTCAGCGACCTCGCGCGCATCCTGCTCGGCGTCATGGGGTCTTCGCTGACGCCGATCCACGAAGCCGCCCGCAAGGTCAATCCGGTTGCCCGGCGCCTGGCGTCGACAGAAAAGGCCGAGCGAGAGATTGGCTTCCGGTCACAGATTTCGATCGAGGAGGGCATGGCCGATCTCGTGTCCTGGTGGCGCGCTGAACGCATGCCGCAGCGGAGCGACGTCGCATGAGCCCGCGCCAGATTCCCGTCGCCAAACCCGTTCTCGACGAGCTTGAAGTGGAGGCTGCACGCCGGGTGATCCTTTCCGGCTGGGTCACGCAGGGCCCCGAAGTCGCCAAGTTCGAGCAGGAATTTGCCGCCTATGTGGGCGCGCCGTTTGCGTGCGCCGTCTCAAACTGCACGACGGCGCTGCATCTGGCGCTGATTGCTGCCGGCGTCGGGCAAGGCGATGAAGTCATCACCGTCAGCCACTCGTTCATCGCCACCGCCAATGCCATCCGCTATTGCGGGGCGACGCCGGTTTTCGTCGATATCGAGGCCCACGGCTTCAATATTGACCCCGACCAGATTGCCACCGCCATCACGGCGCGCACCAAGGCCATTATCGTCGTCCACCAGTTGGGCATGCCGTGTGATCTGGCCCGCATCGTGCCGCTTGCCCGTCAACACGGCATCACGCTGATCGAAGATGCGGCCTGTGCCATCGGCAGCGAAATCCTGTGGGATGGCAATTGGGAGCGCATCGGCGCCCCGCATGCCGACATCGCCTGCTTCTCCTTCCATCCGCGCAAGGTCGTCACCACCGGCGACGGCGGGATGCTGACCACCGCGAACCCCGACTACGACCGCAAGTTCCGCCTACTGCGCCAACACGGTATGACGGTGCCAGACACGGTGCGGCATGGCTCACGCCAGGTGATTTTCGAAAGCTATGACGAGGTCGGCTACAACTACCGCATGACCGATCTGCAGGCCGCCATCGGCCGCGTCCAGCTTGCCCGCCTGCCGGACATCATCGCAGCCCGGCGCAAGCTTGGCGCGCTTTACTCCTCCCTTTTGTCGCGCATCGACGGCTTGCGTCCACCAACGGAGCCGAACTGGGCCCGCAGCAATTGGCAAAGCTATTGCGTGACTTTACCAGCCGGCGTAGACCAGGAAAATGTCATGCAGGTCCTGCTCGATCGGGGCATTTCGACCCGCCGCGGGGTGATGAATTCCCATATCGAGCCGGCCTATGCCGAGCCTGGAATGTATCGTGCCGGAGGTTCCCTGGCGCGTTCGGAAACGGCCCAACATAGGTCGATCATGCTCCCGTTGTTCGTTCAGATGAGCGAAGACGATGTGCAGTATGTGGCCAGCGAGTTGGATCAGGCGCTAGTACGCGTTCCTGAACACGCCCTCTAGGCGAAGCGATATCGTGTTTTATCAGGTCCACATCCGCAGAGGTGTGGACCTGATTTTTGCTTACACAGATGCCGCGCTAGGCGCGGTCTGCCGCTGGCGCCGCCATTTGTGGCTCATGCCGCAACACAAAGTAGACCAGCGGCTGTAGCCTCTGGGGCACCCATTGCTGCGGGACCAGCCGCACAAGCTGGGCCAGCGAAAACCAGCTGCCGATGGCTGTGCCGACCAACGCCACGACGAGCCCCGACCAGAATGGAAGCAGCTCGACGGCGATCAGCACCAAGCCTGTAAGACCCACGAACATGGCGATAAGCAGCAGGTTCTCATGCGTCCAGCGAAAGTCGCTTATCCGGCGCACCAGATAATAGATCAGCACACCATGCCAGACATAGAGCCCGACAAAGGCGATGCCGGCACCTGCCAGCCCAACGACGCGCAGCAAGACCCAGACCAGTCCAAGCTGTACCACGGTGGCAGCGAGTTCGGTCCAGAAGAACATCTTCTGATTGCCCTTGGCCAATATGATAAACCCCATTGGCCAGGCGATCACGCGTAGCAACATACCCAAGCAAAACCAGCGCAGCACTGGCACTGCATCGGCAAACTGGGTGGAATAGAACACGGCCATCACCAGCGGCGACAGCGCCAGCGTGGCCAGCAGGCCCGGACCAGCCAGCAGGATACTGATGCGCGACTGTTCGTTGACCATGTTTGTGCATGCCACATTATCGTCCGCCACAGCCGACAGGCGCGGATAGAAGTCGGCACCCATGGCCTGCAGGATGAAGCCCACATAAATGCCGCCCAGCGCCCAGGCCGCCTGATAATTGCCGGCGGCCTCGACGCCGTTTTGCTGAACGATGAAGATGCGGATCAAGAATGCAGAGAGCGCCGCGAGAAGCCCGCTGGCCATGAAGGCGAAGCCCAGTTGCAGCAGCAGCCGGGTTTCGGCGGTAAAGTCCGACCATGATAGCCTGGTCCTGGTCACCACGATTTTGCGGCTATACCACTGGGCGGCCAGCCAGGAGGTCAGTGCCACGGCGATGATCGAGGGTACGATGCCAGCCTCGCCAAAGAAATACACTAATGGAATGGCTGCGGCGGTATTGAGCACGGCGCCCACCACCGCGACCCGCGCCATGTCACCAATGCGCCGATGGCCCTGGATCAATGCGGCCGGCGCCCCGGCCACGATGCGCAACAGCACCGCTAGGCCCAGCAACACTATACCCCATAGATGCGCCTCGCTGCCGAACGACAATTGGGATATTGGCCCGGCCAAGACCACCAATAGCAGCGCGCCCAGCGCACCCAGCACCCATGAGGTCAGGGTCAGCACGCGCGCAATCCGCGCCACCTTGGTCAGGTCGCCGCTTGAGACAGACACCGCGACCTGCCTGACCCCGCTGGATTGTACGCCCAATCCGACCAGGCTGACCGCAAGGTCGGCAATGACATTGAAAATCCCGAACAGCGCAATGCCGCCGGGCCCGAGATACACCGCCAGCACTTTGAGCCGGATGACCGACATGGCGATATTGACGATCGAGGAGGCGCCGATCAGCGACGTCGATTTGATGATGTCTCCATATCGCGAGTCGGAGGTCGTCGACCCAATTGTGTCCTTCGCCACCATAATGCTCTCAGGTTTTTTGCTTGCCACCAGCATCGCAAACCGCAAAACGCCCCACAATCAGCGAAAATATAAGCTGAGAACAATAACATAGGCCGAACGGTGTATATTCGAATCCGTCAGTAATCCTTTTGATGTATCTGGCGCGCTTAAGTGGGGGACCACCGTAAACGTGTTGCGTATTGAACACGCTTTTGGCCTTCTCTCCCAGATTCGTACCTTAAATGGATATTAACCATAATCGACGAAAACGAATCGACCGAATTTTTATTTTGATTCTTCAATTGCTTGCCACGACTTCGCTTTCTGACTCCCGGAAGTGGGGCCAAAATGGGGCATTTCGGCCGGTCTTTACTCTCTCTTGGCCTCTCGACAGCCCAATTTGGCCTTCAAACACGGCCTCGTGATAACAACCAAAGGAATATCAGATGGCAGTATGGCCAGATGCAACCACGACAGGCGTCCCTGACGGCGTGACGCTTCTCCCCTCGGGAGACATCATCGTGACCAAGGCGGGCACCGTGATCTCGGGGCTCAACATCACCGGTAGTGTCTATATTGATGCCGACAACGTCACCTTGCAGAACTGCAAGATCACTTCGGGCAGCTTCGCGGTGGTGCAGATCAGGAATGGCAGCGACGGAGTCATTGTCCAGAACTGCGATATTAACGGGCTCAATGCCGGTGGTCAGGGCATTTCCGGCTATGGCAAGTTTATCGGCAACGACATCTCTGGCGTGGCAGACGGTATCAGCGTCACCGGCGACCATGTCCTCATCCAGGACAACTATATTCACAACCTGGGGGGTACATCTGAATCCCACTATGACGGTATCCAGGTGGACGGAGGTATCTCCGACCTCAGGATCGAGCATAACACGGTCATCAACGACCACGGACAAACGGCCGCAGTGATGATCGACAACTATTTCGGTCCAATCAACAACGTCGTGGTAACGGACAACCTTTTGGTTGGCGGCGGTTATACTATCTACACGGACAATCAATTCGATGGCGGTTCCATGACCGGCATACAAATCACCAACAATCATATTGGCAAGGGCCAGTGGGGCGAAACCTACTTCGCTACCACCAATCCCGCATTTACCGGCAACATCAGCGACGGCGCCGCGTTGGAAGCACAACTAGGCCATCAGGCGTCTTCCCCCACAACGCCACCGGTGACCGTGCCGCCCGTGACCACCCCGCCCGTAACCACGCCAACCGGTGCGGCCACCGAGGGTGCGGACGCGCTCAGGGGAACCAGCGGCAACGACACGATCAACGGCAAGGGTGGCAACGACACCATCAATGGCATGGCTGGCCATGACATCATCAATGGTGGCGCCGGCTATGACGTGATGACCGGAAACACGGGTAATGACACATTTGTATTCGGCAATGCCGCCGAGATCGGCAGCCGCGCCGGCGCGCGCGACGTCATCACCGACTTTACCCAGGGCCAGGACAAGATCGACCTGTCGGCGATCGATGCCAACAGCAAGCTCACCGGCAACCAGGACTTCACCTTCATCGCCGGCAACGATGCCAGCTTTACCAAGACCCCTGGCGAACTGGCCTGGCACACCGAAGCCGCCACCGGACGAACTGTCATCCAGGGCGATATCAATGGCGACGGAGTCCATGATTTCGAGATTGAACTGAAAGGCCTGCTCAACCTCAAGGCCAGCGACTTCATCGGCGTTGGAGCAACGCCCAGCAAACCGACGCTGCCAGATGGGGGCTCGACGACACCCCCTCCCACGACAACGCCTTCCACGCCAGACGCCGGCTTGATCAAGCTCACCGGCACATCGGGCGTAGACCGGCTGTCGGGCGATGCCCGTGACAACTATATTGACGGCAAGGCAGGCAACGATGTGCTCAATGGCAATGCCGGGCACGACACTCTCTACGGTGGGGCCGGGCGCGATGTCATGACCGGCGGTACCGGCAATGACACCTTTTTGTTCAAGGCCGTCTCGGACATGGGCACCAATGCCAGTTCCCGGGATGTGATCAATGACTTCGTAAAGGGACAGGACAAGATTGATCTGTCTGGTATCGACGCCATTGCCAAGCTCACTGGCGATCAAGCCTTCAGCTTCCTTGCTCAGGACAACCAGCTGTTCACCCACAAGGCGGGTGAAGTTGCATGGCACATCGATGCAGCCCACAATCAGACGGTCATCCAGGGTGATATGAACGGTGACGGCGTCCATGACTTCGAGATCCAGCTCACCGGGCAAATCCACCTCGGCAGCGGCGACTTTATTCTCTAGTCGCCCCTTCCATTGAGCGGGGGGCTAGCGAGCCCTCCGCCTCTGCCTAACCTCGAACATGCCGGCGACACCGTAACTATCCCCACCCGCTTCCTTAGTGGTTAGTCCTGATCAATCGCCGGCCGTCATCAATTTGACGTATACTGACTCGGACAGTCAAACCCGAGTATCGAGCCCGAAGCCACGATGCAATTCCGCGTGATCGAACCGCTTTAACCAAATATTCACAAATCTGTTGGCGCCGCTCACCCACCGCCTTTGGCCCTTCAGCGCACAGACTCCATTGAAGCGCATCGATCGCCCGTACCGACGCTGGCCAGCCGAAGCGGACAATTGCTCATCGCCGCTCGTCACTAAAGTCCCGCCCCACCGAGAAATAATGATGATTTACCGGGCGGCGCCGCTCACCGCATCGTCCGTTCGGACTAGCCAGCAAGGCCCGCCGATGCAGGCAGTCCCCAATACCCAAAAACCCTAAATCGGCCTAATTCGTCCGAGTGGAGAGTCACGGGCGAGTCACGCAAGCTATGTTCCATTAAAGTGCGGTAGAAATACTTAAGGTAAAGAGCCTTATCATACGGGGTCGTAAATGTCTGAAGTAACCAGCCTTAGTACCGAACAGGGAATCTACGCAATTTGGCACACTACTCCTTCCCAGGATGCCGAGGGCCGCGACGGCATTCTCATACTCGCCGATACCGGCGTGACCTTCCAAAGCCTGCTCAAATCTGCTCAGCAGTGCTTCCCACAAGTTGGGATTACGCTTTCAAGTCAGCTGCCAGATGATGATGAGGAAGGCTTCCTTCCGCGCCTTATCCTGTTGGACGCCTTCGCTTTTCGCAACGTTGCCAATGTTATCGCGCAATGCCGCGAGCGCTATCCGAATACGCCGCTAGCCTTGATGGTGGAGAGCGGCTGGAACGAGGATCCGGCCTTGCGGGCGGTGGTCGCCGAGCGCGCTATCCAGGGCCTCGTGCCTTTTAACCTGCAGATCAATGTCTGGCTTGCCACTATTTGGCTGCTGCTCAATGGCGGCGAATACTTCCCCAGCGCCGCAAGTCCAAGATCTGCGGCTCGCGGGTTCCTGACACGTCGTAGTCAACACACCGGCAGCGACGGCCAACCCGAAGCCGATGGCGCCGGGGTGTTGTCCAGCCGCGAAGCGGAAGTGCTCGAGTTGATGTCCGATGGCCTGCAGAACAAGATCATCGCGGTCAAGATGGAGCTGTCTGAGCACACGGTTAAGGTGCATGTGCACAATATCATCCGCAAGCTCAAGGTTCACAACAGAACCCAGGCCGCCGCCGTGTTCAGGTCTTTCGACCGCCGCCCCAGCTACGCGCCCGGGCAATCGAGCACCAGCATGCCAGTAACAATTCGAGGCGTTTAGTCGGTTAATAAATATATCCGAGACCAATCGCTACCGCCCGCAGGCACTATAAAGTTGATAGAGCAAAACTGCTTTAGCTGCATTACGGCGGTCCGGAAGAGTTGATCACGGATTCAGTTGATTTCGTTCGCTTTTGGCGGCGATTTTCATTAAATTCCGATTGTGAACTAAGTTGCAGCGTGGCCCTCGCCAATCGGCGCGCGAGCCACGGTGTTGGCTCACGTTCGAGAGTGCGTTGTACAGATTGTCACCTTGATGATTAAGAGCAGTACACCTACGGCATCTATACTGAGCTTTGGAGATTGCCACGTATCGGTGGGCGGACGTTTGGTCAATCCGCCGATCAACTTCCTGCGCTTTCTGGTTTATGTACTGCTCGAAGGGCGTGGCAAGCCAGTCTTGCGTCGGCGCGTCGGGGATCTGATCTGGTCGGATGGCGGCTCGGAGCAGGCCAGCGCCGATATAAGGCAATCGCTTGTCCGCGTTCGCCGCTTTCAGGACGACAATGACCTGCATCTGTTGGCGACCGATCCCAACATGGCCTGGCTCACGCTAAATGAGCATATCTATTTCGATCTTGCTGAGTTCGTCGAACTTGTCGCCAACCCAACGCCCAGGGCCTGGGTGCAGATGTGCGAAATCTACAATGGTGAGCTGCTGGGGTCGCTGCGCGCGGCGGGCGAAGGCTTTGAGGAGTGGCTGTCCTACAAGCGGTCGGCGCTGCGTTACGATTTCGTGAGCGCCATTTCGCGGGCCGTGCTGCCGGACAGCCCGCTAACGGCTCACCACCGCCTGTTTTGCGCCCAGCGGCTGCTGCAAGTGGATCCCTATCATGAAGGCGCCCATCGGGCCCTGATGTATGACGCGGCCGCCAACGGGCAGTTTTCCTCTTTGCGGCAGCTCTATGAGGAATGCACCCGCCGCTTGCGCAATGAGCTGGGCGTCGGTCCCGACGAGGAGACCGTGCGCCTCTATCAGCGCCTGATCACCCGAGCGCCCGCAAACTAGCCACTGCCTTAAGCGGGCGCATGTTCAGGGGACAAAACTCTTTTGGCAATGCGCTCGCCGATTGGCAGCGCCGAGGTGGCCGCTGGCGAAGGCGCATTGCAGACATGCAGCATGCGACCGGCCTCGATGAACAAGAAGTCCTGCACCATCGTCCCGTCCCGCTTGACGGCCTGCGCGCGGATACCGGCGGGCATTGGGGTCAGGTCCTCGATCTCCAGTCCCGGACAATACTTCCGGCACGCCGCCAGGTATCGCCGGCGCAACAGGCTATTGGCCATCTCTTCGAGACCGGACCCAAGATTGTTACCCAATGTGCGCCAGAAGCCCGGGAAACGGGCCATTTCGGCCATGTCGCCAAGCGAAAACTGTCCCTTGACATAGCCCTCCCGCGCCAGTCCAAGCACGGCATTGGGCCCGACGCTGATTCCCCCGTCGATTATCGGCGTCAGGTGAATGCCCAGGAAAGGCAGGCCGGGGTCAGGCACCGGGTAAATCATCGCCCGTACCAGATTATCGCGCCGCGGCGCGAGCCGATAGTATTCGCCCCGGAACGGCACGATGGCGAAATCGATGTCGAGCCCCGCCAGCCGCGCTACGCGGTCCGATTGCAGCCCCGCACACGCCACCAATTGCCCCGCTTGCACCGAGCCGTCCGACGTATCGATAGTGACGCCGCCGGCCTCCTCGCGTATGCTCGTAGGCGCGACGCCAAAGCGGATTTCTGCTCCTGCTTGCCTGATGTCTTGCGCCAGCGCCTCCAGCACCTGTTTGTAGTCGACGATTGCGGCGCTGGGCACCAATAGGCCGCGCAGGCCCACTATATCTGGTTCATGCTTGGCAATGTCGGCTGGCGACAGGGCCTCCGCGGCAATCCCGTTGATGGAGGCTCGCGCTTCGAGCTTGGCCAATCGCTCGACCTCGAGCGGCGAGGTGGCGACGATCAGTTTGCCGCGTTCCTCAAACGCAATGCCGTGGCTGCGGCAGTACTGCTTGGTGCGCAGCATGCCTTCGGCACAGAGCAAAGCCTTCAGGCTGCCCGGCGCATAATAGATGCCCGAATGGATCACGCCCGAATTGCGCCCGGTCTGATGCAAGCCAAGCGCGGCCTCTTTTTCCAACACCACAAGGCTCGCCCCCGGCCGCGCGCGCAACAGCGCCCGCGCCGTCGCCAGCCCCACAATCCCCCCGCCAATGATGCAAAATTCGTAGCGCAAGTCGGCTTCCCCTATGCCTGACAATGCAGCGTAACCACGTCGGTGACCAGTGCCCCTACATCCCCAAATCGGCGTAGCCCGAACGGCGGCACCGCGGCAAGCCTACTGCACTTGAAGTGCGAAAGCGCCTATCGGATCCAAGTGCTGAAATGTGGTGAGACCCCTTCGTTGGCATCCCGTTTAAAGCTCCTTAACGTGAAAGCGGCTTTCCATTGAATTCCTGCAACTGACGGGAAACAACAGCATTCGAATTTGTAAATTCTGTCGCGAGAACTGAAGCGGAGGCCTTTTCGGGGCGGAATGACCGCAGTTCATAAAGCCGAGCCTAGGCGGGTACAGCTGGAACAGGT
Organism: Devosia sp. UYZn731; assembly: GCF_040546795.1. Taxonomy (NCBI): domain Bacteria; kingdom Pseudomonadati; phylum Pseudomonadota; class Alphaproteobacteria; order Hyphomicrobiales; family Devosiaceae; genus Devosia; species Devosia sp. UYZn731. Next base: position 390,086 of record NZ_JBEPOL010000005.1, read on the forward strand.
CCGAGGTGAGCAACTGTTCGATGGTGAAGTTTTCAATATCATCGAAGTCAACCGCGCGCTCCACAACCTCGGGCATGGTCCGGTTTTGGCCCAATACAAGGTTTTGATAGCGGTTGAGCATCATGACTTCACCCTTGCGCATACCGCGCAAGCAGAGTGGATCAGGCGAGGTGATGACAAAAATAACCCGCGGCAATGCCGCTCGGAGACCCGCTATGATCCGCAGTTTCCAACGTGGATGTAGGTGAGCCTCGATCTCGTCGATAAGCACTATCGCGTCGCTCAGTCGCGCGGCTCGCCTCTGCGCGGTAGCTTCCACCGCCCTCGTCGATCGACACGACTGGCGCGTTTTCCATGAGCCCCTGAAAGATGTCGCAGACGAGCGCTAGCACTGCTCGGTATCCCGATGAGGCCGCATCTAGCCGTTGTCGTAGAAGATAGGTCGAGCCATCCGGACGCGTCTTGCGGATGTTGATGTAGCAGCGCCTCTTCCTGCCCTCGCGTGCGACCTCGATATTTTGGAATTCACCATCGATTTGTATGATGTGCCGCAGCGCGCTCATCACCTCGTTGAGATTTTCGGGCCTGCCTTTCTCGAGTTCGATCAGCCAGGGTGCCGGATTGGAAAGCTGCTGGTCGTTCTCGAACAGCGTGTCTATATGGCGGAGGTCTCCCGACCGCCGCCGTTTCCCAAATAGCCTATGTGCGCCATAGGCGAAGACGAGCGGTCGGGTGGCGGTACCGTCCGGCCTCAGGCCCTCGTCTGATATCGAGAGACCGAGTTGGATCTCGCCAAAGGGCAGAACGACGCTGCTCGCGTCGGGTGCAGGGCTTCCCACTCCTACCATGTAGACGGGATTGAGTCTGAGCTTTCCGGCTTCGGGGACGAGGCTTTGGCGCAACTCATCGGACGTCGCCGTCAAGGCCATCGCTTCCAGTATGCTGCTTTTGCCCGTAGCGTTCTCACCGAGGATCAGAAGACATGGCGCTCTCGTGAGGTCGGTGTATTCGCTCGTCGTCGCCGGGGCCATTCCTTCCGGCATCTTGAAATCGATGAACTCCAGGGACTTGAAGTTTCGGATTTCAACTCTCGTGAGCGCAGCGCCCCTTTTGCTCAAACAGTTTCATCGGTGCTTCAGCCTGCAATCCGTCGTCTTCTGTCTGTAGCCGCTGACGCGCCTCATCCAGTTCGCGGCTAAAGCCGGCACGAGCGAAGAGTTCACGCCAGGTGCTTGGCAGCCGCGGGATGCTCGCTTGACGTCGGCCCAACGCCGCCAACAGCCTCCGGTGTAACAGGTACAACACCCCTCCAAATTCGGCCCTGGCCAATGAAATTTGTCCCACTCTTCCCACATAGGAGAGGGTCGTCAACGCCTCGAGCACATCACCTTCCAGGGGCGCTTCCAGACAGTGGGCACATCGGACTGCAACCTCTCCTCTGGTGGGAGGGACAAATACCGGTCAATCTGGCCCAGGGTTTCTCTCAACACCTCGGTGCGAAGCGACGAAGGAAGGATGTGACGCCGACCGGCATGTTGGAAAAAGAACACCTGCTACCTTCCTAACTGTCGGCTGGTCGCCTTGGCGCCCGATCGGTATCGGCTACCAAACGAAGGTGTGAGTCTACCGCCGGTACCGTGCCCGAGGCGACCGTCGTCTCCTTGTCGGATTGATCTGAGCCTGCGCCTCTGTACCGATCCTGGCAATTGCTGTGGCAAACGGAGCGAGAACCTCGTCGCGCCATTTCTGGGAGTTCTCGTAGGAAATCGCCTCGTGGCCGGTGAGTATCTCGGCATAGGTGGGTGTCCCGACAGCGCTTCCAGCCGGACGCGAACCATGGCTGTTGGCGAAGGCTCGCAATGAGTCCTCGAGCTCAGGCAGCAGGGGTAGGACCCTGCGCCACCGATGCTCATCGAAATCGAACTGCGTCGTCAGGATCGTGCCCACCTGGCGACCATACTCTGTGTCCGGGAAAGCTGAGGCTCATGCGAGCGACCAACACAACCGGAAATGCAGTTCCAACCGGAAGTGGGTAAAGATCGGCTGGCGTGGCATCCGCGAGCGGCACGGCGTCCCGCATAAGGTAGGCCATGATCCGCGGCGGAAACAGTTTCTCAAACTCGGCCTTACTGAAGTAATGATGACGGCTCTTCAGTGGCAGCTGGAAAGGGCGATGCGACGATAGGTCCGTAGTGACCGCCGCGACATTAATGCCGAACGCTTCCAGTTAACCAACGGTCAGCGGACCTCCGTTGGGGTCACGGCGGCCACGAGGTCGATCTTGTCAGCCAACCATTCAGTAAGGGCCGGCTGCTGCACGCGCTTCTTCTTCAAGAGATGGGGCTGAGCGAGGCCAGAGTAGATTCCGAAATCGTGACCCGGAAGCGCTACAAAAATTGCCATGTCTAAGACCAGAGTGGCCGCGATAAGCACGATTGTTAGGACTGCACCGAGAACGACAAGCGCCAGACTCACTTGCAACGCCTACCAGGACCAGTACAAGCCCAATCGCGAGGGCTAGAACCACGTGCCAAGGATACGCGCCGGGAACAGCAGATAGGACTTTCCATACCCGGCCTTTCTTGCCCGCTCCCATCGCAGACATCGCGATTGAGAACAGCTTGGTGAGATCAGGTGATGGTTGGAACAAGTTGAGCATGTTCGTTCCCAGCTCCTCAGCGATCTTGGCAGTCGCATCAAAACCCGCGAAATCGCTGCCGGCCGTGGACGATTGCCGTCGATATTCGGCAGCGGCGGCGATGACTGCCGCGGTGGCGCCGGCAGAGGTACCGCCAATATTGCTAAGCCGATATTTTCGCGCCACTTCGACGATAGCGTTCGGATAGACAACGCCCGAGGTGACGCCGCCCTTCATGACGAGATCGCATTCGACCAATTGCTCACCCTGTGATTGCCTGTAACGCTGCGTACGGAATACGCGAGGTCACCGTATTCAGCCGTACGAAAGTACTGCACCGTCGACCCGCCGTACTTAAACTATCATACCGCGACTTCAGGGTCCTGAGAACTGCACCATAACAACGAGGCACAAATGCTTCGGGTCGCACTATGAGATATTGCCCCCAACGCTTAAGCTTCCAGTAGGCCTGGTGTAAGAATGAGTGACAACCATATCCGCCCTGACAGTCTAGGCGCGCGGGCTACCCTGGGAGGTAATAGCCTATGACGACAAATCCAGATGTTCTCGATTTAGCCTGCGGCAAGTGGTTTTTGGCGATCACGCACTAGCGTGAGCACCGCCCTATCGCGTTAACTCGACCGCCGCATCGCCACTTCGACTCCCACGCCACGTTGTCGGGGTCAGCCGCATAGCCGGCTCAACGGACGTCCTGATCTCGGCCGCCCACGAGTTTAACGTGCGCTACCACATCGAGATGGGTTTTCCACCGATCCAGATCTACGCCACCACAGTCCGAAACTGGCAGTCGACCTTGATGCGGCATATACCCGGTGCGAAAGCATGCTCGCTCTGCGTGTTCCCGCCCGACAAGAACTTCGCCCCCACCAGATGCGCCGCGGATTCGTCCACCACACCCCAGATGACGATGGAAGGAGAGCACACCGACGCAGCGCTGCCCTTCCTCTCCTTCGCCGCGGGACTAATGACCGCAGCAGATGTTCTCAAGCTCACAGCTCCTGGCCACCCGTTGTCGACCGAACGCGTGATGCTCGGTCTTGAGGGCCAGGCGCTGTTGGTGGGCACGCCGATTCCGCACCGCACTGGCTGTCTGTGTGCTGGTCGTCATAAGGGGGTACATCAAAACGCGATCGCAGGCTCGCGCTACGCTGAGTTTGCAAGCTTGAGTAGTCAGTGGGCGGCGACATGACGGCCCCTGCGGACATCTGCCCCAGATTCGTGTGTTTGGGCGAATTGCGCTGCCGCGCTACAAACATCACTCTGACCGGTTGTGCTCCTTACGGACGCGGTGACGCCGCAGATTAAGCGAACCGGCACGCCGCAATACGAAATCAGCTGGTAGCAACGTGGTTGCAAGTTTTAATTACCCAACACGCCTCAACCAAAGCCGATCCATATCTCACTGATAATATTGTGGTTTTTGACGCACCCGACAGAATTCGAATCTGTGACCTCTGCCTTCGGAGGGCAGCGCTCTATCCAGCTGAGCTACGGGTGCATCCGTGAGGCGGAGCGGGGCTCCGGCTGAATGGGCGCAACCTAGCCAAAGCCGCGCGGCGGCGCAACTGGGGATGAACGCCTAAATCGTCTCATTTCAGGGGTGGATCCTTCCAGCATGCTGGATTTCTTGTAGGTCAATCGCGTGCCAGTACGATCAGGCGGTCACCGGCGACATAGTCCATGGCTTTCGACTTTACTGGATTGACCACGATGCCGCCGGCCACGGCGCCGGGACGGGGGCGATGGTAACCCATGGCGACTTCGCCGCGGTCGCGGGCGGCCTGGGTGATGGTGTAGAAATTGACCGGCTGGCCCAGCGCCACATAATCCTGGGCGGGGCGCATGTAGATTTCCGAGCCTTCCTCGTCGAGCAGTTCGTCGAAAATGGCAGCCAGGGAATCGTTTTCCGAGGCCTGGGCCAGCATCAGGCTGACCAGCTTGTTGGACACCACGAAATCGTCGGCGCGGGTGACTTCGGCCAACTCGCGATTGCGCACGTCGATCATTTCGCTGACGACATTGATGTGGATGCCGGCGGCGTCGGCGATCTTGCGCAGATGCAGCAGGGTCACCAGCGTGCGGGTATCGGTGGGCTGGGCGGCCATGAGGTCGGAATAGCCCAGCACCAGCACGTGGTCGTAGCTGGGGATGTCGAGGCCCTCAAGCGCGGTGCGGCTGGTGGTGTCGACCCGGCCATAGGCGACCGAGAGGTTGTCGCTGGCAATGGCAAGCGCAGCGACTTCGTCGTCGAGATCGGGCGTATCGGCGGCGATGGCGAGCACCGAGCCGGGCGCGACATAACGCGACAGTTCGTAGGCGATAACTTTGGCGCGACGGTTCCAACCCAGGATCAGGGTGCGCTCGGGCAAAGCCGGCTGGTGTTCGGCAACGCGGATGGCGGTGATGTCGACGCTGATATTGTCGGTGGCGATGCGGACCGCGGCGTCGTCTTCGGCGATGATGATCGCCCTGGTGCCGGGCAGGATCACGGTGTCCATGGGCGGATTGAGGGTGACGCTGCCATCGGGGGCGCAGAGGCCAATCAGGGTGGAGCCCTCATAGGCCATCAGGCTGTCGCCAAAGACGTTGCCGGCGAGGTCGGGCTGTTCCAGCGTGTAGATTTCGCAGCCGTCGAAGTCCAACAGCTCGGAATAGACTGCCGAAAGGCCCGACTGGCGCGAGGAATGCACCACGATGCGGGCGATCAGGTCGTCGGCCAGCACCAGCTGGACTTCCTTGCCACCGACGACGCGGGCAACCTCGGCATTGTGGGCATGGCGGATTTCGGCCGCGATCCGGTACGGCTCGGCGCGGCGGCGCGGGTCGTTGACCAGAGCCAGGATGGTCTTGATGACGCGGCTATCGACATCGTCGGTCTCGTCGTCGCCCTGTTCGGGCGAGACCACGATGATGGAGCGGGCCGTCTGCGGCGAGGTCAGCGTCAGGTCATAGAGGTCGGTGGGATCGCCATGGCGGCAAATGATGCGAGTATTGCCCAGTTTGGGCACCTTGGCGGCGATCTCGTCTTCCATCTCGACCTTGTCGCGGGTGGACATGATGACGATGCGCGGCTTCTTGCGGCTTTTATTGGCCACCACCAGTTCGCCGATAATGTCGAATACCGAAGGGCTCCAGTTCAGAATGATGGTGTGGTCGGTCTCCTGAACCTGGCTGCGGCCCTTGCGCAATTCATCGAGCGTGGACTGGATGCCCGAGGAGAGCACGCCGATCAGGGTGGAGAAGATAAAGATGCCCGCGATGGTGACCACCAGCCCGACGATGCGGTAGGCCCAGCCGGTATCTCCGGCCACGGTGCCAGCATCCATCGAGCGCATCAGGGATTCCCAGAAGGCCTCGAAGAAGTCGACCGGCGGCTGGCCCTCCGGGGACAGGCGGAACAGGACCAGCACGAAAGCGGCCACGATGATGACCACGAAGGAGATCAGCGCCAGCCAGCCGATCAGCGCGACCGGGCCGGCCGACATGGACTTATCGAACTCGTAGCGCAGTCGGGCGCCCAAGGAATTGCGCTTGCTCATCAAAGCCCCATCCAGATGCGAAGGGACTGCCAGAGGGTCCTTCAATTTTTACTCATAGCCATCCATGGGGGGAAGGCAATTGACAATTGCGTCCGCGGCGGAAGCTTCCCAAGGTTTTGCGCCCGCTTTCTGCCATGATAGGGCCGCGATTGTGCCCTATCGCCGCAATGGGGCAAATCGGTTAAGGTGGCGCGACAGATTACGGGACACTGCATGCGACAAACGGCAATCACGGTAGCGGGCGTGGCCCTTCTGAGCCTGGCAGTGTCGGGCTGCTCGATGAGCTCGTTCAAGATGGCGCCCGGTCCGACGGCGGCGCTGGCGGCGCCCAAGCCCGCCCCACAGCACGAAGCCGCCGAACAGGCGGCCGCAGCCGAGGAGCATGACAGCAATCCGCTGGCGGGCCTGCTGGCTTTCGCCTCGCCCAATGCCGCTCCGGTGGTGCAGGCGTCGTTCGCCCCAACAGGGCCGAGCCGTCCGGCCATCGATCCGCTGATCGCCAAATATGCCTCGGCCTATAATGTACCCGAGCGGCTGATCCGCCGCGTCATCGTGCGCGAGAGCGGCTATAATCCGGGCGCCCGCAACGGGCCCTATTTCGGCTTGATGCAGATCAGCCACGCCACCGCGCGCGGCATGGGTTATAGCGGCAGCCCCGGTGGCCTATTGGATGCCGATACCAATCTGCGCTATGCGGCCAAGTATCTTGCCGGCGCCTATGTGACGGCGCGCGGCAATGAAGACCAGGCCATGCGGTTCTATGCCAGTGGCTATTATTACGACGCCAAGCGCGCCGGCTTGCTGGAAGAAGCGGGCCTGCGCTAGCCCTTGGCGATGCTAATCCGGGCGTGGCACACCAGTCCGTCCGGAGCGTAGTCCAGCATCACGTCGCCGCCCAGATTGCCGCTCAGGCCGCGCTCGATCAGCCGCGAGCCGAAGCCCTTCCGCTGGGGTTCGACCACCGGCGGACCACCAATTTCCCGCCAGCTCCAATCGATGGCTTTTCCATCGCTGGTCCAGCGCACCTCGACGCGGCCTTCAGGCACGCTGAACGCACCATATTTCAGCGCATTGGTCCCCAGCTCATGCAGCATCAGGCCGAGGCCAAGCACGGCCTTTGGCTCCAGCAGCACATTGGGGCCTTCGATATGGACACGCCCGAAGGTTTCGCTGTGCAGGCGCGTCGCGGCGACGACGACGTCGCGTATCCCGGCGGCGCTGCCACTGCCATGGGTCAGCAGGTCCTGCGCTTGCCCCAAGGCCACCAGCCGCGCGCCGATGGCGTCGCGCGCTTCGGTCAGGTCAGCTGAATTGCGCATCGTCTGAGTGGCGATGGCCTGTACCAGCGCCAGCATGTTCTTGATCCGATGCGCCGATTCCTGGGCCAGCATGGCCATCTGCGTCTCGGCCTCCTTGCGCTCGGTCAGGTCGTAGGCAGCGCCGAGCACGCGCTCTGGCTTGCCGTCCGGTCCATGGATGATGGTGCCCTGCCGGCCGATCCAGCGCGTGCCGGTGGGGGTGATGACGCGATATTCCGTGGCTTTGAGCCCCTGCTCCAGCGATTGCTGCTGCGACGTCGCCAGGCGCTCGCGATCGTCGGGATGCACGATTTCGGCAAAGCGGGTCGCCGGAACGTCCTCGTCGGGCGCAAAGCCGTAGAGCACGCGGAAGGCCGGGGACGAACTGACCAAATTGGTGGCGAGGTCCCATTCGAAAGTGCCGATGCCGCCGGCCTCTTGCGCCAAGCGCAAGAATTGGCCCTGCCGGGCTAGGTCGGCCTCGGCTTTTTTCTGCTCGGTGATGTCGTGGCCCTGCACGAAAATGCCGATCGTCGCTCCGGCGGCATCGCGCATCGGCTGGTAGATGAAATCGAGATAGGCCTCTTCCAGGGGCTCGTCCGGCGCCTGCTGCAACAGCACTTTGGCGCCCTTGCCGACAAAGGGTTCGCCCGTGCGATAGACTTGGTCGAGCAGGCCGATGAAGCCTTGCTCCACCACTTCGGGCAGCGCCTCGGCCACCGACTGGCCGATGACGTCGTGGCGATGACCGATCAGTTTGCGGTAAGCCGCATTGGTCAGTTCGAAGACATGATTGGGCCCGCTCAGCAGCGCCATGAAGCTGGGAGCCTGCTCGAACAGCGCTCGCAGACGCGCCGTCTGCCCGGACAGTGCGGTATTTTCCGCTTGCACCGCCGCCGCGCGAGCAAACAGGTCCGACTGGTCCGGGGTCGACACGCTGTCGCCCTGGCGCAAGGCTTCGAGCTCAGTAATGTCGGTGGTGTGCTGCAGGATGAATGTCATAGCGCCGTTCTCGTCGAAGATCGGCGTATGAGTTGCGCTCCAATGGCGCATCTGCGCCGGCTCGCCGGCCCGCGCGGTATTGTAGGGAATCAGCGCGATGTGGTCGGGGCGCTGGGTCTGCAGCACCTTGGCCAGCGATTCACGCAGCAGGCGGCCGGGCGGCGATTGCGGGTCGCTGGGAAAGGCATCGAACACGTGCCGTCCGGTAATTTCGTCGCGCGCGCGGCCGACGACCTTAAGATAGGCCTCGTTGGCGCCAAAGATCACCAGGTTAAGGTCCAACACCACATAGGGATTCGGCGCGGCATCGAACAATGCCGCCAAATCGATACCAGCCAAGGGGTTGGAGCGGAACAAGGGGCCTCCCTAGTGGCGAATTCGGCGGCGGTTCATTGACCGGGGCGGCCTAAGCTTCGAGCGGACGCGCCATCAGCAGGCGCGACAGGTGCGCGGCCAGTTCGGCCTGCTGATAGGGCTTGGACAAGCGCGGCAAATCGGTGGTGGTGCCGCTGGGCAGATCGGCATAGCCGGTGGCCAGCAGGATCGGCAGTTCCGGATACAGCTCGCGCGCCTTGTTGGCCAATTCCACGCCGGTCATGCCCGGCATGGCGTAATCGGTGATGAGCGCATCGATACGCTTGCCGCTCCCCAGGATTTCCAGCGCCTGCTTGCCCGAATAGGCTTCGAGCACGGTATGGCCAAGGTCCTCGACCATATCGACGGTGTTCATGTTGATCAGCGCGTCGTCATCGACCACCAGAATGATGGACGCTGGCGCGTCAGCTTTGACAGGTTCCATTTCCAAAACCTCCTCGACGGGTGCGGTTGATACGGGGAGCCACAGTTCGGCGGTGGTACCCTTGCCAGGCTGGCTGACCAGTTTGAGGGCGCCGCCCAGTTGCACGGCGAGGCCATGCACCATGGACAGGCCCAGGCCCGTGCCCTTGCCAAGTTCCTTGGTAGAGAAAAACGGCTCGATTGCGCTTTTGAGCGTGGCGTCGTCCATGCCGAAACCGCTATCGATCACGCTCAGGCGCAGGAAGCTGCCATCAAGGCCCAGTCCCTGCCAGGCGCCCTCGCGCTGGTTGAGGGTCACGCGCAGCGTGCCGCCATCGGGCATGGCGTCGCGGGCATTGACGGCCAAGTTCAGGATGGCCAGTTCAAGCTGGTTGGGATCGACCTTGGCAGGTGGCAGATCGGGCGCCAGATCGAATTGTACGGCGATCAGCGGGCCGATCGAACGCTCCAGCAAGGCGCGCATGCCTTCGAGCAATTGCGCCAGATCGGTGGGCAGGGGGCGCAGGTCCTGGCGCCGCGCGAAGGCCAGCAGCCGAGAGGTCAGCGAGGCGCCGCGATGGGCGCCCTGCAGGGCGCCATCGATAAATCGATGCAGTTGCGGATCGGGGGGCATGCGCTTGCGCAGCAGTTCGAGATTGCCCTGGATGGCGGCCAGCAGGTTGTTGAAATCATGCGCCACTCCGCCGGTAAGCTGGCCGATGGTTTCCATCTTCTGGGCCTGGCGCAGTTGTTCCTCGGCGCGGCGCCGGTCGGTCATTTCGCGGAAAAAGGCCGCGCCGCCCACGATCTGACCGTCGCCGCCGCGCAGGGGCGCATGCTGGCTTTCCAGCGCGATCTGGCCGGCGGCTTCCGTGGTCAGTTCGATCTCCTCGATCGGCCCCGACACGCCGGCCAGCGCATCGTGCAGGCGCGGCGTGATCGCGTCGCCCTGCCCGGCGCCGATCAGTTCGGCCAGCGGGCGGCCCTTGGCCTCTGCGGCGCTGACGCCGAACAGGCGCTCCATAACGGGGTTCCAGATGGTGACATTGAGGTCGGGATCATAGGCGACGATGCCGGCAGGCACGCTGGTCATCAACAGGCCCGACAGCGCGCGTTCGCCGCGCAGGGCCTCCTGGGTGCGTTCGCGTTCGACCGCCAGCTCCTGCACCATCTCGTCGCGGAACGCATCGGCCTGCTTGCGCTCGGTAATGTCGGAGGTCACGCCGATGATCCTGGCCGGCTTGCCCGAAAGGCCAGTCAGCACGCGGGCGCGCGCATCGACCCAATGCTCGCTGCCGTCGGGCCAGTTGACGCGGTATTCGATCACCAGGTCCGCGCCGGTCTCGATCGCATCGTCCATGGCACGCTGCACGCGGCTCTGGTCGGACCAGCCGATGGATTCGATCAGGTCGGCGAACAGGAACACATCTCCCGGGGCGCGGCCGTAGCAGGCCTTGAACTGGTCCGAACCGCTCAGCCGCTGCTCGGCAATATCGAGTTCCCAGCTGCCCATGCGGCCGGCCAACAGCGCCGTCGTCAGATTTTGTTCGCCCTCGCGCAAGTCTCCAAGATAGCGCCGCGCCTGGTATTGCCGGCGACGGCCGCGCAGCGCGTTGTCAACCACATTGACCAGGGCCGTGGTGTGGAACGGCCGCTCCAGGAAAATGACGTTGCCCAATGCGGTTTGCAGCGTCGCCAGCAGCGGGTTCTGTTCGGGGCCGCCCAGGCGCTTGGTCAGCACGATGAAGGGGAAATCGGACCAGGGCTGCTGCTCCTCGATCCAGCGCGTCAGCGCGCCCAGATCGGCATATTGCAGCGCCTCGTCGGCAATGATGGCGAGCCCTGCGCCCTCCTGCAGGCCGGCGACCAGTTCGGCGACATCCTCCCGGTTCTCGGCCTGTCGGCCAACGCCCTGCAAGAGCGATACCGCCAGCGGACCATCGCGGCCGGCCGGGGCAAGCACCAATGCACGCTCAGAGTTGATCACACCCGTTCGTCTCCGGCCGACAGGAAGTCGCGTACGCCGTCCAGTGGGGGTTCTTCGGGTCCCAGCAGCGGCCTGCTGGCACCAGTATAGGTGGGAACGCCACGCAAGACACCCTGGAAATCCTCCAGCGGCTCGCCGATGGAAAGACCGGTGCGCCCGATGCGGTATTCGCGGATCGTATCCTCGTGATCACCGGTGCGCTTCTTGATGATCGAGATGGCGCGACGCACCCGGCCGAGCGCCTCGAAATAGCGCAGCAGGATGACGCTATCGGCCAGATAGGTGATATCGACCGGCGATTTCATGTCACCCACGAGACCATGCTGGGCCACGGTGACGAAGGTGGTGGCGCCCTGCCGGTTCAGATATTGCAGCAGTTCATGCATATGCAGCAGCAGCGCGTGTTCCTGGGGCATCGCCGCCTGATAGCCGTTGAGGCTGTCGATCACGACGGTCTTGACCTGGTTGGCATCGACCCGTGCCCGCACCCTATGCGCGAATTCGCCGGGCGACAATTCGGCGGCATCGAGCTGCTCGATGAACAGGTTGCCCGTCGCCTGCATCGCCGCCAGATCGATCGACATCGCCTTGGCGCGGGCGAACAGCAGGCCTAGTTCCTCGTCGAAGATAAACAGCGCAACCCGCTCGCCGCGCTCCACCGCCGCCTTGGCGAAATGCATGGTCAGCAGCGATTTGCCCGCGCCGGCCGGACCCAGCACCAAGGCACTGGAGCCGCGCTCCAGCCCGCCGCCCAGCAAGGCGTCGAGGGCGCCGATCCGGCTGGTCAGCACACTGCGTTCGAAATTCGTCTTGTGTTCGCCCGCCACCAGGCGCGGGAACACCTCAACGCCGCCGCGCCGGATGATAAAATCGTGATAACCGCCGCGATAGGACTGGCCTCGATATTTGAGCACGCGCAGCCGCCGCCGCTCGGCGCCATAGTCGGGCGCCAGCTCTTCCAGTCGCACCACGCCATGGGCAACGGAGTGCACTGTCTTGTCGTTGGATTCAGTGGTCAGATCATCCAGCATCAGCACCGTGGCGCCATTGCGGGCGAAATAGTGCTTGAGCAGCAGGATTTGCCGCCGATACCGGAGCGAACTCTGGGCAAGAAGCCGAATTTCCGAGAGGCTATCGAGCACGATACGGTCGGGCTTGATACGCTCCACCGCCTCGAACATCGCCTTGGTGGTCTCGCCCAGCTCCAGGTCCGAGGAATACAGCAGCGTCTGTTGCTGCTCGGCGTCCAACAGGCTTTCGGGTGGCGCCAGTTCGAAGATTTCAAACTGCTGGCCCAGCTCCCAGCCGTGCGAGGTCGCGGTCATGCGCAGCTCGTCTTCGGTCTCCGACAGGGTCACATAGAGACCGGTCTCGCCATTCTGCGCGCCATCCAGCAGGAACTGCAGCGCGATGGTGGTCTTGCCGGTGCCCGGGCTGCCTTCGAGAAGATAAAGATGACCACGCGTCAGACCACCCACGAGGATATTGTCGAGCCCGCTCACTCCGAGCCTGGCTTTGGTGACGAGGGATTGGTCTGACATGAACGCTCGCTGCAAAACAGATGAGGGCCGCGTGCCGCCCTGGCCCCTAATTCTGCCAAACGGGCAATGCGTTCAAACGGTTCCCGTAAAAACGGCACAACCGGCTAAAAACTTCGCCACCCTTTGAAGCCGCGCCCGCTTCCCGTAAAGTCGGGGCGCGTCCAGTCTCAGGAATCGGTTCTCATGCATCTGCTGCTCGTCGACGGCTCGGGTTATATCTTTCGCGCTTTTCATGCCCTGCCCCAGCTCAATCGCAAATCCGATGGCCTGCCCGTCGGCTGCGTGCAGGGCTTTTGCAACATGCTGTTCAAGCTGACCGAGGACATGAAGGGCGACGACGCACCCACCCACATGGCGGTGATCTTCGATCATTCCGGCAAGACGTTTCGCGACGATATCTATCCGCAGTACAAGGCCCAGCGGCCGCCGGCGCCTGAGGAACTGGTGCCGCAATTCCCGCTGACCCGCGCCGCCACCCGCGCGTTCTCCATCCCGTCGATCGAGATGGAGGGCTGGGAGGCCGACGACATCATCGCCACCTATGCGTGCAATGCCCGCCGCGAGGGCTACAAGGTCACCATCGTGTCCTCCGACAAGGACCTGATGCAGCTTGTCGAGCCCGATGGCTCGATCCGCCTGCTCGATACCATCCCCCGCCCCGGCCAACCGCCTTTGCGCTGGATCGGCATGGACGAGGTGTTCGCCAAGTTCGGCGTCACCCCCGACAAGGTCATCGACGTGCAGGCGCTGTGCGGCGACAGCGTCGATAACGTGCCTGGCGTGCCCGGCATCGGCGTCAAGACGGCGGCCGAGCTGATCAACCAGTATGGGAGCGTGGAAAACCTGCTCGACCATGTCGACGACATCAAGCAGAACGCCCGCCGCGAGAAGCTGCGCGAGAACGCCGAGAGCGCCCGCATTTCCAAGCGCCTGGTGACGCTGTCGCAGGAGGTTCCGGTGGAACTCTCGCTCGATGCGCTGATCCGCGTGCCGATGGCGCCCGGCGCGCTGTTCCCGTTCCTCAAGGCGATGGAATTCGCCACCAGCACCAAGCGCCTCGCCGGGCTGCTCGATGCCGATCCCGACGCGTGGGAGGCCGATCCGGCCATCGCCGCCACCGGCCGCGATCCGCGCAAATCGGCGGACCTCTCGGTCGCCCGCGCCAAGCTTGCCGCCCCGCAGGTGCCCGGCACCGGCCCCACTTTGCATGCCCAGGAAGAGCATGCGCGCATCAAGGCCATCCCGATCAATTACGATGCCTACGAGACCGTCACCACGCCCGAGCAGCTCGCCGCCTGGGTGGCACGCATCCTCGACAAGGGTCATGTCGCCATCGATACCGAGACCACCGGGCTCGATCCGCAATCGGCGGACCTGGTGGGCATCTGCCTTTCCACCGAGCCGGGCAATGGCTGCTATATTCCGGTGGGCCATTCGCGCGGCGCCGCCAGCCTTTTGGACGAAGGCGGGCTGGTCGAGGGCCAGTTGCCGATCCGCGCGGTGCTCGACACGCTCAAGCCGTTGCTCGAGGACAAGTCCATCCTCAAGATTGGGCAGAACACCAAATACGACACCTCGATCTTCGCGCGCTACGGCATCACCATGGCGCCGATCGACGACACCATGCTGCTGTCCTACGCGCTCGACGGGGTGCAGTATAACGGCCTCAACGTGCTGGCCGATAACTGGCTGGGGCATACCGGCATTTCGTTTTCGGACCTCGCAGGCACCGGCAAGGCGCAGAAGACCTTCGACCAGCTCGAAATCCCCGCTGCCGCCCGTTACGCCGCCGAGGACGCCGATCTCACGCTGCGGCTTTGGCATGTGCTGAAACCCCGCCTCGCCGCCGAGAATGCCACGACGCTCTACGAAACACTGGAACGGCCTTTGGCCCCGGTGCTGTCGCGCATGGAGTCACGCGGCATTTCGGTCGATCGAGCCATCCTGTCGCGCCTGTCGGGCGATTTCTCCCAGCGCGCCGCCGCCTTCGAGGCCGAGGCCTATGAGCTGGCCGGCCAGAGTTTCAATCTCGGCTCGCCCAAGCAGCTCGGCGAAATCCTGTTCGACAAGATGCAGCTCCCCGGCGGCTCCAAGACCAAGACCGGCGCCTGGGCCACCGGCGCCGATGTGCTGGAAGACCTGGCGCTCAAGGGCATTCCGCTGGCGCGCACCATCGTCGACTGGCGCCAGCTTACCAAGCTCAAGGGCACCTATACGGACGCCCTGCCCGCCCATATCAACCCGCGCACCGGCCGCGTGCACACCTCCTACAGCCAGGCCTCGGTGCTGACCGGACGGCTATCGTCCAACGAGCCCAACCTGCAGAACATCCCGGTGCGCACCGAGGACGGCCGCAAGATCCGCTCCGCCTTCGTCGCCGCCCCGGGCAAGATATTGATCAGTGCCGATTATTCCCAGATCGAGCTACGCGTCCTCGCCAATATCGCCGATATCCAGGCGCTCAAGGACGCCTTCGAGGAAGGCCTCGACATTCACGCCATGACGGCCTCGGAAATGTTCGGCGTCCCGGTCCAGGGCATGCCCAGCGACGTGCGCCGCCGCGCCAAGGCGATCAATTTCGGCATTATTTATGGCATTTCCGCCTTCGGCCTCGCCAACCAGCTCGGCATTCCGCGCGGCGAAGCGGGCGATTACATCAAGACCTATTTCGAGCGTTTTCCCGGCATCAAGGACTATATGGACGAGCAGCGCCGAAGGGTGAAAATCGACGGCCACGTCACGACGCTCTTTGGCCGCAAGATCCAGTTCCCCAACGCCAATTCGGCCAACCCGTCCGAGCGCAGCTTCGTCGAACGCGCCAGCATCAACGCCCCCATCCAGGGCACGGCGGCCGATATCATCCGCCGCGCCATGATCCGCATGGAGCCGGCGTTGAAGACGGCCGGCGTCGAAGCCGACATGCTGCTGCAAGTGCACGACGAACTGATCTTCGAAGTGCCGCTGGGGAGCGAAGAGACGGCGATGCCGGCGATCACGAAGGTGATGGAAGGAGCGGCGGAACCGGCGGTGCGGCTGTCAGTGCCGATCAGGGTTGATGCACATGCGGCGCATAATTGGGATGAAGCGCACTAAATAGTGGGCAAATATTGGCTACTTTTTCTTCGGTACCACAATCGACGCCAAACGGTCGGCCAAGTCAGCGAGTAGCTGATCCATGTCCAATGCAAGTTCACCGGAAGTTTGCGTTTCATCACCCAGTTCTGCATCGGCTGCTGTTTTGTCCCGCTCGAGGATTTCCTGGCGGTTGGCGTCCCAACTTGCGACATATTCGGCATAGGCGGGGGGTGGGTTGGCTATTTCGCCCATCTTTGGCAGTACAGGAACTTCCATCTCGGTCATCGCCATAAACTCGACCACAAAGTCCCACGCCTCGTTGTTATCGAATTTCTTGCGTTCCGGCAGCAGCCTCTCCTCTCTGGACCGGAGCGACTTCTTGTCGGCATTCCGTTCAGTGTCCAAAGAAAAAATGGGATATGGAGCGTCCCCTATAACGCCCTTCAAGTGCTGTCTTCCCTCATATTGGAAGTGAAGGTCGCCAAAAGCTCCTAGCTTTGCGCCTTGTACAAGCAGATAGAAAACCTCAATGGATACGATCAGCGCGCTAGTTGACGCGAATTTTGATATTCTGAATCCGCAGTCGATATGCTTTCCTAGGAAATCAAAATCACTCGGCTTTATGTCTGCTAGATTCTCAGTTTCCTCGTCCGGGAGTTCAAACGCTTCCTCCTCACCAAATGCCTCGCCAAGAGTTACATTTGGGTATGGGAAACTAGCGGTCCATGCGTAACCTTTGACGTCAAGTTGCTCCTTTTCCGTCTCAAGTACGCTTCCATAAGACTTAAGCGCAGCGATGAACGCCTGAACGCACACCTCCATATGCGTCATGTCCTTAAGTCTGGTGGCAAATATGATCTCGTCGCCTACCGTCTTCCATACCGCAGGACAGTCCATGGGGTAAGGTTCGCCCTTTCCCTTCCATAGTTTCTGGAACTCGGTGGCAAGCCGTGCGGGAAAGCCCCTGTAGAAACGCCTCATTCGCTCCACCCAAGCGGGGTTGGGTGACAGCGAATCCGGATCTCTATCCTCTCTGCGTGCCTTGTAAGCTGTTGAACCTGTCAAATCGACGGACATAAACAACCGCAGCCGATACTCTGGGCACGCCTCGGCCATTCTAAAGTCCCAACGCTTGTTTCCGAACGTCCGCCGCCGATTCGCTTACTGCAAATAAGGCGGCGATCTTCGGAATATCTCCATCATATGATGAGAACGCCTCACGAAACTTCACAGCATTCATTAGGAGGCCCGCTGCGAACCAGTTTGCTTCCCATTCCGTCCGCTTTAGCGAATCATTTGTTTCATCTACCCACCGAGTGGCCATCATCATGCAGTGTGGATTTTTTTTCCTTACAACCGGAAAATGCAGGAAGAGGTGACCCAATTCGTGAGCAATAGTGAAACGATCGCGTTCTACCGATGTCATCGTAGGCAGAAATATGGTGAACTCATTCGGCTCTCGGACGATAATAGATTCAGGATACTTATTCGAAGGCGTGTCTCGATATTCGATGTGCCCACCAAGTCGAGCTACTAACGGCACGATGGGATCCCCGACCTCGAGAGAAACCTGCTTTGCAATAGCTTCAGCGAAAGCGTGCACTCGCTCCTTTGGCGCCCATGTGGGCTCGGGGGGGATAAAATCTTCCATCTGCACTCCTGAGCTTCCGCCGACGCAACCGAATCCTATTTCTAATTTACCACAAGTGAACATACCATGAACAACATAGATTTTGAGATAGTTTCCTTTGGAGTACATTGAGTGAGGGCAGGCGTGATTGCGCAGAGGCCAGCGCCCGATGTAATTTCCGCTGGCCATCAAACGACCCACGGTTTCATTCTCGCGCGGGCCTAGGCTCATCCTGAGATCGAGCAACACGCCGCGCAACGGCGACGTGCCCCATAAGCCTCAAACTTCTGCAGCCCGTTACGCAAGGAACCTCCCCACCCCCGCCCGGTTCTTCCCATAACCCCGGAGAACCCCATGACCCAAATCACCACCGATGCCGCCTACATCACCCTCATCAACGTGTTTACAGTCATACCCGCGCGCCAAGCCGAGCTGATCGAACTGCTCGATGCTGCCACCGCGGACGTAATGCGGCATTGCCGGGGTTTGTTTCGGCCAATATTCACAGCTCGCTGGATGGCACCAGGGTGACCAATTATGCGCAGTGGTGCTCTCAGGCCGATTTCGAGGCGATGCAGAAGAACCCGGAGGCCGGCAAGTACATGAAGCAGGCCGCCGCGCTGGCTGAAAAGTTCGAGCCGGCGCTCTATGCCGTGGCAGGCGTGTATGCTGCGGAGTAGCCCCTACTTCACCTCAATCCCCACCACATCCTTCACGCTGCGCCCGCCATGCACGTCGCCGGGCACGACCAGGCGCAGGTGATCGAAGGCGGCCTTGCCGTCGGCGCCGTCGTAGGCCAGCAAGACCTGTGTGTTGGCGAAGTTGGGGTCGAGTTCGCCCAAAGCGACCGAGACGGCGTAGCCGTCGCTGCCGGTGATCAGCAGCGTGTGCTTGAGCGCGGCGTTCTTGCCCTCGTCGTTGACCAGCACGGCCTTGTTCACCAGGTCCCAGAGCAGCGCGCCGGTATAGTGGCCGGTTTCGGGGCCCTTTGAGGTTTGGAAGCTGACATCGAGCGTAGTGGCGGGCAGCGCCTTGAGCGTGACTTCATCGAGCGTCAGCGGGGTGGTGACCGCCCCGGTCAATTGCGCGGGCGCTGCGAAGGCTGTGGTCGAGAGCAGTACGGCGAAGGCCAGCGACAGGGTCAGACGGAACATGGTTCACTCCGATATGTTCGGACGACTATATCGGGTGTAGGGAGGGACGGCCATAGCGGGTGTGGGGGAGGGTGAGGTACCCCCACCCGGCCTCCCCCTGGTAGGGGGAGGAGCAGGGGCGGTTGGGGGTCGATTGAGTTTGACGAGTGGCGCGGCTTACGCCTTGCTCAGGCGCAGCCCATCGATGGCCATGGCCAGTACGCGCCGGCGCTGTTCGGCATTGGGGAAGGTCACCCCGGCGACGCCGGCGATCAAGCGCATGACGTCGTCGATATCGGTATCGGGCCGCACGTCGCCCGCGGCCTGGGCGCGCTTCAGGATCGGCTCGCCGGCATTGTAGAACGCGTCGCGGCAGGATTTGATCATGGCGGATTCACGGTTCAGCGCCTCGATCAGCACCTTCTTGGTGGCGGCGTATTCGACGAAACGCCAGAGCCAGTGCTGCAGCGCCTCCCAGGGCGGCAGACTTGCTACCTCGGTGGCCGCGCGGACCAGGTCCTCGACACCATCGATATAGACGGCCTCGATCAGCGCCGCGCGGGTGGGGAAATTGCGGTAGAGCGTGCCGATGCCCACCCCGGCGCGGCGGGCGATATCCTCGAGCGAGGCCTCGGTGCCGTTTTCGGCAAAGGCGGTGCGCGCCGCGGTCAGCAGCGCATCGAAATTGCGCCGGGCATCCGCCCGATGCGGGCGCTGAACGGCAATAGTTATGGTGTCCACCGCTGCGGACATAGCTGATCTCCCGAAATGACCTTGCAAACGGAGGGTGCCTCCGCTACATGTAACCGGAGGCATCCTCCGTATTGAGGTCTTGCCTGTTCTATATCGGAGCCTGCCTCCGGATAGTCAAGTTACAAGGACGTTTGTCATGACTTCCACCACGCGCGGCCCCGCCGCCGCTATCTTTCCTATTCTGGCGATCAATGTCGCCATCTTTGCCATGCTGCAGTCGTTGCTGGTGCCGGTGCTGCCGATTATCCAGAATGACCTCGGCACCACGCCGGCCGTGGTCACCTGGACATTGACCGCCTGGCTGCTCACCGCGGCCGTCTCTACGCCCATCCTGGGCAAGGTCGGCGACATGATCGGCAAGCGCCGCACCATGGTTATCGCGCTGGGCGCCGCAGCGCTTGGCAGTCTTGTCGCCACCTTCGCGCCCAATATCGAATTGGTCATTGTGGGCCGCGTCATCCAGGGGTTCGGCGCCGCCGTGTTCCCGCTGACCTATGGCATTGCCCGCGATGAATTCCCCAGCGCCCGCATGCCATCGATCATCGGCGCGCTCTCGGCCATCATGGGCATCGGCTCGGGTCTCGGCACAGTCCTCGCCGGACCCATCGAAAGCGCCTTCGGCTGGCGCGGGCTATTCTGGATACCGATGGTCCTGTTCGTCGCCAGCGCCACGGCGACACGCTTTGTCATCCCCGAATCCCCGCTACGCACCGGCGGCAAGATCAACTGGCTGGCCGCAGTGCTGCTCGCCGGCTGGCTGGTGAGCCTGCTGCTGCCGCTGAGCTTCGGCACCCGCTGGGGCTGGGCGTCCACCAACGTCATTGGCCTGTTCATCGCCGCCGCCGTGTTGTTTGCGGCCTGGATCGCGGTGGAAATCCGCTCGGCCAATCCGCTGATCGACATGAAGCTGATGCGCCTGCCCGGCATCTGGACCAATAACCTGACCGCGCTGCTGTTCGGCGCCTCGATGTTCGGCGTCTGGGCCTTCCTGCCGCAACTGGCGCAGTTGCCGGCGTCAGCCGGGTTCGGCTTTGGCGCCAGCGTCACCCAATCGGGTCTGCTGGTACTGCCGATGCTCGTGGCGATGGCAGTAGCCGGCTTTGCCAGTGGCCCGATCGTGCCTGTGGTCGGCTTCAAGTATCAGTTGGCGCTGGGCGCGGCCTTCGTGGCGCTATCCAGTGCGGCTTTGGCGCTGTTCCATGCCAGCCAGTGGGAGGTGTCCGTGGCCGGCGCGGTGTTCGGGCTTGGCCTGGGTTTTGGCATCGCCGCCATGGCCAGCCTGATCGTGCAGACCGCGCCCGCGGGGCAGACCGGGGTCGCCAGCGGCATGAACTCCAACTTGCGCACCATTGGGGGCGCGATCGGGGCGGCGCTGATGAGCGCCTTGGTCACCGGCAATCTGCAGGCCAATGGCCAGCCGGCCGAGATCGGCTTTGTCGCCGGCTTCTTCGCCATGGCAGCGCTGGCGACAGTTGCCATCGCGGTCGCATTCCTCGTGCCAGGCACGCGCCGTACAACGGTGGCGATGGACCCGCGGGAGCAACTGGTGCCCGCCCAGGCTTGAGCGTCTTGCCCCCGACACGGCAAAGCCCCACATTGGCATGCCGGACCCGTCCGGCATCAGCGTCAAAGATAGTGCGACATCGCTGCGAGCCCATGCATCCATCCGCCCGCAACGACGTTTCCCTATCCAACTCAGCAGGAGCGTTAGCATGAGCAATCTCGACGGCATCAAGGAACATATGGAAGTCATCGGCGCCGATGGCGTGCATATCGGCACGGTCGACAAAGTCGAAGGCGGCCGTATCAAGCTGACCAAGGCCGATAGCGGCGAAGGCAGCCACGAGGGCCACCACCATTATATCGAAGGCCAGCTGGTCGCCGAGATCGAAGGCGACAAGGTTCGCCTGTCGGCCACCGCTGCCAATGCGGTGCTGTTCGAAGAAGAAGAAGGCGGCGGCCAGGCCTGACCGGCTCATC
Source organism: Devosia sp. UYZn731 (assembly GCF_040546795.1). NCBI lineage: Bacteria > Pseudomonadati > Pseudomonadota > Alphaproteobacteria > Hyphomicrobiales > Devosiaceae > Devosia > Devosia sp. UYZn731. The sequence goes on from NZ_JBEPOL010000005.1 coordinate 411,460, forward strand.
CGGGGCGATGTTCGACCAGTTCCTCATCGCCCAGGAAGGCGTTTATCCCCAGGCCCTGGCCGAATTGCGCGCCGGGGAAAAGCGCAGCCACTGGATGTGGTTCATCTTTCCGCAGATCGCCGGGCTTGGCCACAGTGCCACCGCCCGGCGTTTTGCATTGCACGATTTGGCAGAGGCGCGGGACTATTTTGACCACCCGGTGTTGGGCGAGCGGCTGCGCCAATGCACGCGCGCGGTGTTGCACACGGCCGGCGTACCAAGCCAGCCGGGACCGAGCATTTTCGAAATTTTCGGCACGCCCGACGATCTCAAGTTTCATTCCTCGATGACGCTGTTCTCCCGCGCGGCGCCGCATGAGCCGCTGTTTCGCCGCGCGCTGGTAGCATTTTTTGATAGTGTCGAGGATATCGAGACGATCAAGCGGCTCTGAGCGGGCTCGGGTCCGACGGTTCGCCCGGATCGGGCGGCGGATCGCTATCGGGCGGCGGGGCGGGCGGCGTGCCGGGCTCGGGCGGGTCGGTCAGCGGATGAGGGTCTGGATCAGGCGTGCCGGGATTGGGCACGTCGGGTTCGGCGGGCGGAATTTGCATGGCGGGCTCCTTGGCAAAGAAGACCAACTGCCAAAATGCGGACAGGTTCCGTGCACCTTATCCCCTGTCGTCGAGGCTGCGGCATTATGGGTCCATTCCCTCCAGTGGCCCCGCGCTGGGACGGGCAAAGGGGGCGGGCCTAGCGGCGCTCAAGCGTCGCGGTCCGCCCCTCGCCATTCGGCGGGATGGCCAGCGACACGATCCATGTGGCGGCGTCGAATAGTTCGGGGGCACGCTCGGGCCATTCCACCAGCACGATGGCGGCGGGATTGTCGAGCAGGCCCAGTTCATCGACTTCGCGCGGATCGCCCAGGCGGTAGAGATCGGCATGCAGCACCGGGCCCTTGGGCGTGTCATAGGGCTGCACCAGGGCGAAGGTGGGCGAGGGCACGTCGAGTTCGGCATCGCCCGCCAGGGTGCGGATGGTGGCGCGGGCCAGGGCGGTCTTGCCGGCCCCCAGATCGCCCAGCAGCAGCACCAAATCGCCGCTTTTGAGGCTCGCCGCGAGTTCGGCGCCCAGCGCGTCGGTCGCCTCGGGATCGGCGAGCAGGCGCTCCATTATTCGGCGACGCCGGCCATGGCGCTATCGCGCGGCAGGTTGACGGTAATGCGGCTGCCGCGCGGTTCGCGGCGCTCGGCGGTGATAGTGCCGCCATGCAGGTTGACGAAGGTCTTGACGATGGCGAGGCCCAGCCCGGCGCCGCGCTGGCGGCCGGCGGGGGCGTCGATGCGGGTCAGGATGGCGTTCTTCATTTCGTCGGTCAGGCCCGGGCCCTCGTCCTCGATGACGAACAGCATGCGCTCGGAGCGCGCCGATACGGTCAGCTTGATCTCGCCACCGGGCGGGGAGAAGCGCGCCGCGTTGGAGAGCAGGTTATAGAGGACCTGCACGATGCGGGTGCCATCGGCGATAAAGGGCGGCAGGTGATCGTCGACCTCGACCGTGAGGTTGATGGGCTTTTCGCCCGAGATTTCGGGGAAGGTCGCGGACAGGCCAGCGCGAGCCTTGTCGACAAGGCTGGTGACGTCCTGCAATTCGGGGCGCAGCTCGGCGATGCCGGCATCGACCGAGGCGAGGTCGAGGATGTTGTCGATCAGCACACCCAGTGTCACCGAGGAGGCGCGGATGTAATCGGTGTAGGAACGTTGGCGCTCGGTCAGACCGCCGCCCTCGCTGGAGGCCAGGAGGTCGGCAAAACCGATGATGTTGGTCAGCGGCGAGCGCAGTTCATAGGACACGTTCTCAACGAAGGCGTCCTTGAGCAGGTCGGCCGCCACCAGCGCATCGTTGCGCTCCTTGAGCACCTTGGAATAGCTGGCGCTTTCGGTGACATCGAGGAAGGTCATCATGGTCTGCCCGTCGGGCAGGCGGGTGATGGCATAATCCAGCAGCCGCCCATCGGCGCGGTTGATGCGGCCGGTCGTGTCCGAGCGGGTCGGATTGAGATCGATGATGCCGCGCTTGAGATCTCGCCAGATGCTGGCGCCATCGTCCGGCATGGCCCGGCCCGAGGCCTCGGCGATCTGATCAATATGGGGGCTTTGCCCCAATTCGTTCATCGGCAGCTTCCACAGCCCCGACAGGCGCGGATTGGAAATGGTCAGGCGGCCGTTGGTGCCGAACACCGCCACGGCCTCGCTGAGCGCATTGATGGTTTCGCGCTGCACATTGGTGAAGGCCTTGTTGGTGCTTTCGAGCTTGAGGCGTTCGGTAATGTCCTCGAACACGTAGATGACGCCGCCCTTGGCGCCGGCGGGAGCCGCGATCACCTTGATGGTGCGGCCATCGGGCAGGTGCCAGGGCTCGTTGTCGCGCGGCGCCTTGAGGCTATAGGACGTCAGGTGCTGCGCCCGCCAAGTCTGGTAATCGACTTCGGCGGGCAGCATGCCTTCGGTGCGCAGCTTGTCCAAAATGGCGCGCTCGTCGAGGCCGAGCACCAGGAATTTGGGATCGAGATGCCACAGATTGGCATAGGCCTGGTTGAACTGCACCAATTCGCGATTGGCGTTGAAAATGGCGATCGGGGTGGCCAGCGCGCCGATAATGCCGGTGATGTGGGATAGCGTGGCGTCGGCCGGCTTGGCCACCACTTCGACGGGTCGGAAATAGCCGGCGCGGCCGTTTTCGAGCGGAAACTCGACCAGCTCGAAGGCGCCTTGTTCGGGCCAGGCGACGGGGAGCGTCGCCTTTTGGCCGTTGGCACAGGCGGCGAGGTGTTTCTTCAGCAGCGGCGCGTCCAGTAGTTCGGGCGGCGCGGTCTCGGTGCCGGGCTTGCCGAGGTCCTTGGCGAGCTTGAGATAGGCGGCATTGGCGAAGACCAGCCGGCCGGAAGCGTCGCGGGCAAAGGCCGGCTGGTCCATCATCGCCAGTACGGCGCGGGCGCTGGCCAGGTCGCCGGTGGCGGAGGTGACGGCAAGCCCGGGCATGGCCGGCTCGGGCTGCAGGAAGGCGGGCCGCAGGCGCAGAGCTGCGCCGCCACCCAGCACCCAGCCATTGGCGCGCACCACGCGGCCATCGAGCGCCTTGAGGCTGGCGGCAAAGGCATGGCCATCGACACGCAGGGCCTCGAGCAGGCGGGCCAGCCTGTCGGCATCCTCGCCAATGAGCCAGGTGGAGAAATTCAAGACGCTTTCGGGTTGTCGGCCGGGCGGCAGCACCGAGGCCACCTGCCCGAGAAACTTGACGGAACCGCCGTCGGTTCCGGTCCAGAACACGGTGACTTCGCGGCTGCCGGACAGCAGCACTTCATATTCATCGACCATGGCGCGCAGGCTGGCAATCTGCTCGGCGGCCCGTTGCCGGGCGGCCTTGCCGTCGACCAGCATGCTGCGCACGATGGCCATGGCGACCAGTGCGAAACCTCCGGCACCGACGGCGATGGCCAGCGGCGCGGCGCCGCCAATGGTAGAGCTGGAGCCGGACTGTGCGAGGGCGGGCACAGCCGATAGTAAGGTCAGGGGCGCGGCACTCAGTACCGCGAATCCCCAACGTCTCCGGAAACGATCCGGCGCCATGCGCTGCCTCTTTAAACTGTTGTCGATGCCAGGGCCGGCCCGTTTTCCGAGTCCGGAACGCATGCACTCAAAGCGGAGCGACGTACGCCGAATCGGTTGATCCTGCCGCCCCCATTCGCCGGCCTTACGCCCCTGACCGCCGAATCACCTCACCATACCGGTCGCGTGAATCGGCTAAAAGAGTCTTAATGGCTGTGCATAGCGGGCAAATCATTGATATGCCCACTTGACGCGGAACGAAGCAGAAACGAACAGCGGCAAACAAAAAGGCCAGCCGGGCGAACCGGCTGACCTTGAGCATAACAGCAATAGGGATAAATCAGTACCTGTATTCGCCGGACTTAAACGGCCCGTTCTGCGAAACACCAATATAGTCGGCTTGGGTCTTGGTCAGTTTAGTCAGCTTGGCGCCGAGCTTGGCCAAGTGCAGTTCAGCCACTTTCTCATCGAGATGCTTGGGCAGAACATGGACTTTCTTCTCCAGGTTCACGCCGTTGGTCCACAGCTCGATCTGGGCCAGCGTCTGGTTGGCGAAGCTGGCGCTCATCACGAAGCTGGGGTGGCCGGTCGCATTGCCCAGGTTCACCAGGCGCCCTTCGGACAGCAGCAACAGGCGGTTGCCATTGGGCTGCTCGATCAGGTCGACCTGCGGCTTGATATTGGTCCACTTGAAGTTGCGCAGGCCCAGCACATCGATCTCGTTATCGAAATGGCCGATATTGCAGACGATGGCCATGTCCTTGAGATTGCGCATGTCATCGACCATCAGCACGTCGCGGTTGCCGGTGGCGGTGACCACGATATCGGCGCGATGGGCGGCGTCCTCAAGCGTGACGACCTCGAAGCCTTCCATGGCGGCCTGCAGCGCGCAGATCGGATCGACTTCGGTCACCAGCACGCGGGCGCCGGCGCCGCGCAGCGATTCAGCCGAGCCTTTGCCCACATCGCCGAAGCCGCAGACGATGGCGACCTTGCCGGCCAGCATCACGTCGGTGCCGCGACGGATGGCGTCGACCAGCGATTCGCGGGTGCCGTATTTATTGTCGAACTTGGACTTGGTGACGCTGTCATTGACGTTGATGGCCGGGAACGGCAGCTCGCCCTTGGCGTGCAGCTGATAGAGGCGCATCACGCCCGTCGTGGTTTCTTCGGACACGCCGCGGATGGCATCGCGGATCTTGGTGAAGAAGCCGGGGCTCTGGGCCAGGCGCTTCTTGATGGTGGCGAAGAAGATTTCCTCTTCCTCATTGCCCGGCTTGTCGAGGATGGAGATGTCCTTTTCGGCCTTGGCGCCGTTGAGGATGTACATGGTGGCGTCGCCGCCGTCGTCGAGGATCATGTTGGGGGTGAGGCCATTGCCCCAGTCCATCATGCGGTCGGTGAACTGCCAATATTCCTCAAGGCTCTCGCCCTTATGGGCGAAGACCGGGATGCCGGCGGCGGCGATGGCCGCGGCAGCGTGATCCTGGGTCGAGAAGATATTGCACGACACCCAACGCACTTCGGCGCCGAGCGCGACGAGGGTTTCGATCAGCACGGCGGTCTGGATGGTCATGTGCAGCGAGCCGGCAATGCGCGCGCCTTTGAGGGGCTGGGCGGCGGCATATTCTTCGCGGATCGACATCAGGCCGGGCATTTCGATTTCGGCGATGGTGATTTCCTTGCGACCGAAATCGGCAAGGGCGACGTCTTTGACCGCATAGTCGGTCGGCTTGAGGCTCATGAGGATGCTCCGGGCATGATCAGGGACGATTGAGGGGGCTTATACCTGTGCGACCGATTGTGATCAACCCGAGATATAAAGATAACTTTATATCCCATTAAGAGCAGCCCCAGGACGCCGGGAGCGAGAATAACCACCGGCCCTTGCCGCGGACTTGATCCGCGGGCCTCTCGCCATTCGTGCGAGGTTGGGAGTGGCCCGCGGATCAAGTCCGCGGGAAGAACGGTGGGTGGGCGGGATAATGCCTCAACGGTAGCGCGCACTCAATCCGACGCCTACCGATATGCCGGATACCGTTTGCGAAATGGCATCGCCAAAAACCGCCATAGCCCCGACATGAACAAATACCCCACCAGCAGCCCACCGCCGGCATAGAGGATGCCCTCCACCGTCACCGGCACGGCCGGCTGGTAATTCTCCAGTGTCCGGCTGCCGATATCGGTATCGAAATAGGCCGGCAGCATCTGGAAGCGCTGCACCGCATTGGCATTCTGGATGCGGGCGAGCGTCGTGCTCAACTGCTCGTAGCGGGCGAAATTGGCCGCCTCGCTGGTGCCACGTCCGGCGAGAAACGCGTCGGAGGATGCCTCGAACCGGGTCAGCGCTTGCTGTCGATCCAAGCCCGCCGTCTGCGCATCGCGATCGAACTTCTCCGTCACGATCCGCAGTTCATCGACCGCCCCACCGAGGCGCTGGGTATATTGCTGGGCATATTCGGGGAATTGGCTAAGCGCGACAGCCAAAGCCACGCCACCAATAGAGGCTACCACTCGACGCATGTAACGGCTCTCCTGGCGGTTAGCTTGCTTGGCTCATGGCCGGTCAACGGCAGCGTCTCGTCAGCGGTTCCAGTCGACCTTGCGCGCCGGACCGCCCAGCGACAGTACAAGCGCGTCGATGAAATCCGTCTTAAGCTTGGAATAGGCCTCGCGGTCATGGCGATAACGGCTGGCCAGATCCTGCTTGAGGCTCAGATAGGCATCGCGCACGTCCGGATTGGCGCGCAGGTGGTCACGGAACATCAGGTGCCGCGTCACCTCGTCGGCATCGTCATGGATATGCAGGTGATGCGTGCGCCGCGGCGCCGGCGGCAGGCCCTTGGCGAGATAGAGCTTGGTGGTGTCAGGATTGGCGGCCCAATAGGAATAGCCCAGGGCCTCCAGCGCGGGAATGGCGGCACGCGCCGCCTCCAGGTCAGCGACTAGCGCAATGATATCGATGATGGGCTTGGCGGGAAGACCCGGGATCGCGGTCGACCCATATGTTCCAGCAGGATCGGCGCAACCGCAAAGCAGGATCAGCGCGTGTTCGGCTTCGAATGCTGCAGGCCAGCCCGGATCGGCCGCATGCAGTTCGATCGCCTCGCTCACCCCGCGGCCCCGTCGCTGTCCTCGTCAAAGCCGTTATTGACCAACTCGACAATGGCTTCGAGCGCCTCGCGGGCCTGCTTGCCGCTGGCTTGCACCAGGATGGTCGAGCCCGGCCCGGCCCCCAGCATCATCAGGCCCATGATGGAATTGCCGGCCACCGAGGTGCCGTCCTTGATGACGCTGATGGTGGCGTCAAAGCACTCGGCGGTGCGCACGAACCGGGCGGAGGCGCGGGCGTGCAGGCCCTTGCGGTTGACGATGGTCAATTGCTGCGCGACCGCGCGGTCGCCGGCCGCGGTTTCCATGGCTAGCGCCCTCCCTTGGGCATGACCTTGTCCGAAAACCGCGTTGCACTTTTCGGGGTCATGCTAGCTATTGCCCAAAATCGAGTTGGCGACGTTGATATATTTGCGGCCCGCTTCCTGGGCCATGTTGACGGCTTCCTTGATCGGCATGTCGCCGCGGATGCGCGCCAGCTTGACCAGCATGGGCAGGTTGACGCCGGCGATCACCTCGACCTGGCGGTTCTGCATCACCGAAATGGCCAGGTTCGACGGGGTGCCGCCGAACATGTCGGTCAGGATGATGACGCCGTCGCCGTCCTCGGCATCGTCGATGGCCTTGAGGATGTCGTTGCGGCGATCTTCCATATTGTCGTCGGGACCAATGGCGATGGTCTCGCAGTGTTCCTGCGGTCCGACGACATGCTCAAGCGCCGACTTGAATTCATGGGCAAGCGCGCCATGCGTCACCAGAACCATACCGATCATGCAATTTCCCCAGACTGCCCGGAACGCCCAGTCTACGACGTTTAAGGCATGCCAGTATATCCCGCCACGCCCCACGCGCTATCAAAAGGCCGGTATATCCCAGCCTAAAGCGCCTTGGGAGCTCAGTCTTGCCCCGGCACCGCACGGATTCAAGTGGTATTTTGTCACGCCAGCAGCGAGCGCGGGCTCAATGCCGCGATGGCTTCGCGGACCAGCAGCATCTGATGGCCCAGCCCGACGACGCCGGCCTTGGGCACGGGAGCCCGCGCGACCGTGGTGCCAAGCAGGTCGGTGGAGAATTCCTCCTCCTCCAGCATGCGGGCGAAATCCTCGACCAGATCGATCACCAGGTGCACGCGCGCCTCCGACTGCTGCGGCCGCCGCACCAGGCCGCGCCCGCGCAATTCGACCAGCCCGCCCAGATTGGGCGGGGCGTGCATGGTGACAATATCGTCCTTGGCGCTCAGATCGACCCGATCGTCCGAGACGAGGAACGATGGCTGCCCCCGATCGGTCCAGCGATCGAGCAGGCTCAACGCCAGCACGGACTTGCCGGCGCCCGAGGGGCCGCGCAACAAGACGCCGATTTCGCCCAAGACCAGCCCAGTGCCATGCACGTTCTTCGGTTTGCTCATTGCGGCAATCTATTTGCGCGCCTTGGGCAATACAACAGAGAACACGGCGCCGCTGCGGTCGGTGCGATTATGCGCCTTGATGGTTCCCTTATGGGCTTCCACGATCTGTTTTGAGATCGATAGGCCCAGCCCCGAATGGTCGCCAAAGCTCTCGGTATCGGGGCGGTCGGTGTAAAAACGCTGGAAGATGCGGGTGACGTCGCCGGTGATGCCGCGACCCTCGTCGGTGATGGTCACGCTGATATCATCGGCGTCGGTGGCCAGCGCTACGCGCACCGTGCCGCCATCGGGCGAGAACGAGACGGCATTGTCGATGAGGTTGGAGAACACCTGCGCCAGCCGGCTTTCGTGGCCGTTGACGATGGCGGCGCCGCGCCCGACGCGCTTGGCCATTTCGACATGGACATTGCGGGTCGATGCCATGTCGTTGTGCATCGACACCATGGCTTCGGCCAGCTTTTCGATATCGACGCGCTCGGCGCCTTCGCGCGCCAGTTCGGCATCGAGCCGGCTGGCATTGGAAATATCGGAGATCAGCCGATCGAGACGGCGCACATCGTGCTGGATGATGGCGTTGAGCCGTTCCAGATCCTCGGGGCGCTTGGCGCGCGGCAGGGTTTCGACAGCGCTGCGCAGCGAGGTCAGCGGGTTTTTCAACTCGTGCGCCACGTCGGCGGCAAAACGCTCGATGGCCTCGATGCGGTTGTAAAGGGCGTCGGTCATCGAGCGCAGCGCGCCCGACAGATGGCCGATCTCGTCGGTGCGGTCGGTGAAATCGGGAATTTCGGCGCGCGCATTGCCGGCGGTCTGCACCCGCTCGGCGGCGGCCGAGAGGCGCCGCATCGGCCCCGCAATGGTACCGGCCAGCAGCAGCGACAGCGCGATCTGTACCGCCGCGGCGATCAGCGCGATGCGGAGGATGCCCCAGCGCTCCTGGGTGACGATCTGGTCGATATCGCCCGGCGCGGTCGAGAGCAGGATGACGCCGACCACGGCGCGCAGGCGCTGCACCGGCACGGCGACCGAGACGACGAGCTGATTATGCGCATCGACGCGCACGAAATCGGCCGGCGCGCCCTGCAGCGCCGAATCCACCTCGGGATAACGGCGGCCCTCGTCGATGTCGTATTCCTGATAGGTCGGATAATTGTCGCCTGGCACCCACGCCAAAACGGCATTCCACCAATCCCACAGGAAGAACGGCGGCTCGGTGGTGATGGTCTGGCGGATCACCTCGCCGCGCGCATAGATATTGTCGCTGTCCAATATCATCAGCCCGCCCTGGTCATAGATGCGGGCGCGGGTGCGAGTGGGGGTGATCAGGTTGCGCAGCAGCGGCGCGACCCGTTCGGGATTGATGGGAAACTCCAGCGTTGGATCGAAATAGCTCAGCGGCGACACCGAGGAGCCGCTTTGCAGCTCGAGCAGGCGATCGGGATTGACCGAGATCACATCGCTATCGACGGTGGCCGAAGCGGCGACCGCCGCGGCAATGATTTCGCCCTGCACCCGCAGCGATTGCACGCGGGCATCGATCAGCCCGGCGCGCCACTGGTTGAGATACAGGATGCCCACCACCAGCACCAAGAGGCCCGCCAGGTTCAGCACCATGATGCGGCGCGTCAGGCTGGAGAAAATGGTGAAATCGAGGAACTTCCCGATGCCATAGGCCAGCTTGTAGAACGGCGTAATCAGCGTGCGCCAGAGATGGCGGCGGCGCCTGGGCTCTTTCGGAGGCGGGGCAGCCGTATGCTCGACCGGCGCCGTGGCGCCAGTGTCTTGCTCACGCTCGTGATCCAGAATAGCCAAAGGCTTCTTATTGCTCCTTGAAGCGGTAGCCGACGCCATACAGCGTTTCGATCATTTCGAAGTCGTCGTCGGTGGCCTTGAACTTCTTGCGCAGCCGCTTGATGTGGCTGTCGATGGTGCGATCATCGACATAGACCTGGTCGTCATAGGCGGCGTCCATCAGGGCATTGCGCGACTTGACCACGCCGGGCCGCAGCGCCAGCGCCTGCAAGATCAGGAACTCGGTCACGGTCAGCGTGACGCGCTGGCCCTTCCAGGTGCAGGTGTGGCGCTCTTCGTCCATCACCAGCGAGCCGCGCTCGATCAGCGCCTTGCCCGAACCGGGTTCGCCCGGCACGCCGGCGGGCGCGGAAGGATCGCGCGGGGCGGAGCGCCGCAGGATCGCCTTGACGCGCTCGACCAGCAGGCGCTGGGAGAACGGCTTGGTGATGAAATCGTCGGCGCCCATCTTGAGGCCGAACAGCTCGTCGATTTCCTCGTCCTTGGAGGTCAGGAAAATAACCGGCACGTCGGATTTCTGGCGCAGGCGGCGCAGCAGTTCCATGCCATCCATGCGCGGCATCTTGATATCCAAAATGGCCAGGTCCGGCTTGTCGGTCGTCAGGCCCTCAAGGCCCGACGCGCCATCCGTATAGGTGGCGACCTGATAGCCCTCGGCTTCCAGCGTCAGCGACACGGAAGTGAGAATATTGCGGTCGTCGTCCACCAGGGCGATCTTTGGCATGAGCTGCCTTTCTCTTGTTTTATAGACAGGCACAACGGCCCGGACGCTTTTAGGCTTGCGCTCTTGCAAGCGACAAATACGCGTTAAATATGGCGCGGCCAAGGGTGGTGCGCGCTGGCAACCCCTACAAAAGCCGATGCAACTTCAGTCTTAAGACCGATTTCGGGATGGTTGGTGTTCGCTCCCATGCAGTAGTTTGCGCTCAGTTAGCCGACACGCAAAGTCTTTTCGTGCCGGAGATTGGGAGCGACACAATGGTTATGTTCGATCATCAGGCCCTGCGTCAGACTATTGTGGAGGGCGCCGGGGCCCTTTCAGTCAACGCCATTGCCCCTGCATTGGTGGCACTGGCGCTGGAGCGCCGCGAGGCCGAATTGACGGCGGACGGCGCCGTCTCGGTACGCACCGGCGCTTTTACCGGGCGCTCCCCCAAGGACAAGTTCATCGTCCGCGACGGGCTGACCGAGAACAGCGTGTGGTGGGACAATGCGGGCGCCATGAGCCCGCATGATTTCGACGTGCTGCTGGCCGATGCCATCGCCTCGCTGACCGGGCAGGACCTGCACCGCCAGGACCTCCTGGCCGGGGCCGATCCGCGCCACCAATATGGCGTGACGGTGCTGACGCCGAGCGCCTGGCACGCGCTGTTCATCCGCAACCTGCTGATCTGCCCCGGCGAAGTGGAGACCGGCGCGGGCGCGATGCAGGTCACCATCGTGCATGTGCCGCATTTCAAGGCCAATCCGGCCCGCCATGGCAGCCGCACCGATACGGTGATCGCGCTCGACATGAGCCGCAATATCGTGGTCATCGCCGGTACGCTCTATGCCGGGGAAATCAAGAAATCGGTGTTCAGCCTGTTCAATTTCCACGCCCCGCGCCAAGGCGTGCTGCCGATGCACTGCTCTGCCAATCTCAGCGCCAATGGCGAAACCGCGCTGTTCTTCGGTCTCAGCGGCACCGGCAAGACCACGCTCAGCAATGATGCCGCCCGACCGCTGATCGGCGACGACGAACACGGCTGGAGCCAGGATGGCGTGTTCAACCTCGAGGGCGGCTGCTACGCCAAGACCGTCAAGCTCAGCGCCAGCGCCGAGCCGGAAATCTTTGCCGCCACCAAGCGCTTCGGCACGGTGCTGGAAAATGTGGTGCTCGACGCGGATCACGTGCCCGAGTTCGACGACGTCTCGCTGACCGAAAACACTCGCGCCGCCTATCCGCTCAGCGTGCTCCCCTCGATTGCCAAGGGCAGCGTTGGCGGCACGCCGCGGACCGTGGTGTTTCTGACGGCCGACGCTTTTGGCGTGCTGCCGCCGATTGCGCGGCTGACGCCCGAACAGGCGGTCTATCACTTCCTGTCCGGCTACACCGCCAAGGTGGCCGGCACTGAGCGTGGCGTCACCGAGCCGCAGGCCACCTTCTCGGCCTGTTTCGGCGCGCCGTTCATGCCGCTACACCCCGGCGTCTACGGGGACATGCTGGCTGAAAAACTGCGCAGCAGCGGCGCCAGCGCCTGGCTCATCAATACCGGCTGGACCGGCGGCGGCTATGGGGTGGGCAAGCGCATCGATATCGCCTCCACTCGCCGCCTGCTCAACGGCGCGCTGGGTGGCACGCTAGAGCGGGCCCCGATGCGGGTTGATGAACTGTTCGGGTTTGAAGTGCCGCTGGCGGTTGAAGGGGTCGAGAGCAAGCTGCTGACGCCGCGCGCCACCTGGGCTGATGGCGAGGCGTATGACGCCAAGGCGATCTATCTGGCGGGGTTGTTCAGGAAGAATTTTGAGAAGTTTGGTGGCGAAGCGGATGCGTCGGCTGGACCGAGGCTGGCGCAAGCGGCCGAGTAGCGGCTGGTTGCGTCCCAGGAGCAGAAAGTTTGCTGATCTAGCCGTTATCCCGATGCCGCCTCGGAGGCTCACCCACCCCCCGGGCTTCCCGCGGGCTTGACCCGCGCGCCACTCTCAGCCCGGCTCAAGCGGCGAGCGACCCGCGGATCAAGTCCGCGGGAAGGGCCGTGGGTGGGGAAATGTGGTGGTCTGGTCCGCTCATCCAAACCCACGGCTCCATCGTCCCCTCCCCCTTGAGGGGAGGGCCAGGGTGGGGGGAACTCTCTGCAAGAGTGGAGCCAGCCGAAACCAACTCCACTGCGCGCCATATGGCTGGCCTCGATCTAGTTCCCCACCGCCCTTCCCGCGGGCTTGACCCGCGGGCCTCTCGCCACCCCACCGAATTCGGCGCGACCGAACAGTGCCCCGCGGGTCAAGCCCGCGGGAAGAGCGAGTGCGGTGTGAGCATCCGTTGCCCCCCGAATTTCTGCGCCCTATCCCCTTTATCCCCTCCCCCAATTCCTCCCGTATCCTAGCCCCCGATATCTCCACAATGGCTGCGGGTTCGCGACGAACGGCTGTGGGGCTTTGAGCCGCCCCGAAGGGCAAATCGATCCGGTGGATCGATTTGAGGCGAGAAGGCCATGAGAGCTACGCTCGAATGGCAGGGTGGGAGGGGACGCGGTCGCGCGATCCCTGGGCCAGCGCGACGTTCGTCTTCTGAAACAAGGGAGGCCACGTTCGAGCGGCCAGAAACCCCATCGCGTGCGGCGAGGCGCTGTCTCGCTTGCTACCAAACCCATGAGGCGCGTCTCGCCGCATGCCGCAGTCTTTCCCATCCGCAGGCGCGAGCCAGGCGGGGCTTTGTCAGGTCGATGAATTATGAAACCGGGGCCAGTCGCCCCAATGCACTCAGTTCGGTGCGTAGAACAGGTGCGAGCCGATCTGGGCGACCTGGGTATAGGTGTTGGACCAGGACGGGTTGGACGAGCGGGTGTGGTAATACAGCACCGAGCGCGGCAGCGTTTCCATCTGCTGGCCGCTGGCGAATTCGACATAGACGGCTTTGGCGATGGCCTTGGAGCGGTTCCAGGCGCTGCGTTCGCCCGGCGCGTCATCCTTGCCATCGCAGGCGAAGGTGAACTGGCAGCGATGATAACCCTTGTCGGCATTCTGGTAGATCACGCCGCACAGGGTGGCGGGGAACTTGCCCGAGAGCGCGCGGTTGACGATGACGTTGGCCACCGCATATTGCCCGGCTTCGCTTTCGCCACGAGCTTCGTGATAGATCGCCTGGGCCAGGCAATCGCTTTCGGACTGCCCGGCGCCGGTCGCGGCCAGAGCCAGATTGCGCTTCTTGACACGCTCGGCGGTGGGTTCGAACCCGGCATCGATATAGCGGGCCAGCAGAGTGGGGTTCAGCTCGGGCGTGGCCGGCTTGGTGAAGCTATCGATGGCCGACAAGGCGCCGTTATCGCCACCGAAGGAGGCGCGGGCTATGTAGCCCATCAGCACGTCCTGGGTCAGTTCGGCCTGCGGCTCGGCGGCATCGACGTTGAAATCGTGCAGCGCCTTCTGGCGAGCCACATAATTGGCCAGCAGTTCTGGGGTCAGCGGCTGCTCGCCCGGCGCCGACGCCACCATGGCGGGCTGGGCACGCACCTGCACCAGATCGGCGGGCAGTTGCACAGGCATTATATCGGCGACCTGGGTGGTTTCGGCGTGGGCGACGCCAAAGGTGATGGCGAGCACGAGCACAGCGGCACAGACAGCAAGCGCGCGCGAAGCGGCACGCGATGCGATGGTCAGCCCGGATTGCGTCAATGCCCCGTCCTTGCCCCTGAGCCACGTCCGGTCGTATCCGGCGGGCCTTCTTGGTGGGTCCCTCGTTGGAGACCCCGTCACTTCCCGGCTGCACCCTATCCAAGCTTTTGCCTGGAGGGAACCCAAAATTTACCGGTAATTAACCATACCGGTTAGTCTCTTAAGTTAGGGTTAACCGAGATGGTGCCGTCTGAAAACCCTTGTCGGACAATGGCTTGCCACGTGGAGAACGGGGTTTTAAGGGAATGTCTAAAGGTTTACGCAGTTTGGCGCCGGTGGAAACGTTTTTCCAACGGCTGCTGCGCGCCAGAAACGAAAACGCCCGGCACGAGGCCGGGCGGATCCAAAGTACGGGCAGCAAAAGGCCGCTAGTGGGCGGGGAAAGCGGCCTGCCGGACGTGGTCGAGGCTCTCCATGATGGCGATACCGAGGGCGCGGATTTCAGCGCTCGGATGCACCAGGTCGGGCACCATGATGGTCTGCATGCCGGCCGCATGAGCGGCGCGCACGCCCGATGGGCTATCCTCCAGCGCCAGACACACCAGCGGATCGACGCCTAGACGTTCGGCGGCCAACAGGTATGGCTCGGGATGCGGCTTGGGGTTGATGACGTCGTCTCGCGTCACGATGGTGGCGAACATGTCGATCAGCCCCACCGCCGCCAGATGCGTCTGCGCATGGGGCGAGCGCGAGGAGGTCGCCACCGCCATGGGGATATGGCGTTCGCGCAGTTCGAGCAGCAGTTCGCGCGCCCCGGTCTTGACCGGTACGCCCGCATGCGTGCGTTCGCGCATGGTGATGCGGCAGCGCTCGTCGAACTGGGTATAGGGGAAACTCACCCCATAGGCCTCGACCAACAGGCGATTGGTGGTCTCGTGGCTGGAGCCGACCATGGAAGTATGCACGGCGTCGGTCATTTCGAAGCCGAGATCGGTGCAGACCTCGAAGACGATGGTTTTAAAGACGCTCTCGGTATCGAGGATGGTGCCGTCCATGTCGAAGATGACGGCCTCGAAGGGGCGCAGGCGCAGTGTGTCGAAATCAGTTTTCATCTGTTCCGATATAGTGCGGATCGCGCCGCTTCGCTAGACGCGCCCGCGAAAGGCTGGGTTGCAGCCAGCCGCCGCGATGGCTAGCTTTGGGCCCATGAACACCTTCAAGCCAGCCCGCCGGCATGAGAGCCTGGGCGACGCGTTTTATGACCGCGCCGCGCCCGCCAATTTCCCCAAAACCATCCTGCGCCACCGCGACCAGCGCTGGGCCGGCCGCGTCGGACTGGAGGGGTTGAGCCAGACCGAATGGCTGGCTCATTTTGGTCGCTTAGAGCCCCTGCCCGGCTCGCTGGAGACGCCGCTGGCGCTGCGCTATCACGGCCATCAGTTCCGCACCTATAATCCCGATCTCGGCGATGGGCGCGGCTTCCTGTTTGCCCAGGCCTATGATCTCAAGGACGGCCGACTGCTGGATTTCGGCACCAAGGGCAGCGGGCGCACGCCGTGGTCGCGTGGTGGCGACGGGCGATTGACGCTCAAGGGCGGCGTGCGCGAAGTGCTGGCCGCCGAGATGCTGGAAGCGCTGGGTGTCAACACCTCCAAGAGCTTTTCGCTCATCGAGACCGGCGAGGAACTGCAGCGCGGCGACGAGCCATCGCCGACCCGCTCATCGGTGTTGGTGCGGCTGAGCCATTCCCACATCCGCATCGGCACCTTCCAGCGGCTTGCCTATCTGGAAGATCACGCGGGCCTGCGCCAACTGCTCGATTATGCCATTGCCCAATATTATCCCCACCTCGCCGGCGAGGGCGATACTGCGGCGGGTTTCCTCGGAGCGGTGGTAGCGGCGGTGGCGAGGACAGGAGCGCAATGGATCGCGGCGGGTTTTGTGCATGGCGTGCTCAACACCGATAATATCAACATTACCGGCGAGAGTTTCGATTATGGCCCGTGGCGGTTCCTGCCGGTTTACGACCCCAATTTCACCGCCGCCTATTTCGATGAAACCGGGCTCTACAGTTTTGGCCGGCAACCGGACACGCTGGCCTGGAATCTCACGCGGCTGGCCGAATGCCTGCTGCCGCTCTCCAGCATCGAGGCGCTGGAGCCGGTGCTGAATACGATCTGGCCGATTTTTCGCGCCGAATTGCCTAAGGCCATGCTGCGGCGGCTGGGGTTGACGCCGCGCGGCGAGGAGGAGGACAGCGCTTTCGTCACGGCGCTGTTCGGGTTCCTCTCAGCGTCGCAGGCGCCTTATGAGCAGTTCTTTTTCGACTGGCGGGGCGGCGCGCTCAGCATCGAGCGAGCGGCCAAAAGTCCGGCTGCGGGGTTTTACGCCACTCCGGCTTTCGTCCCCATCGCCGATGCGCTGGAGGGTTATGAGGCGGCCGACGACGTCAACCTCGATCACGCCTATTTCGCCCGCAGCGCGCCGCGCACCATGCTGATCGAGCAGATGGAGGCGATCTGGGCACCCATTGCCGAGGCCGACGACTGGAGCCTGTTTCACGCCACGCTGGCCGAAATTGCGCAAATGCGCGAGGCCTATGGGGTGACAGTCTAGCCTTCCCTCAGGTTTCGCTTTGCCCTAATTTGCGCGTGAAGCGAAAGGCAGGCCAGTGGCGGGATTGAGCGAGCGGCACCAGCGGATACTGGAACTGGCGCGGGTGCGCGATCGGGTGACGGTCGATGGGCTGGCGGCCGAATTCGGTGTTTCGGTGCAGACCATCCGCAAGGATCTCAACACGCTGTGCGACAATCAGGTGCTCAAGCGCGTGCATGGCGGGGCCGAGCTGCCCTCGGGCATCGAGAACCTGCAATATGAGGCGCGGCGGCTGATCGCGGCCGCCGCAAAGGACGCGATCGGGCGGGCAGCGGCGGCGCTGATTCCCAATGATGCGTCGGTGTTCATCAATATCGGCACCACTACCGAGGCCGTCAGCCAGGCGCTGCTCAACCATTCGGGCCTTCTGGTCGTCACCAACAATATCAATGTCGCCAACCGCATGCGGGTCTACCCGCAGTTCGAGGTGGTGATCGCCGGCGGCGTGGTGCGCGGCTCCGATGGCGGCATCGTGGGGGAAGCGGCGGCGGCGTTTTTCTCGCAGTTCAAGGTCGACTATGCGGTGATCGGCGCCTCCGCGCTGGACCAGGATGGGGCCCTGCTCGACTATGACTACCGCGAGGTCAAGGTGGCGCAGGCCATCATCGCCAATGCGCGCCACGTGATCCTGGTCGCCGATGCCAGCAAGTTCGCCCGCACAGCGCCGGTGCGGATCGCCCGCATTGACCAGATCGGCACTTTCGTGACCGACCATTGCCCGTCCGAGCCATTCGCCGCCTTGTGCCGCGCTGCCGGCGTGGTGCTGGTGGAGACGAGCGAGCAAAGCCCAGGGAGCTAGCGCGGGAGGCAACCAGTCCAACTGAAAGCACGATCGTCCAGCTCTTTGCATCCTGTTTACCACGCCAGCGAATGGAGCCGCCGATAAGCCAAATGGTAACTGTGGTTCCGTTAACTTGGCGGCGGGGCGGCCTTGCGGGCCAAGGGGCGGATCAGGCTGGTGGCGTTCAATCTTTTAGCTTCGAAAGACGGAAGACGCAGTTGGTTGCGTCCGACGCTGATCCCGGCCGCAATCGCTCTCGTGGTGATCGTGGCCGCGGGCTTCTTTGCCGACCGCCAGAACAGCATCATCAGTCAAGAGCGCAGCCGCAGCACCGTGCTGGACCAGGTGGCGGTGATCCGCGCCAAGCTCGAAGGCAATATCAACGGCAATATCCAACTGGTGCGAGGCCTCGTCTCCACCATTTCGACCGAGCCAGACATGGACCAGGCGCGGTTCGCAGCTTTGGCCAGCAACCTATTCGAGGAACAGAGCCAGTTGCGCAGCCTGGCGGGCGCGCCGAACCTGGTGATCAAGCTGATGTACCCGATGGAGGGCAATGCCCAGGCGATCGGGCTGAACTATCGCACCAACGATGCCCAGCGCGCCGCGGCCTTCCTCGCACGTGACAGCGGCAAGCTGGTGCTGGCGGGGCCGATCGATCTGCTCCAGGGGGGCCGCGCCTTCGTCGGCCGCTTCCCCGTCTATGTCGACGGAACGGGCAAAAAGCAGTTCTGGGGCATCGTGTCGGCAGTCGTGGATGTCGACCGGCTCTATGCCGATAGCGGCCTGCTCGATCCGAACCGGCCGCTCGATATCAGCATCACGGCGAGCGACCCGGCGACCCATCTCAAATACCGTTTCTTCGGCCCGGACCTCACCGGCACCGATGCGGTGACCGCAACCGTGCTGGTGCCCTCGGGCGGCTGGGAAATCGCCGCGCAACCCAAGGGTGGCTGGGGCGTCAAGCCCAATGCCTGGATGCTGCGGCTCGGCATGGTGGTGTCGGCACTGCTGATCCTGTGGCCCATCGTGGTGACCGGGCGGATGGTTGGCGAGCGCCAGCAGCATTTCCGCGTGCTCAAGGATCGCGAGGCCGAACTCGAACGGCTGTCGCGACGGCTGGGCCTGGCTCTGGACAGCTCCCAGGTCGGCGTCTGGGAAACCGATATCGCCACCGGTGCCCTGGTGTGGGATGCGCGCATGAACCAGCTTTACGGCCTGCCGGAGGACGGCGGGCAGCGCGATTACGATCATTGGCGCGATACCCTGCATCCCGACGATCTGGTCCAGGCCGAGGCGGACTTCGCCCTGGCGCTGCGCACTGGCAGCTATCGTTCGGAATTCCGCGTCGTGCATAAGGATGGCTCCAGCCGCGACATCCGCGCCCTCGGGGCCGTCTATGTGGATACCGACGGCGCTCCCAAAATCCTGGGCGTGAACTGGGACGTCACCGCCGATGTGGCGCTCAATGCCGATTTGAAGCGCGCCAAGGAGCTGACCGAGGCGCGCAATCACGAGCTGGAACTGGCGCGGGTCCGCATCGAGCACAATGCCCTGCACGACAGCCTGACGGAATTGCCGAACCGGCGCTATCTCGACGACCTGCTCAAGGGCCACGCGGCCACCGGCTACCGGGGCAGCGGCAGCATCGCGCTGCTGCATATCGACCTAGACCGCTTCAAGCAGATCAACGACACACTGGGTCACGCGGCAGGCGATGCCATGCTGATCCATGCGGCGCAGGTGCTGCAACACAATTGCCGCCCCGGCGATTTCGTGGCGCGCATCGGCGGCGACGAATTCGTCGTGGTGTCCTCGGCCAATGAGGGCGACAGCGAACTGGCGGCCCTGGCAGACCGCATCGTGCAGCAGATGCGCCAGCCCGCCAGCTATGAGGGCCACCAATGCCGCTTCGGCGTCAGCATCGGCATTGCGGTGGAGCGTGGTGCCGCGCTCGACGTCAAGCGCCTGCTGATCAATGCCGATATCGCGCTGTACCGGGCCAAGGGCCGGGGCCGCAATCGCTTCGAGTTCTTCAGCGCCGCGCTGCAGGCCGAGGTGGTCAAGACCAAGCGCGTGGCAGACGAGATTTTGAGTGGGCTGGAGCGCAACGAATTCATCGCCTTCTACCAGCCGCAGTTCGACGCCCACACCTATGACATTGTGGGCGTCGAGGCGCTGGCGCGCTGGCAGCACCCGAGCCTGGGCCTCAAGTCGCCCGACGCTTTCCTCGCCATCGCCGAGGAGCTCAATGTGGTGGCCACCATCGACCGGCTGATCCTGGAACAATCGCTGGCCGACCTCGATCGCTGGGCGGCGGCGGGGATCGATGTGCCGCGCGCATCGGTCAACGTCTCGCTGCGCCGGCTGCATGACGAAGACCTGATCCGCGGCCTGCGCCAGCTCGATATCCAACCGGGCCGGATTTCGTTCGAGCTGGTGGAATCCATCTATCTCGACGAGAACGACGCCATCGTGGGCTGGAACATCGACCAGATCAAGGATCTGGGCATCGATATCGAAATCGACGATTTCGGCACCGGCTATGCGTCGATCGTGTCGCTGCAAAAGCTGCGGCCCAAGCGCCTCAAGATCGACAAGCAACTGGTCGACCCCATCGTCGAGGAACCGGGCCAGCGGCGCCTGCTGGCCTCGATCGTGGATATCGGCAAATCGATGGGTATCGAAGTGGTGGCCGAGGGCGTCGAGACCATGGAGCAGGCGCGTCTGCTGCGCGAGCTTGGCTGCGACATCCTGCAGGGCTATGCCTTCGCCAGGCCGATGAGCGCCGCGGACCTGGCGGCGTTCATTACCGAACAGCGCTGGCGCAAGGCGTCCTAGCCGGCCAGAGCGGCCTTCCGGGCCAGCCGGGCCTTGATGCTCTCGACATCGGCCCGGGGCGTCGCGGCGAAGAGCGAGCGCGTATAGGTATGCTGCGGATCGCCGAACACCGCGTCGCGGCTGCCATGCTCGACCACGTCGCCATAATACATCACCATGACTTCGTCGGCGATGTAGCGCACTACGCTCAGGTCGTGGCTGATGAACACATAGGTCAGGCCGAACTCGTCCTGCAGGTCCTTGAGCAGGTTGAGGATTTGCGCCTGCACGCTGAGGTCGAGCGCCGAGACGGGCTCATCGAGCACGAGGAAACTGGGATTGAGCATCAGCGCGCGGGCGATGGCGATGCGCTGGCGCTGCCCGCCCGAAAACATGTGCGGATAGCGATTGAAATGCTCGGGCGCGAGGCCGACCTTGGCCAGCATGGCGCGGGCGCGGTCCTGCCGTTCGGACTTGGGCATATCGGTATTGAGCAGCAGCGGCTCGGCCAGCACGTCGCCGATCTTCTGGCGCGGATTGAGCGACCCGTAGGGGTTCTGGAACACGATCTGCACCTTCTGGCGCATTTCGCGGGTGACGCCGTGAGTGGCGTCGACAGGCTTGCCGTCGATCAGGATTTCCCCCGAGGTCGGCTGGTCGATCAGCGTGATCATGCGCGCCAGCGTGGACTTGCCGCAGCCGCTTTCCCCCACCACGGCCAGCGTGCGGCCCTTCTCCAGCGTAAAATTCACGCCCTTGACGGCATGGACGACCTTGGCGGGGCGGAACAGGCCGCCGGAGCCGTGATAGTCGCGCTTGAGGTCTTTGACTTGCAGGACTGGCGTGCTCATCGGGCGGCTCCGGTTTCCGGATCGAAGGCGAAATCGGCGACGGTGGGCAGCCGGTTGCCGACGGCATTTTCCGGCAGCGCCGAGAGCAGCGCGCGGGTATAGCTGGAAGCCGGGTTTTCGAACAGGGTCAGCACGTCGGCCTCCTCCATCTTGTGGCCCTTATACTGCACGATCACCCGGTCGGCGGTCTCGGCGACGACGCCCATGTCATGGGTGATCATGATCAGCGCCATGCCGTATTCGACCTGCAGGTTCACCAGCAGGTCGAGGATCTGCTTCTGGATGGTGACGTCGAGCGCGGTGGTCGGCTCGTCGGCGATCAACAGCTTGGGATTGCAAGCAATGGCCATGGCGATCATCACGCGCTGGCACTGGCCACCAGACATTTGATGCGGAAACGCCCCGAGCCGCTGGGCGCCATCGGTGATGCCCACCAGGCGCAGCAGTTCGACGGCGCGCTTGCGGGCAGCATTGCCGCTGAGGCCCATATGGCGGTTGAGCACTTCCTCGATCTGGAAACCGACGGTGAAGCAGGGATTGAGGCTCGCCACCGGCTCCTGGAAGATCATGGCGATATCCTTGCCGATGATCTGGCGGCGTTCGGCGTCGCTCATGGTGAGCAGGTCGCGCCCCTCGAACAGCATCTTGTCGGCGGTGACGGTGGCGCTGGAGGGCAGCAGGCCCATCACCGCCAGCATGGCGACGGACTTGCCCGAGCCGCTTTCGCCGACGATAGCCAGCACTTCGCGCGCATCGACTGACACATCGATGCCATCGACGGCCTTGAACAGACCGATGGAGGTATCGAAAGCGACGGTGAGGTTGGTAATTTCAAGCAGGGGCATAAGTGGGGCTCCCTCCGATTTGTTGTAAACAAGCGCTGCTCGCGCTATATAATGGGCATCGAACGGGAGAATGGATCATGGCCGATACCAAAGCGAGGGTTGTACAGACCAAGCCTGCAGCGCCCCGTCCGGTGCTGAAGCCAGTTGCGGACATGCCCACCACCTATGCGCCACGGATTGCATATTAGCTTTCAAGCTCCATATTGCGATCGCGCCGCTTGGCGGGAATATTGAGCGCCTGTTCCAATGCTGCGTTCAGCTGCGCCGCGCACAGTTTGAGCGAGACGACCGCGCGGTAATAGTCGGCGACCAGAGGGGCCTTGCGGCTCCCGGGCAAGGCCGCAAACCGCTCAGAACGCAAATCTTCGGTCAGTTGCGCAACTACGGCAAGCTGGCGGTAATAGTTGATGGTGACGTGGATGACTGCCTGATCGAGCAGGGCGATATCGTCCTCGATTGCCGCGAACACCACGCTGGGAGCCTGACGAGTCAAAAACGGCGTGTAGCCGGGCGCGACCCAGCGGCCCGATTCGATTTCCTCGATCACCTTGGCGGCTGCGTCCTCGAACGAGCCCTGCCGCTCCAGTTCATACCAATTGGCCCGGGCTTCCTCGCGGATGGCGGTCTGCAGGTCGCGGGTTTTCTCCTCGCGCTGGCGGCGGCGACCGGCACGATCGGCCCCTCGGCTGGACACATAGGCCAGGGTCGCGAACAGGCCGGTCAGCATGATGCCGACGAGGCTGAACACACCCGTGACACCGGCAGGCCGCAGCGCCGGAGTGGTCAGTCCAAGCCAGTCGAGCAGTGCTTCCATGCTGCACTCAGCTCCGCTTGAGCTTGGGATCGAGCGCATCGCGAAGACCATCGCCAACGAGATTGATGGCGAGCACGGTGACGAGGATGGCGAGGCCGGGGAAGGTGACGACCCAGGGCGCGCGCAGGATGAATTCGCGAGCCGTCGCCAGCATGGTGCCCCATTCGGGCGTTGGCGGCTGGGCGCCAAGACCGAGGAAGCCGAGGGCGGCGGCCTCGAGGATGGCGTTGGAGAAGCTCAGCGTTGCCTGCACGATCAGCGGGCCCACGCAATTGGGCAGGATGGTGACGAGGATCAGGCGCATATGGCCTGCCCCCGCCATCTTGGCGGAGGTGACATATTCGCGGTTCTTCTCGGCCATCACGGCGGCGCGGGTCAGGCGGGCGAAGTGCGGCTGCAGCACGACGGCAATGGCCAGCATGGCATTGAACAGGCCGGGCCCCAGAATGGAGACCAGCACCAGCGCCAGCAGCAGCGAGGGGAAGGCCAGGATGATATCCATGACGCGCATGATCAGCGCATCGACCCAGCCGCGGAAATAGCCGGCGAGGGCGCCGAGGATAATGCCGGAAAACAGCGACAGCACCACGACCACGAGGCCGATGAACAGCGAATAGCGCGACCCATGGATGAGGCGCGACAGCATATCGCGGCCCACCGGATCGGTGCCGAGCAGGAACGCCGCCTTGCCGCCGGCCTCCCAGACGGGGGGCGTGAGCAGGCTGTCGCGGAACTGCTGGTCGGGCGAATAGGGCGCGATCCAGGGGGCGAACAGCGCCACGATCACAAGCAGGACGAAGACCACGAGGCCGACGACGGCCCCCTTGTTCATGGCGAAGTAATGCCAGAATTCGCCCAGGGCGCTGGGCGGACGGCGGGTCACGATGGTGCGGCTATCGGTCATTGCGGCCTCACTGCACACGAATGCGCGGATTGATCACCGCGTAGAGCACATCGACGATCAGGTTGACCGCCATGACGATGAGCGCGATCAGCAGCAGGCCCGATTGGACCACCACATAGTCACGCTTGGAGATGGAATCGATCATCCACTTGCCGATACCGGGCCAGGAGAAAATGGTCTCGGTCAGGATGGCGCCGGCCATCAGCGTGCCGACCTGCAGGCCAATGGTGGTGACCACCGGGATCAGCGCATTGCGGAAGGCGTGCAGCCCCACGACGCGACGCGGCGACAGGCCCTTGGCGCGGGCGGTGCGCACATATTCCTCGCCGAGGACTTCGAGCATGGCCGAGCGCGTTTGCCGGGCGATGACCGCCAGCGGAATGGTGGCCAGCGCAATCGAGGGCAGGATCAGATAGCGCAAGGACGACACGAAGGCCGGCCAATTGCCATAGAGCAGGCTATCGATGGTCATGAAGCCCGTAATGGGCTTGAGGAAGAAATTGAGCGCGATGCGGCCGCTCACCGGGGTCCAGCCGAGATAGCCCGAAAAGAAGATGATCAGCAGCAGGCCCCACCAGAAGATGGGCATGGAATAGCCGGTGAGCGCCACGCCCATGGTGACCTGGTCAAACCAGGAGCCGCGCTTGACGGCGGCGAAAATGCCGGCCGGAATGCCCAGCGCGATAGCCAGGATCATGGCCACCGTGGCCAGTTCGACGGTGGCCGGGAACAGGGTGAGGAACTCGGTCATCACCGGGCGCTTGGTGGCGACGGAAATACCGAAATCGCCATGCAGCACGCCGCCCACGTAATTGAAATATTGCTGCCAGATCGGCAGGTTGAAGCCGAACTGCTCCTTGAGGATTTCGTAGCGCTCGGGGGTGATGCCGTGCTGACCCGCCATGGCCAGGATCGGATCGCCCGGCAGCAGCCGGATGAAGGCGAAAGCCGCAATGGTGATGCCGATCACCGTCGGTACGATCAGTGCCAGTTTTTGAAGAATGTATCGGAGCATGGGCCTGCCATGAAATGAGAGCGGCGCCCGGAAGGCGCCGCCCTGCTTGAACTGTGGCTTAGACTATTCGGTTACGTCGACATTGTCGAAGCGATGAATGCCCAGCGGGTCCATGGTGAAGCCGGAAACGCGCTTGTTCATGGGCATGAAGACCTTGGAATGGGCCAGGGTCAGAGCCGGAGCCTGCTCCTTGAAGACCACCTGGGCCTGCTCGTAGAGCTTGGTGCGTTCGGCCTGATCGGAGGTCTTCTTGGCGTCCTGGATCAGCTTCTCGAAATCGTCATTGCACCAGCTCGAATAGTTCGAGACGCCAATGGCCGAGCACGAGAACAGGGTGGCAAAGAAGTTATCCGGATCCCCATTGTCGCCGGTCCAGCCGATCTGGAATGCGCCCGGACGATCCTTGGCCTTGCCGAGTTCGCGATACTCAGTCCACTCGTAGGTGACGATATTGGCTTTGACGCCAACAGCGGCCCAGTCGGCCTGGATCAGTTCGGCAACGCGAGCGGCGTTGGGATTGTAGGGACGGCTGACGGGCATGGCCCACAGGTCGATGGTCAGGTCCTTGACGCCGGCGGCTTCGAGGGCCGCCTTGGCGGCTGCGGGATCGTAGGCGTCGTCGACGATGTCCTTGTCATAGGACCACATGGTGGGCGGGATCAGGTTGACGGCAACCTGGCCGGCGCCCTGATAGACGGCGTCGATGATCGCCTTCTTGTTGATAGCCATGTTGAGGGCCTTGCGGACCGCCACATTGTCCATCGGGGCGATGGTGGTGTTGTAGGACATGTAGCCGATATTGAGGCCTTCCTGTTCTGCAACAGTCAGGTTCGTATCGGCCTGCAGGTCTGCGATATCGGCAGGATTTGGATAATCCATGATGTCGCATTCGCCGGCCTTGAGCTTCTGCACGCGCACCGCGGGGTCCGTGGTGATGGCGAAAATCAGGTCGTCGATGGCGACCTTGCCGGCCCAGTAGTCGGGGAAGGCCTTATAGCGGATGACCGCATCGGTCTGGTAATCGACGAATTCGAACGGACCGGTGCCGATCGGCTGGGAGGCCAACAGTTCCTTGGTGCCGGCAGCGGCGAGCTGATCGGCATATTCCTTGGACATGATGGACGCGAAGTCCATGCCCAGGTTGGCGATCATCGGCGCGTTGGGCTCGTTGAGCGTCATCTTGACGGTCAGGTCATCGACTTTCTCGATCGACTTGAGGAACTTTGGCATGTCCATGCCCTGGAAATAGTCCCAGGAAATGCCTTCGAGATAGTTGTAATAAGCGTTGTCGGTCTTCCACTGACGCTCGAAGGAGAAGATCACGTCGTCGGCGTTGAAGTCACGCGTCGGGGTGAAATACGAGGTGGTCTGGAACTTGACGCCTGCACGCAGGTGGAAGGTGTAGGTCAGGCCGTCATCGGAGATATCCCAGCTCTCTGCCAAGCCGGGCTCGACATCGGTGCCGCCGTGCTTGAATTCGACGAGGCGGTTGTAGATGGTGCGCGAAGAGGCGTCGAAGTCGTTGCCGCCGGTGGTCGGGCCTGGATCAAAATGAGCGGGCGAGGCTTCCGAGCAGAATACCAATTGTTTGGCCTGCGCGGCGCCGGCGCAGACGGCAAGCGTCGCGACAGCGAGCATCATGCCCTGCATCAGTTTTTTCATGATTGTTGTCTCCCGATAAGTTTTTTGCGCATCCGGTTTGCCGGCCGGAGCTTGGCGGCCAACAAAGCGTAGAATCTGTTTGGGCGCAATGGGGAGTTTGACCATTTGGTCAATCTCATGACGGGTGCAAGACTATTGCGTGAAACCGGGCCCGATTGGACGATCTTTCCAGCGAGCGTTCGGCGCTTGACGGCAAGCGCGGCGTGGTGGCCAAATCGGGCATGACACAGACCATCGCCACCATGACGCTCGTCGTCGCCGACTATGACGAAGCCATCGCGTTTTATACCGAAAAGCTGGGTTTTACCCTCCATGCCGATACCGATCTGGGCCATGGCAAGCGCTGGGTTGCGGTCGGACCGAAAGGCCCTGGCGCGCGGCTGCTGCTGGCACAGGCGGATGGAGCCGAGCAGCGCGCCGCCGTCGGCAACCAGACCGGCGGGCGCGTGATGGGCTTTATCGAAACACACGATTTTGTTGGCGATTTCGCCGCCATGACGAAGCGAGGCGTGCGGTTTCTCGAACAGCCGCGGCACGAAGCCTATGGCAGCGTGGCGGTGTTCGAGGACCTTTACGGCAATAAATGGGACCTGATCCAACCCAAGGGCTAGCGGATGCGGATAGCGGTCATCATCGCGGCGCTGCTGGCGATCGCGCCGGCCTGGGCGCAGGAGGCGGGCTGGCATTATTCGCCGCTGCCGGGGGAAGGCGACCGGGCGGCCCTGGGTTGCGCCAGTGGTTCGACGGCGGAAAATTACGCCTGCGTGGCGGTGCGCTGCGAGGATGATTTTGGCGTCGGGCTGCATCTTTACACCAGCCGCAGCGAGGGCGACGCCGGCAACTGGATTGTGGATATCGACGAGGATGCGCATCCCGTTTCGGCTCAAACCGACGCCGGGCCCTATGGCGCCAGAATCAGCGGCGATATCCAGGCGCTGCGCGACGGGCTGGAGCAGGGCGCGGTGGCCTATCTGCAGCCCCAAGCCGGCTCACCGCTGGCGCTGGCGGCGATCCCGCTGAGCGGCTCGCTGGCTGCGATTAACAGGGCCCTCGCCTATTGCGCGCCGCGCGTGCCCAAGGCCGCGGCCGAACCGAATGCCCACGAAGGCGTTGAACAACACAGTATCAAGGAGAACTAGCATGGACCGTCGCCCGCTTGGACGCAGCGAACTCGTCATCGAACCCTGGGTTTTCGGGGGCAATATTTTTGGCTGGACGGTGGACCAGAACGCCGGCTTCCAGGTGCTGGACGCCTTTGTGGACGAGGGCTTCAACGCCATCGACACCGCCAATGTCTACGGCAAGGGCAAGTCCGAGACCATGCTCGGGCAATGGATGAAGGAGCGCGGCAATCGCGAAAGCCTTCTGATCTTCACCAAGGTCGGCGCCGACATGAGCGACACCGAAAAAGGCCTCAAGGCGGCCTATATCAAAACTTCGATCGAGGATTCACTGAAGCGCCTGCAGACCGATTATGTCGATCTCTACCAGAGCCACAAGCCGGACGACAGCACGCCGCACGAAGAGACCCTCGAGGCCTATGACGTGCTGATCCGCTCGGGCAAGGTGCGGGTGATCGGCTCGTCGAACTTCTCGCCCAAGCAAATCCACGATGCCCATGAGACCGCGGTGGTCAAGTCGCTGCCCCGCTATGAGACCGAGCAGCCGCTCTACAATCTCTATGACCGCGAGGTGTTCGAAGGCGAGCTGCAGGACCTGGCGGTCAAGGAAGAGATTGGCATCCTGCCCTATTTCAGCCTGGCGGCGGGGTTTTTGACCGGCAAGTACCGCTCGGCCAAGGATTTCGACAAGAGCCCGCGCGGCGCGCGCATGGAGAAATATCTCAACCCCAAGGGGTTCAGGATTCTGGACGCGCTGGACAAGGTCAGCAAGGCCAATGACGCCACGCCGGCCGAAGTTGCGCTGGCGTGGCTCGTCGCACAGCCCGGTGTCAGCGCGCCGATCGCTTCGGCCACTTCGGTGGAACAGGTCAAGAGCCTGGCCAAGGGGGTGAGGCTGGCGCTGAGCGATGGGGATTTGGCGCAATTGACGGCGGCGGGGAAGTAGGCACACCGCAAGCCGCAATCACCAGGCGGGCTCCTCCCCCGTGACGGGGGGAGGATGGGGTGTTGGGAGCCATGATGCAGGATCGGGGCTAAACGTTCCCCTTGATTTCCCCGCAAGGGGAGGGTGTCGACTGAATAATTTAGGGCCGTTTAACCTACCACTCGAACGGCTCAGCATTCACCCGGGCGCCCAGCAAGAACGCATCGGCCACCAGCCGCAACGGGGCGGCGTGCACGTCGCTTTGGTGATTGTCCAGCAGCTCGGCAAACCGCTCGTAGATGCGCTCATATTCTTCGGACGGCGCCTGCACGATAATCTCGTCATTGACGCGCAGCACCGTGCCGCCCTTTTCCAGCTTCAGGCTGTCGCCCGCCACGGTCTCGAAGGCGATAGTCCAGATCTCGCCGCTCTCCTCGAGCCAGTTGAAACCGGCGCTCATCGTGGGCTGGTGAATCTGGCCGGACTTGAAGACGATCTCCACATCCACCGGGGTCTGCTTGTTGGCCGGGAAGGTCAGCTTGGAGCTCTGCACAAACACCGGGAAGGGCATGACCTTGGTGAAGATCGACAGCGCATTGATGCCCGGATCGCAGACGCCGAACCCACCGGGCTCCCAGACCCAGTCCTGGCCCGGATGCCACTTGCGCACGCTTTCGCGCCAGTCGATGCGCACGGACTTGACCCCATCGGCGGCCAGGATATCGCGGGTGCGGTCGACCGCCAAGTTGTACTGGCTGTGCCAGGTCTGGAACAGCACGCGGTCGAGGCTCTTGGCATAGGCGATCAGATCATCGAGTTCGGAAATGGTGGTGGTGGGCGGCTTTTCCATCATCACGTCCTTGCCGGCATCGAGCGCCTCGCGGACATATTGATGGCGGATGCCGGGCGGGGTGCAGATCGCCACCAGGTCGATCTCGGGCATGGCGGCGTAAAGCTCGGCCGGGGTCTTGAACACAGGCTTGCCGTTATGGCCCAGGCCGCGCGTGGAGACGGTCGCGGCGAGCTCAAAATCCTCGGACTTGTCGATCACCGGCAGGTGCTGGTCCTGCGCGATCTTGCCCACGCCGATGACGGCAATCTTACGTTTTGCCATGACTTGGCTCCCCTCAGGTTTTGGCGGAGGATAGAGCAGATCGGCCGCCCGATTGGAAGCGGGTTTGCGCCACTCAGTCGGCTGGCGGCTGCCAGAGTTCGATCTGGTTGCCTTCGGGATCGGCAATGCGCGCGAAGCGACCGGTTTCGGGCGTATCCCATTCGGCACGGGTTTCGATGGCGATATCGGCCGAGGCCAACTGCTCGATCAGCGCATCCAGATCATCAACGCGAAAATTGATCATCCATTGCTTTTGCGCGGGGAAATAATCGGTGTCGGCAAAGAAGGGCGCGAACACGGTCATGCCGGCGTCCTGGCTCCAGAAGTTACCGATACCAAGATGGGTCTCATACCAGAAGGCGAGCCCCTTGGGGTCGCGGGCGCGGAAGAAAACGCCCCCGATGCCTGTTGCCTTTGCCTTCGCCATGAGCACACCTCCATGTTGGCCCAGCAAAGCAGATCGGACCGGCGATGGGAAGCTGGGGTAGCGGGCGAGTTCCCTCCCCATTGTGGGGGTATGACTAGCTCGCGGCGGGCGCGCTAGCGAATGAGGATCGCCCTGAAATCATTCACATTGGTCCCCGTCGGGCCGGTGACCAGCAGCTCGCCAATGGCGGCGAAAGCCGAATAAGCGTCGTTATTGGCCAGCGCCCCCAGGGGGTCGATACCCGCCTTGCGCAGGCGGGTGGCGGTGGTGCCGTCCGCATAGGCGCCGGCATTGTCCTCCGAACCATCGATGCCGTCGGTATCGGCTGCCAGGGCCGTGATGCCCTCGGTGCCGTCGATGGCGATGGCGAAAGCGAGCAGGAATTCGGCATTGCGCCCGCCACGGCCCTTGCCGCGCAGCGTGACGGTGGTTTCGCCGCCCGACAGCAGCACGATGGGCTTTTTGAATGGGCGGTTGCGCACGGAAATTTCGCGCGCGATGGCGGCGTGGACCTGCGCCACGTCCCGTGACTCGCCCTCGATGCTATCGGACAGGATGGCGGCCTCGATGCCCTGGCTGCGCGCCAGATCGGCGGCGGATTCCAATGACAGGGCGGCCGACGCGATGGTGCGCACCGTGTTGGCGGCAAAGCCCGCGGTGTCGGCCAGCGGCGCAGGATTGTCGTCGCCTTCCAGCAAGGCCGCGGCGGCGGGTGGCAAGGCCAGCCGATAGAGCGTGGCATATTTTCGCGCCAGTTCGCGCGTGCCGGTCAGCGCAATGGTGGGGCCGGAGGCAACCACGGCGGGATCGTCGCCGGGCACGTCGGACACCACCAGCGTGGCGACGCGAGCCGGGCTCGCATGGGCCGCCAGCCGTCCGCCCTTGATGGTGGAGAACTGATTTCGGATCAGGTTCATGACGCCGATCGGCGCGCCCGAGGCCAGCAATTGCCGGTTGATGGCCTGCTCGTCTTCCAGCGTCAGGCCGAGCGCCGGCGCCGGCAGCAGCGCCGAGCCGCCGCCCGAAATCAGGGCCACGACAAGATCGTCATGGCTGAGGCCGGAGACGGTTTCCATGATTCGGCGCGCGGCCAGGTAACCGGCCTCGTCGGGCACCGGATGGGCGGCCTCGACGATTTCGATTTGCTGGCACGGTGCCCCGTAGCCGTAGCGGGTGACCACCAGGCCCGATAGCGGGCCGTCCCAGGCCGCCTCGAAGGCCTGGGCCATTTGCGCCGAGGCCTTGCCGGCGCCAACCACGACAGTGCGGCCACGCGGCTTGGGCGGCAGATTGAGGCGAACGGCAAGGGCGGGCTGGGCTTTGGCGACAGCGCGAGCGAACAATGCGTCGAGCAAGGAGCGATCCATTGCGGTCTCCGGCTTGCGATTCGGTCGGGGCAAGGGTAGCCAGACGATAGGGGGCAAGCCGCAAGGCTGTCCAGCCAAGCTTGGATGAACTGACACGGGACCGACATGTTAGCCGGGTAATCGAGCCCGCCTGGAGTAGCAATGGCCGAACGTTATGCGATTTATCATGCCCCCGGGGTGACGGGCTCCCTGTGGGAGAAGGCTTCAACCTGGCTGGGCCGGGACGCGGCGACGGGCGATCCGTTCGACGGGCCGGTGGCGGGAATCAACCGCGACCGCCTGCTCAATCTGACCCAATCGGCCAATCGCTACGGCTTTCACGCCACCATCAAGGCGCCCATGGCGCTGGTGGGTGGCGCCCAGCCCGAGGACTTGCACGCCGCCTTGCAGGCCTTTTCGGCCCAGCACGAGCCGGTCGATATGGGCCGGATGACGCTGGCGCTGATCGACGGGTTCATCGCGCTGGTGCCGGCCCAGCAGAGCGAGGCGCTGCAGGATTTCGCCGCCCATGTGGTGGAAACCTTCGAGCCGTTCCGGGCGCCGATGAGCATCAAGGATCGGGCGGCGCGGGTCGCCCGGGGCCTGACGCCACGGCAGGAGGAGCTGCTGGATGGCTATGGCTATCCCTACGTATTCGAAGAATTCCAGCTGCACATGACACTGACCGACCGGCTGGACGCGGCCGACCGCGACGAGCTGTTCGCGGCGGCCACCACCTGGTTCGGCCCACTGCTGGACCAGCCGATGCTGCTCGACCGGCTGACGCTGTTCGAGGAGCCCGAGCGCGGTCGCCCGTTCATCCGCACCGCCGAATTCCCGCTGGGTGCGGTGCGCTGATGGCAACGTTTCGCAATGCACGGATCGTGCTGGCCGACCGGATCATCGAGGGCTCGGTCGATACCGACGCCGGTTTGATCACCGGCGTCGACGAGGGCGCGGCATCGGTCGGCGAGGACCTTGAGGGCGATTATCTCATCGCGGGGCTCGTCGAACTGCATACCGATCATCTGGAGAATCACTATCGGCCCCGGCCCGGCGTGTTCTGGGACCCGATGGCGGCGCTGCATGCCCATGACGTGCAGATTGCCGGCTCGGGCATCACCACGGTGTTCGACGCGGTGCGCATCGGCTCGGACATCGATGTCCCCGATATGAAGCCGCATGCCGAAAAGTTGGTCCAGGCGATCCGCACCGCGCGCGAAGACGACCGCCTGCGGATCGAGCATTTCATCCATCTGCGCTGCGAATTGCCCAGCCATGACGTGCTGGAGCATTTCGAGGCCTTTGCGGGGTTCGATGTGGTCAGGCTGGCATCGGTGATGGATCACACGCCCGGCCAGCGCCAATTCCAATCGCTGGAAACCTACAAGCTGTTTTACAAAAAGCAGATGGGTCACTCCGAGGCGGATGCCGAAAAAGCCATTGCCGACCGGCTGGCCGAGCAGGCGCGCTATTCGACGCCCCATCGCAAGGCGATCGCGCGGCGGGCAAGGGAGCTTGGCCTGGCACTGGCCAGCCATGATGATGCGACGCTGGCCCACGTCGAAGAGGGCGTGGAGGATGGCGTCGCCATCGCCGAATTCCCCACCACGCTGGAAGCGGCGGCGGCGGCCCATGATGCGGGGCTTGCAATCCTGATGGGCGCGCCGAACGTGGTGCGCGGCAAGTCACATTCGGGCAATATCTCCGCCACCGATCTGGTGCGGGCGGGCATGATGGATATTCTGAGTTCCGACTACGTGCCGTTCGCCCTGCTGCAGGCGGCGTTCCTGCTGCCCGAGCGGATCGAGGGTTTTAGCCTGGCCCAGGCGCTCGCCATGGTGACGGGCAATCCGGCGCGCGCGGCGGGACTGGATGATCGCGGCGAAATCGCTGTGGGCAAGCGCGCCGATCTCGTGCGGGTGCAGATCATCCGTGGTGCGCCGGTGGTGCGGGCGGTGTGGCGGCAGGGCAAGAGGGTGAGCTAAAACAATGGCAAGGCCGCTGGGGGCGCTGGTGCTGGTGGTCGGCCCTTCGGGGGTCGGCAAGGACACGCTGATCGCCGGGGCCAAACAGGCGCTGGATGCCGACAAACAGTATGTGTTTGTTCGGCGCATCGTGACGCGGCCGGCTCATGCGGCGGTCGAAGACCACGATAGCCTTGATCTGCAAACCTTCATCGCCATGGAGGCGGCCGACCGCTTCGCGCTGAGCTGGGAGGCGCACGGATTGCGCTATGCGCTGCCGCTGAGCGTCGAGACCGATATCGCGCTGGGCAAGGTCGTGGTCGCCAATGTGTCGCGGCATATGGTGGCCGGCGCCTGCGCCAAATATCCCAATTGCTCGGTGATCCTGATCACCGCCGAAATTTCGCTGCGAGCCGAACGGCTGACGCAGCGCGGCCGCGAGAACCGCCAGCAGGTCACCGCGCGGCTGGCGCGCGAGAGCGCCCCGGTGCCGGCGGGCATCTCGCCCATCGTCATCGACAATTCCGCCTCGGTCAGCCTGGGCGTGACGGCGTTCGTCCTGGCCCTGCGCCGGATTGCGGGGGAATGAACCGGTTGGGCTCTGGCGCGTTGGATCATGATCCAGCAGCGTCAGGAGTTCTCATGAACCGGAATGGACTTTACCTTGTGATCGCGGTGTTGCTCATCGCCGTCGTCGGCTTTGGCATCTACACCTACCAGCAGCAGAACCGCGCAGGCGTCGAAGTGCGCGTGGACAATAATGGGATCTCGATCGATGGTAATGGCTGACGCGGGCGTGGCGAGCCGCCGCGAAAGCATCGCGACGGCAATCAGCGCAGAGTTGCAACGGCAAGGCGTGGACGGCGTCGATATCGCGGCGCTCGCCGAGGCCGTCGAGAGCGCCATCGCGGCCCATGTGCCGGTCAGCGAAGGCCGGCACCCAGACGAGCTGAACGCCACCAATGACGACTAAGGGATCGGGTGCTCCGCTCGACCGTACGGGCGGCCACTCCTTCTTGTGAGCAACTAGGCTTCAATGCAACCATACCCACGGTCTTCCCGCGGACTTGATCCGCGGGTCACTGCCCGCTTGTGCCGTTTGAGAGCGGCCAGCGGGAGGTGTTGTGGACGAGCGTGATCGCGCCGATCAGTGAAACCTAAGCTGCGTCGGAACTCTTGTTCACGGCGGCCTTGACGGCAAAGTGTGCCTTCTCGACGGTCTCGAACTGATGTCCGTCAATGGCAAAAGCCGGCAGGCGCACGGCCACGAAGCGATAGCCGCCTTCATGGGGCACGACGATGCCCTGCGGCTCGCCCGCGACTTCGATGACTATGGGGCGTAGGGCGGATGCCCGGTCGAGTGTTGATTCATGCATGGGTGGATGCTCCACTTGCGCGTCCGGCGGGAACCTTGCTTGAATCGAAATTCGTGGCGCGGTTCTGGCGACGCTGGGGTCTTATCGGGTCTGTGAGACAAATGCGTGACCGTGGTCACATTCGTTTCGAGGTACAGATCCGTTGCCAGCGTTTGGGGCTTTGCAGGTGGGTAATGCGTACGTTCGAACACCCGGAATGGATGGTGAAGGTCGTCGATGGGGTCATCTTGCTTCCTCTCCTGGGTGTTGAACACGCGGCCGAGCACTGTTCGGCACGACGCAAAGATAGGACGAGGCGCGCCAATTTTCCAGCCCCCTGACCGCTCATCGGCGATACAATTATGAAAAAGCCTGCTCGACTTTAGTCGGGGCTTAGAATTGGGCCAGACGATGCGTCTAGGTCTTGCTTGTCCTTGGCATGACAATCTGATGATGTCGGCTGGCTGTCAGCCGGCCGATCACCGCCGGCACAGGGGGAAGTCCAGTGTCTGAAGACGACGTTACGCCGATAGCGCGCAAGCGCGGCGTCAAGCCATCCGGCAAGCCCACGCTCAAGACGATCGCGACCATGACGGGCCTGGCGGTCACCACCATTTCACGCGCCCTCAACAATGCCCCCGAGCTGGCGCAGGACACCCGCGACCGGGTGCAGAAGATCGCCGCCGAAATCGGCTACCTGCCGGACCGCGCGGCGCTCCGCCTCAAGACCGGCCGCACCAATGTGATTTCGCTGGTGCTGGAGCCGGACGAACAGATTTACGGCTTCGGCTCGTCCATCGTCACTGGCCTGACCGAGGCGATGCGCGACACCGCCTATCACCTCGTCATCATGCCGCAATTCCGCAATGCGCAGCCGATGGAGCCAATCCGCCACATCGTGCGCAACCGGATGGCCGATGGGGTGATCTTCTCCAAGGTCGAGCCCTTCGACGAGCGCATCCGCTTCCTGATCGACAGCGATTTTCCCTTTGTCAGCCATGGGCAAAGTTCCTGGCCGGACAAGCATGCCTGGGTCGATTTCGACAATGAGGCCTATGCGTATGGCGCCACCAAGAGGCTGGCGCAAAAGGGCTGCAAGAAAGTCTCGATCGTGCTGCCGGATAGCGCGTTGAGCTATACCGAGCATCTCAAAAACGGCATCATCCGGGGGGCGGCGGATATGGGCATCGCCTATGAATTTGCCGCCGACGTCAATATCAACAGCCCCACCGACGCGATCCGCAACTATGTGGTCAAGCGCGCCAAGCGGCCTGGTGCGCCCGATGGCTACATCTGCGCCTCGGAGATTTCGGCGCTAGCGGTGATCGGCGGGCTGACCGATACCGGCATGGTGGTGGGCAAGACGGCGTTCGTGGTGGCCAAGCAAGCCTCGCCACTGTTCGACCAGTTCCAGCCCGGCGCCGATACGGTGCCCGAGGACTTCGTCAGCGCAGGCCGGCATTTGGGCAGGTTGCTGCTGCAGCAGATCAATGGCGCAGAGACGGAAGCGCTGAGTTACCTTGACGAGCCGAAATTCGAGTGGAAGGACTGAGGAGAGGTCGGCGCAGCCACCACGCTTCGTTCTGTCACCCCACCACTCTCCACCCTCCCGCCCCAACCACTGTTCGTCCCCCCACCGCTATCCCCCCAACCACCGCTCTTCCCACGGGCTTGACCCGTGGGCCTCCCTCCACTCGCGCCGAGCTGCCAGAGGCCCGCGGATCAAGTCCGCGGGAAGGACAGTAAGCAGTAGGGCGGGAAGTTAAGCAGGATGGATTGGCAGGGTAGCGGGCAGGACAGCGGGAAAGATAGTAAGCAGGATAGCGGAAAGGACAGTGGGCAGGCGTATTCCCTGCCCGGCGCGCCCTACCCCTCCAGCTCTTCGCGCAGCACTTCCAGCTCCAGCCAGTCCTCTTCCGCCTTGGCCCGCTTGGCCTCGGTGGCCGCCAGCAGCTTGGACTTCTCGGCAAACGCATCGGGGTTCTTGGCATAAAGCTTGGGATCGGCCAGCGCCGCGTTCAGCACCTTGATCTCACCCTCGAACTTTTCGATCTGCTTGGGCAGAGTCTCCAGCGCGTGCTTTTCCTTGAAGGACATCTTGCGCTTGGCCGTCGCCAAGGTGGTTTGCGGCAGCGCAGTCTTGCCGGCCCGATGCGCCTTGGTGATGGCGGCGCGGGCGTTCACGCCTTCGCCGCGCTGGATCACCATATCGGAATAACCGCCGGCATATTCAGTCCACACGCCCTCGCCTTCGGCGATGATGATCGAAGTGGCGACGCGATCGAGAAAATCGCGGTCATGGCTGACGATGATGGCCGTGCCGGTATAGTCCGAGACCATCTCCTCGAGCAGGTCGAGGGTTTCCAGATCCAGATCGTTGGTGGGTTCGTCCAGCACCAGGAAGTTCGATGGCAGCGACAAGGCCCGGGCCAAAGCGACACGGGCGCGCTCGCCGCCCGACAGCTTGCCGATTGGGGTATTGGCCTGTTCGGGGGTGAACAGGAAGTCCTTCATATAGCCCACGACATGGCGCGGTTCGCCATTGATGTGGATGGTGTCGCTGCCGCCGCCGGTCAGGGCGTCCTTGAGGCGGGTTTCGGGCAGCAGCTTGGCGCGGCCCTGGTCGAGCATGGCCAGCTCCAGCGCCGAGCCGAGCTTGATCTTGCCGCTATCGGGGGCCAGCAGGCCCGTCAGCATCTTGATCAGCGTGGTCTTGCCGGCGCCGTTGGGGCCCACAATGCCGATCCGGTCGCCGCGCAGCACGCGCGTCGAGAAATCGCCCACAATGACGCGATTGCCATAGGATTTGTGGATGTTCTCGGCTTCCACCACCAGCGCACCCGAGGTGCGGCCTTCGGAAACCTGCATATTGACCGAACCGGTGACGCGGCGCTGTTCGCGGCGGTCCTGGCGCAGATCGCCCAGCCGTTCGAGGCGGCCAACATTGCGCTTGCGGCGCGCGGTCACGCCATAGCGCAGCCAATGCTCTTCGCGCACGATCTGGCGGTCGAGCTTGTGGCGATCGCGTTCTTCCTCTTCCAGCACCACGTCGCGCCAGGCTTCGAAGGCCGAAAAGCCCTTGTCGAGCCGGCGGGTGAGGCCGCGGTCGAGCCAGACGGTGGCGCGGGTGAGATCGCTGAGGAAACGCCGATCAT
Source organism: Devosia sp. UYZn731 (assembly GCF_040546795.1). Taxonomy (NCBI): domain Bacteria; kingdom Pseudomonadati; phylum Pseudomonadota; class Alphaproteobacteria; order Hyphomicrobiales; family Devosiaceae; genus Devosia; species Devosia sp. UYZn731. The sequence continues at coordinate 449,440 of NZ_JBEPOL010000005.1, forward strand.
GGCTGATCAGAACCATGGCCGAGCGCATCGAGGATAGTTCGGACTGTAGCCATTCGATGGCGGGCAGGTCGAGATGGTTAGTGGGCTCGTCGAGCAGCAGGATATCTGGCTGTGGCGCCAGCACTCGTGCCAAGGCCGCGCGGCGGTTCTCGCCACCGGAAAGGCTCTTGGGATTCTCCTCGCCGGTCAGGCCCAGCGAATTGAGCAGGTATTGCGCACGGTAAATATCGTCGCCCGGCCCGAGGCCGCCTTCGACATATTCCAGCGTCGACTTGAACGCCGACAGGTCCGGCTCCTGGGGCAGGTAGCGCACGGTGGCGCTGGGCTCGAGGAAGCGCAGGCCGCCATCGTGGCCGACCTCGCCCGAGGCGATCTTGAGCAGCGTTGACTTGCCCGAGCCGTTGCGGCCGACCAGCGCGATGCGCTGCCCGGGCGAGACGATCAGCTCGGCGCTTTCGAGCAGGCGGGTGCCGCCAAAAGTCAGCGAAATATTCTGAAGCGAAAGAAGGGGTGCAGCGGCCATAAGGTTTCCGGTGGTTTGGCCGGGATAGAGCATAGTGGGGGGTTCAGATCAATGCGCCGCGGCGATGGCCGGGCATGCAGCAGCCAAGCCACCGGGCTAAATCGACTTTCGGGTGCGGATGCCCGGGAGCCCCAATCTGATCCCCTCCCCCTTGAGGGAAGGGTTAGGGTGGGGGTGTCGAAGCCTCAACGAACATCGGCCTCACTGAGGGCTTGACACCCCACCCTCAATCCCTCCCTCAAGGGGGAGGGAGGGAGGCAGGCCGGTGGCTCTCGACCATCGTGATGTCCAAACGAAAAAGGCTGGCCAAGGTGTTGAGGACCTTGGCCAGCCCGGGGAGACGGCAGCAGCAAGCCCCGTCATTCCGCAATCGCCACCAGCGGAGGTCAGCCCGTCGCGATTTGTAGGGCGAAATAATCATGATTTAACATGACTGTCACACTCATATTTTATGCCCGTGAGAGGAAACACGGTGGCATGGCCTGAGGCCTAAAAACCGGGTTTTGGCCGCTTCGGCCGCGCATGTCTGCCTTGAGCTGGGCGGGCAGCACGACGTACGGGGCTCAAAATCGGTAGGAAATCCGGGGCTTAGGGGCTCTCGTGTCGTTCACGAAACCGAGAAATGAGATAGGCCACTGCCCCATTGAGGGCATCATCTACGTCGACCATTGTGGTGAGTACAGTAGCGAGGACACGCCATGCGAGACGATCCGATGCGAACGCGGCGACGACTGTTTGGATGTGTTGCTGCCGTCAGCCTGATCCTGGTGGGTAGCGCCGCCGCCGCCGAGCCCTATCTGCTGTCGGTTTCCGACAAGCTGACGGTCAAGGTGGTGGAATGGAATGCCGGCCAATCCACGTTCGAGGACCTGACGGCTTTGGGCGGCGAATACGTCATCGGCGCCGACGGCCAGGCGTCGTTCCCCTTCGTGGGCGCGACCCCGAGCGCCGGCAAGAGCACCACCGAACTGGCCGCGACCTTGGGCAGCGCGTTGCGGCAGGCGCTTGGCCTGACGGTTGCCCCCAACGTGACCATCGAGATCGCCACCTATGGGCCGGTCTATGTCAGCGGCGATGTCAGCACACCGGGCGCCTACCCGTTTGCCCCCGGCCTGACGGTGATCAAGGCCCTGACCCTGGCCGGCGGCGAACGCCGTGCGGCCAGCGCCACCAGCCGGCCAGAGCGGGAATTGCTGACCAATTCGGGCGCGCTCGACCTGCTGGTGGACGAGCATATGCGCCTGCAGGTGCGGCTGGCGCGGCTCGACGCCGAACTGGCCGGGGCACAGACCGTTACCCTGCCGCCGGAGCTGGCCCAGGTCGAGGGCACGCAGCCGCTGGTGGCGGCGGAACAGTCGATCCTCCTCGCCCGGCAACGCCAGATGACTGCGCAGACCACCTCGCTCGACGAAGAGGTGGCCTTGCTCAATCGCGAGATCGACACCTTCGAGCAGAAGCGCACCGCAATGGAGCAGCAGCTCGAACAGGCCCGCGAGCAGCTCGATAAGATCAACCAATTGTCCGATAACGGGCTGGCTCTGGCCTCGCGCGTCACCGCGCTCCAAACCAGCGTGGCGGACTTGCAGAGCCGCCTGCTCGATCTCGATACATCAAGCCTGCAAGCCAAGCAGGATATCGGCACCGCCGAGCGCGAACGCGCCGAACTGGGCGATGCGCGAATTTCGGACCTGTCGCTGGAGCGCCAGACGGTGGATGGCCAGATCGCCGCCCTGGCGCTCAAGATAAGCAACCAGCAGGCGCTGTTGCAGGAAGCCGCGGTCTATTCGGGCACGGCCATTGCGGGCAATTCGGCGCCGCCGATCTACAGCTATTTGATCGTTCGCGATGGCGAGGACATCGCCGCCGACATGAGCACCAAGGTGCAGGCCGGCGACGTCGTCGTCGCCAGGCTCACTCTTCCGGGCGGGGCAGAAGCCGCTCCCAGCGAGGCGGAAGCCGTCCCCACCAATTGACCAGCGTAGAGGCGTTCCCATGACCAAGACGATGCAGAACCGAATGCGGGCCGTTGTCCCCATGCTGATGGTGTTGGCACCCACGGCCGCCATGGCGCAGGGCGCCAGCTTCCACGACGACTTCAACACGCTCGACACCAAGCGCTGGTATGTTTCGGATGGCTGGGCCAACGGCGCGCACCAGAACTGCACCTGGTCGAGCAGCCAGGTCACCAGCCAAGACGGCATGCTCAATGTCGGGCTGGCGCCCCTCCCCAAGGGCGACCGGCAATATAGCTGCGGCGAAATCCAGACCAAGCAAGCCTATGGCTACGGCACCTATGAGGCCCGCCTCAAGACGCCCAAGGGTTCGGGCCTGAACGCGGCCTTCTTCACCTATATCGGCGCCGAACAGAAACAGCCGCATGACGAGATCGACTTCGAAATCCTGCTCAAGGATACCTCAAGCGTCCAGACCACGACCTTCGTCAACGGCAAGAGCGGCGACGGCAAGGTTGGCTCCGGCCAGACCCATGCCCTGCCCCATCCCTCCGACAGCGACTTCACCACCTTCGCCATGACCTGGGAGCCGGACAAAATCCTCTATTACATCGATGGCAAGCTGGTACGCACCATGGACGATCCCACCACCATCCCCGCCAATCCGCAGCGCGTGTTCTTCAGCCTTTGGGGCACAGATACGCTGACCGACTGGATGGGCAAGATGGACCCGCAAACCGCGCCGATCGCCATGCAGGTCGATTGGGTCGCCTTCACCGCGCAAGGCGAAGCCTGCGCATTTCCCGAATCCGTGCTGTGCGCGCAACCGTGAATCCGAACCAAAATGGGGGCTTGTAAATGAAGCTGGTATTCTTCCGGGGCACCGTGCCCAATTTCGGCGACGAGCTGAACCTGCATGTGTGGCCGGCTTTGCTGCCCAGGGGGTTCCTCGACGAGGACGAGAGCGAGCTGTTCGTCGGCATCGGCTCGATCATCGGCACGCAAATGGACCCCAAGGCGCGCAAATTCGTCATGGGCTCGGGCTATGCCGGCTATATGGGCCTGCCCGACGTGCATGACGGCACCTGGGACATCCGCTTCGTGCGCGGCCCGCAGACCGCAAGCAAGCTCAAGATCTCGCCGGACCTCGCGATCTGCGATAGCGCCGTGCTGCTGCGTGCCATGGACCTGCCGGAGCCCGCCAAGGATGTCGGCATCGCCTTCATGCCGCATTACGAGAGCCTGGAACGCGGCAACTGGGGCGAGGCCTGCCGGCTGGCGGGGATCACGCTGATCGACGCCACCGATCCGGTCGACAAGGTGCTGAGCCAACTGCGTGGTGCCAAGCTGCTGATCACCGAGGCCATGCATGGCGCCATCGTGGCCGATGCGCTGCGTACCCCCTGGATCGGCGCCAAGCCGATCTATGGCGGCCATCACATGAAATGGCTCGACTGGGCCGGTGCGCTCGATATCGACCTGCGCATGAACCTGCTCAAGCCCACCAGCGTGCTCGAATATTACATTGGCCGCACCGGGCGCGGCGGTGGTCAGGGCAAGGTTGGCAAGCTCAGCCAGTCGCCGTTGGCGAGCATTCCCAACAGCATGCTCACCCACTCGGCCGCCCGCCATCTGCAGACCATGGCCAAGCTGGAACCGCAACTCAGCGCCGACGGCGCGATCGCCCGCGCAACCGAACGTGCACAGGCGGCCGTGGCCGATTTCGTGCAGAGCCGTGTTTCGGTGAGCTGAGGCCTCACCTCTCCCTTGGGGGAGAGGTCGACCTTCTTGGGTCGGGTGAGGGGGCCTTTTCTCGACTCGGTGTTTGGGGAAGGCCCCCTCACCCGTCGCTGCGCGCCGACCTCTCCCCCGAAGGGAGAGGTGAAGAATCACCCCCGCCGCCGCAGCGTCGCCATGATCGCCAGCATCTTGCGACGGCCGAGCAGCAGCACGACCGCCCCATAGACCAGGCCGGAAGCCCCAATGGTCGCGCCCAGCCGGATGAGCGGCGTGCTCTCCGCCAGCTCATACTGCACCAGCATCCCCGCCCCCAGCATCACCAGGGTCGCAAACACCGGCAGGGCGAAACTGCCCAGATATGCCCAGGGCGAAATGCGCAGCAGCCGCACCACCATATGCACGGTGGGTAGCCACATGATAAAATTCTGGATCACCAGTGCATTGGTCAGCGCACTGACACCCCAGCCGCTGAACAGGAACACGTAGAGCACCGTGATCGCCATCTTGCTGGCCATGTAATAGAACCACAGATCGGCCTGGCCCTGGCTTTTGACCAGCGAGGCCTGCAACACGCCGACAGCCGATAGCAGCCCCAACGCACAGAATGCCTGCACCACCGGCACCGCTTCCACCCATTGCGGCCCAAACGCGAAGGGGATGAAATCGGGCGCGATCAGCGCCAGCCCGGCAAAGACCGGAAAGGCAATGATCGAGGACGCGAACGTGCCAAACAGATAGGCCTCACGGAGTTTTTCCTGCTCCTGCTGCATCGAGGACAGCAGCGAATATGAGACGAGGTTAAGCGCCCCGGTGATCAGGTCGGTCAAAATCTGGAAAATGCGCCGGGCAAAGCCGTAGATGCCCAGCCCCGCCGGCCCTAGCAGCACGCCGATCAGCAATTGGTCGATGCTCACCGTGGTGATGAAATTGTTGCCGGTGGCGAACAGGCCAAAGCTGCGCAATTCCTTGAGCGCCTTGAGATCGAAGCTGAACCCCGGCCGCCAGCGCGAGGCGATCAGCGCCCCCACACAGGTGACGATCGAGGTCGCCAGTTGCGAGAAGGCCAGCGCCCACAGCCCGAAGCCGAACCACAGCAGCACGAGGCAGCCGATCGCCGCGACCAGCGAGGCGGCCGCCGTGCGCAGCGCCAGCTTCTTGAACGACATAGCGCGGACCAAGAGGCCATTGGGCACGGTGGCGGCCATGTCGAATACGACGCGCAGGCCGATGAATGGGATCAGCAGCGCCAGTTCCGGCTCACCATAGGCGGTGGCGATGGGATGCGCTGCGGCGACGATGACGCCATAAATCACCACCGCCGATACGACACTCAACCAGAATACCGCATCGAGATGCCGCGCGGTGATGGACGTGCGCTGGATCAGCGCGTCGCGAAAACCGGCCGGCGCAACCGCCATGCCGAAGGTGGCGATGCTGGCCGCAAAGGCCACGATGCCGAATTCGGACGGACCCAGCACGCGCGAGGTCGCCATGAACACCACGATGCCGAAAGCGGCCGGCGCAAAGCTGGACAGCATGGACCACAGCGCGCCACGCATGGCGGCGCCGGCGCGTCCGGTCTTGACGTGATTGAGGTCGGGACCGGAGCCGACAATGTCTATCGCCGCCATGGGCACACCGACTGGGGGAACTGGCTCAGGGATGGGACAGCGGCACGGCGCCGCGCTCCCGCACGAAGGTGTTGAACTCGGGCGTCACGCGGCCGAGCAGCCGGATCGCCAGCCCCCGCCCGCGCAAGCGCCAAGCGTCCTGGGATGGCAGATAGTCACCGATGGGCTGCGCGAGCAAGGCCTTGGCCATGCCAAGCGCGCGTCCCTTCGGGGAAGCCGCAAACCGCGGATTGGTCATGAAACCGGCGCGCTGGGCCGGTGTCGCCTCATGCCAGACTTGGCGTTGCAGCGCCTGGATCGAGCGCTTGAGGTCCAGCTCGCGGCGCATATAGGAGGCTTTGAGCTCCGCATTGCGCGTCGTCTGTTCGGCGTTTTCGGCCCATACGGCCAGGGGCGTCATCGCCACGTAAACTGGCTCGGCAATGGCGAAGGTGCGCAGATATTCCTGCAAGGTCGCCGTGCAGCCATACTGGATTTCGAGTTGGCTGCGCGCATGGCGCGACCAGAACAGCCCGCCATTGGACACGCCGATGCCGATCAGCAGCGACAGGCGGAAATCTGCCGCATCATAGAGCCCTTCGACCAACAGCTCATCGAGCACGCCGCCTTCGCTCAAGTGCGCTCGTTCGGTGCCGCTGGCATGCTCGACAACCTGATTGCGCAGCACGATCTCGACGCCCCGCGCTCGGCACAGCGCAATGTTTTCGGCGCAGAAGGTTGGCAGGATGAAATTGTCGTCCTCGACCACGCAGAAATAATCGGCGCCACGCGGATTATCAGCCGTGAAACACCCGTCGATATTGCGCGAGGCAAACCGCTGCGGAACGTTGTGGGTGTAATGAATGCGTGGATCACCGAGGGCTTCGCAGACGTCACGTCCCGAAGCGGCGGGATCGTCGTCATAGACGTCGCAGACCCAGTTGTCCCAGGTCTGGGCGATCATGGATTCCAGCGCGCGCTTGAGGGCGGCGGGGCGCTTGTAGGTGGGGGTCCGAATCTGGACCAGGCCGGCGGTGACGTCACGCATCGATCAGTCCTTTTCGCTGGTAGGGATAAACATTGCCTGCCCGCTCGCGCGCCTTCGCTTCGGCGCGCAGGGTCAGCAGGCCCTGGGCGGCATAGATGAAGGTGCAGACGGCCAGCATCGAGCGGATGGAGAATTCGAAGAACACCTCGACCTCGATGAAGCTGCGCAGGATCATCAGCACCTGCATGCCCAGCAGCAGCGCATTGGCGGCGTTGGGCCGGGCCATCGCATAGGCGCCGATCATGGCGGCCCCGCCATACATGATCATGATTTGCAGGGCCAAGCCGATGAAGCCGATCTCCACCGCGTTGGAAATGTAGGTGTTGTGGAAATTGAAGCCCGCACCCGAGGGCACGAGGAACATGGCCCATAGCTCTTCGGCCGGGGCAAAGCCGCTGACCCAAAAGGCGCGATAGCCCAGCCCCTGCAGCGGCCGCTCGGCGATGAAACTGAACCCGGTCGCCCACAATTCGGTGCGCCCGGTCAGCGTCGGGTCCTTGCCCGAGCCCTCCAGCGCATCAGCCAGGAGGGTATCGCCCATAGTGACGACGACCAAGGTCAAAGCGGCCAGTGCGATAGCCATGAAAATGCCGAGGAACAGTTTTTGCTGCGGGCTCAGCCGCCCGGTCAGCAGCACCAGCACGATGATGATGATGCAGGGCACCACCATCATGATGGCGCCGGCCGATTGCGCCAGAATCAGCAGCGGCCCGGAAATCAGCGCACCGCCAATGGCCCCGATCCGCAACAGCGGATGGGCGCCCTTGTCGGCGATCATGGCCACGGCAATGAGGGCAAAGACGGCTATGTGCGCGGCGAACGCATTCTTGCTGCCGAAAATGCCGAGCCAGGCCCCGCCACCATTGCGACCGATAACGACGCTCAAGACGACGCCGATGGCATAGACGACGAACAGGCCACGCATCAGGGTCGTTGTCGACATGCGCCCGGTAATGACCACCGCCACGATGAGCGTGAAGGTCAGTTGCAGCCCGTAGCGCAGCGTGTTGTCGGGATATTGCGACCACAACGCTGAGAGCAGGCAATAGGCCGGCAGCAGCAGCACGATCCACCAGCGCATGACGCTGTCGAGGCTTTGCGGAATATTGGTGAGGATCAGCAGTCCGCCGCAGACCATGAAGACCAGCGCCGCCATGGAGCCCAGCATGGCATTGAGCACCAGGGCCGCAAGCGCCAAAAAGGTCAGCACGGCGGCGAAATTGACCGTGATGTAATGGCCATGGGCGGGCGAGCGCGTGATCATTTGACCAGTTCCCCCAGTTCGGTGCGCATCGCCGGCTCGCGGATACGCGCCATCGGGATAAAGCCGGCCGCATAGCGCGACGCCTGGTCCGGGCAGGTGACGTCGATGGTTTGGCCGCCGCCGAGATCGGCCAGTTCCAGCCAAGCCTGACGCTGACGCGGCGCGTTCCAGTCCTCGGCGTCCACCGGGATATAGGCCGGTACGCGTTGCTCGGATGGCCCAAGCGTCACTGCCCCGGCCGCTTGTTGTGCGCGCGGCGCCCGGGCCTTGCGGCGGCGGCCCTCGCTGAAGGATTGCCACAGCCGCTGGGCCAATCGGGGTTCGCTCAGCAGCAAGGATGCCACCCGCACCAGACGCCGGCCCTTGATGGCGGCCACCAGCTCTTCGAAAGCCAGGCCATTGCCCAGTTGCTCCTGCCGGCGATGAAAGGCCTGCGCCAGGTCCGGCGGCACGCTGCCAAGCCAGGCCCGCATGACGGTCTGGCTGATGAGCATGGCTTCCAGGTCGGCGACCGACAAGCGATGGGAAATCGAGCCGCTATGGCGGCGATAGAGATAATAGGGCTCCGGGAGAATGCTCATGGCGGCGCCCGCCAGCAGCAGGCGCAGCACCAGGTCATAGTCTTCCCCGATGCGGAGGCTCTCATCATAGCGCAGATCGCCCAGCACCTCGGCGCGGATCATCGGCTTGAGATAGCCCAGCGCTGCCGAGCCATCGAAACCCGCCCCGACCCATCGCGCGGCATCGACGGAAAACAACGTATCCTGCCCGGCGCCCAGCAGCAGGCTGGCGGGGGCGCCGTCCTCATAAAAATGCAGCAGATCGTCGGCGATGATATCGGCGCCCGCATGGTTCGCCGCCGCCAGCAGCCGCTCAAAACGTTCTGGATGGATGATGTCGTCGGAATCCACCACCGCGATCCACTGCCCGCGCGCTGCCTTCAGCCCGCGATTGCGGCTGCGCGCCGGCCCGCCATTGGTGTCGGCGCGGATCAGGCTGATGCGTGGATCATCGCGCATGAAGCGCTCGACAATGGCCACGCTGTCATCGCTCGAGGCATCGTCGCACACGATCAGTTCGAGATCGGCCACGCTTTGCCGCAACACCGACTGCATGGCCGGGACGAGCTTATCGCTCGCCTGGAAATTGGCCATGACCACTGAAATCAATGGCGTGGCGATACGTGCCGCTTGCGGGCTGGTCGATCGCATAATCTCACCATTTTGTTTGTCGGCCCAGCGTCCGCTAGGCCGCGCTGTCGCTCATGGTCCGGTCGAACTCGGCCAAGGTGGCACCGAGCTTGACGATCTGGGCGTCGATCTGGCCGATCCGGACGGTGGCGACGGCGGCCTGCGCCTCGGCATCGCGGATCGATTGCTCGTCCTCTTGGCTGCGGCTGCCATAATCGCCCGAATTGTCGAGCAGGTTGGTGGCTTGGGCGTAGTAGACGTCCACGCGCAGTTGCAGGCCCTGCCGTTCCTGCTCGGCATCCGCAATGGCAGCGGCGAAGGCGCGGCGCACGGTCATCAGGCGATCGAGGTCCGTATTGCTGTCACGGGCGGGGTTGCGGGTGCGGAACAGCCTGGGTCTCAGCGAAAGCATGGATGCCATATTGGGCTCCTCAGCGGCTGCCGGTTCGTGCGATCACGACCTTGACGGTCTTGACCAGAATGAGCAGATCGCCGGCAAAAGTCCATTCCCGCACATATTGGCTGTCGAGCCGAACGCGATGGTCATAATCGACATCGCTGCGACCGCCGACCTGCCAGAGGCCGGTAATGCCCGGGCGCGTCGCCGTATAGTGCTCGATCTCGGCGGCATAACGCACCACTTCGTCCTGCACGATCGGGCGCGGCCCAACCAGGCTCATCTCGCCGCGGATGACGTTGATCAGCTGCGGCAGCTCATCAAGGCTGGTGACCCGCAGGAACTTGCCGATGCCGGTGATACGTGGATCGTCGCGCAGCTTCTGGCTGGCTTCCCACTCGGCGCGCGCCAGGGGAAACAATTCGAGATGCCGTGCCAGCGCCGCCTGGGAATCCACCACCATGGAGCGGAATTTGAGGCACCGGAAGCGCTTGCCGTTGTGGCCGATGCGTTCGTGGCCGAAGAGGATCGGGCCCCGATCGGTCGAGAACATGATGACGGCGATGAAGAACATCGCCGGCAAGGCAAACAGGAGCATGGTCGATGCGACAAGCACATCGAAGACCCGTTTGGACACCCCCCCTTTGGGCACTTTCGTCTTGGATGGCTGGCTCGATAGATCAAGTTCAGCATTTACGATCGACATGGCGCTATCTCGCTAAATGGAAGGTAGAGTGGCCGGCGGATTTGGCCTTCGAACCGTTCTTTCTTGGCGCTTAAGTACAGTTTACCGAGAATTTTACCTCTCGCGCACAACACCAGTAACAGACGCAATTGTTCGACGTATTTTGATCAACACGTCTTGACGAATACCGGGATTGGTCTTGCTCCAGTGCGCCGCAAGGCGAAGCAAAACGAGGTGGTGTTCCGTCATCACGGGAATGGGACCATGATTGCCGATGAGTGGCAACCCTTAGGCTGCATAGCTGCAATGCATCGCGGCTGCCGCAAAATCGGCCAAATCGGCCTCGGCGGCGATCATGAGCCGTGTCGCTTGTGCGTTGAGAGGGACGCGAAACAGTCGATCTTCAATAGACCAAACGGCTTATGAGACTAAGAAGCCTCAGTTTCAATCAACCAGGCAAGACTATAATTATTCTTTGCAAGAGCCAACTATAGCTGGGACAGGAACACAAAGCCGTTCCACAGCAGATAGACCCCCACCCAAGCCAGCGCGAGCACACCCAGGGCGATGATGCCCCAGGGCCAGCGTATGGCTGCGCGTTCGACCGGCAAAGGCTTGCTGGCCTTGTCCACGACCGGCTCGTCTGGCCCGTCCTTCTGCATGTCTGGCCTCCCCGGAGGCTTCTGCCTCGTTGCTGCAATAGGCGTAGACTGTCGTCCTAAAAACTTAATTCGAGGTCACGCCAAAGGCGCGATTTGCAATCCGCTGCATTCCCCAACAGAGATTCGGCCCGAATAGTCACGAAACTGTGAAAACCATTCCGTCGCTAAATCTCAAGTGTCCAAAGCGGACAAGCATTGCCTGTTGGAGCGTCAATACAGTGTTGAGGGCACTGGCACAATGCGCCAACTATCACGGTTTTTTGCGAACTGCCTCAATCGGCCAAAAGGCAAAGTAGAATTCGAAGATACACTCGGCTATGCGACCCCATGAAATTGAAGGACAAGCAAAGTAGAAATAAAAACTCTAGCCAATGGCGTCAATAGATAGCTTCAAATTGGGCGGGTTTATGACGGTTTAATAGGCCTTTAGCCTAATTAAAACTCTGCCCTCAGCGCATCATAGCCATGCGTTTCGTTTGGGCATTTTGGGTGGACTTGTGGGGCCTGCCTGTGTTGCCCTTTGGGTGTTTCCAATGCTCAATCAGGAGTTTGCCGTGGTTAAGCGCGTTAGAACAGCAGTGTTTCCGGTGGCGGGGCTCGGAACGAGGTTCCTGCCGGCGACCAAGGCCATGCCCAAGGAGATGCTGACGGTCGTGGACCGTCCTCTTATCCAATATGCGGTCGATGAGGCCCGCGAGGCGGGTATCGACCATTTCGTCTTCGTCACCGGACGCAACAAGGGTGTCATCGAAGACCATTTCGACCGTCAGTTCGAACTTGAGACGACGCTCGAAGCGCGAGGCAAGGACAAGGCCTTGTCCGAATTGCGCCGCGACCTGCCTTCGGCGGGCCGAACCAGCTTCACGCGCCAGCAGGAGCCGCTGGGGCTCGGCCACGCCGTATGGTGCGCCCGCGAGATCGTGGGCAACGAACCGTTCGCCCTGTTGCTCCCCGATATGCTGTTCCAGGCACGCCGCGGCGTGCTCAAGCAGATGATGGAGACCTATGAGGAGACCGGCGGCAATGTGATTGCCGTGGAGCAGGTGCCGCCCGCCGAAGTCTCCTCCTATGGGGTCATCGCGCGGGGCGAGGGCCCCGATGCGGGCTTCCGCATCACCGGCATGGTGGAAAAGCCAAAGCGGGACGAGGCCCCCTCCAACCTGATCATTTCGGGCCGCTACATTCTGCAGCCGGAAATCTTCAATCTCCTGGCCGACCAGCCCAAGGGCGCGGGCGGGGAAATCCAGCTCACCGACGCCATGCAGACGCTGATGCACGAGCAGCCCTTCGTGGGCGTGCAATATGAGGGCCAGTCCTTCGATTGCGGCTCCAAGATCGGCTTCCTCACCGCCAATGTGGCCTATGCGCTCGACCGCACGGACATTGCCGACGATTTCCTCGTCGCATTGACCAAACTGCAGCTTGATTCGGCACTGTCGGAAGGCTTCCGCAACGCCGCCGAATAGGCACCAATCGCCACCAACACAAACGGCGCGCTCCGATCATGGGGCGCGCCGTTGTGCTGTCTGTGGGACAATCTTATACGGTCAAGACTCTTCAGCCTAAGGCTTCAGTCGACACCTCCCCCTTCCAGGAGGAGGATCAAGGTGGGGGTCTTTTGGTAAATTCCGGCTCTCTCAGAACCCCCACCCGGCCTCCCCCCGGAAGGGGGAGGAGCAGCAGATGGTGGCTAGCTCCTAGTGCGCAGCGGGCTCGACCTCGGTCTCAACCTGATAATACCGCTGATAGACGTCCACGAAGCGTTCGACGCCCCCCGCCTCGCTGTAGCGCGGCAGTTTCTTGAAATCGACCTTGTTGAGCACGACGCCGAGAAGTTCGCCCGATAGCTCGGGCTCGCGTCCGATAATGGTGCGCACCAAGCGGCGGGGGGTCTTGCCCCATTCGGTGACGAGGATGAACCCGTCGGTCCAGGGCAGCACCGACATGGCATCGACCACCGGGCCGAGCGGGGGCAGGTCGATCACCACATAATCGAACTCGCGACGGGCTTCAGCCAGGAAGGTCTGCATGGCTGGCGAAGAGAGGAAGTCATTGGTGCGCCCGACCACGCCCGAAGTATTGGCCGGCACGGTGACGAGGCCGGTCTCGGCATCGGTTTCGGCAATCTCGCGCCAGCTTTTGCCTTCGGCCAGATCCATCAGGCCAAATTCGGCGACGCTGGAGATCAGCCGGCTGGCGCCAGGCTGGCGCAGGTCGGCGTCGACCAGCAAAACCTTGCTGCCGCTGCCCACCAGCATTTCGGCAAATGCCACGGCGAACGTGGTCTTGCCCTCGCCGGGCAAAGCCGACACCACGCCGACCACGCCGCCGCCATCCTTGCGGGCGGAGCGAAGCGCGAGCTTGCCGGATTTCAGCGTTTCGAGGAACGGCGTCGTCGGGGTATTGCTGCCGCGCCGGACCACCTGATTGCGCAGGAACCGGTGAATGAGGTTGGCGCGCTGCTTGGGATCGCGGCTGGCCTTGCCCAGTTCGAGCTGCGGCAGGTAGCCGAGGAAGCGCAGGCCCAGCTCGTTGCTGACTTGCGCACCGGTGCGGAACGCCCGCTCGCGCAACTCGTTGAACGTGCCAAAGGCCAGCCCCATGAACAGGCCGGCAATCAGCGCGGCGGCCAGTACGACCAGCGTGCGCGGGCTCGACGGACTGTCGGGCAGCAGCGCTTCAGTGATCACCCGGACGGCAGGAATCGGGAAAGATTGCTGCTGGATGGCCTCTTCGTAGCGGCCGAGGAACGTATTGTAGAGCAGCCCCAAAGCCGTCGAGCGCTGCTGCAACTCGTTGAGCTGGATCTGCGCCTGGTTGGCGTCGTTATCCGCAGTGCCCTCATTGTCGATATCCCGACGCAGGCCCACTTCCTGCTGTTCGGCGATCTGCAACTGGGTCAGGTATTGCTCGTTAAGGCCCTGGAGCTGGGCGAAAATCTGTCCGTTCAGCGCCGCCTTCTGGGCATTGAGCGCCACCAGTTGCGGATGATCGGGCCCGAAGGCGCTGGTCACCTCGGCAATCCGGCTGACTAGATTGGCATATTGAGTGCGCACGGTGGCGATTTGCGGATTGGTGGTGGCGGTTTCCGTTTGCGCCAGCAGACCCACATTATTGGCAGCCGCCTCGGGACCGGCGGCAATCACCGCCTGCACCTGATTGGACAGGGCGCGCATGCGGCCGGTTTCGGCCTGGGCCGTCGCCAACTGCTCCGACAGCGCCTCGACACGCTTGTCGCTGAGGGTGCGGTCCTGATCTACCGACAGTCCACTGTCCTGGCGGAATTTCTGGATCGCCAGATTTGCCTCGCGCTGGCTGGCGCCGATTTCCGTCAGGCGCTGCTGCATCCAGTCGCCCGCCGCCTTGGTGGCGTCGAGATCGGCATTGAGCTGGTCCTGCACCACCGCATTGCCGTAGGCGCGGGCGATGCGCTGCGCCAGTTCGGGCGAGGACGCCTCATAGCTGACGCGGATGATGGCGCTGCGCCCCATACGGTCGACCTGCACATTGGCGCGCAGCATGCCGGCCACATCGTCGATGCTGGCCTGGGGGGGCGCCGCATCAACCACCGCGCCGTGACCCAGGAAGGGCGACAACAGGCTGCTGAAAGCCCCGCGTATCCGGCCGGTAAAGGACGGCGGCGGGCTCAGGAATTCGCGATCGGTGGTGAGGTGTTCGGCTTCGGCGACCGCCATGGCGATCCGGCTCGAGCGCAGCACTTCGATCTGGTTGAGCACCTGGGCTTCCAGATCGACGGCGCTGACCGAGACCGTAGTGCCGTCCGCCACCTGTTCGAGATTCTTGTCGATCAGGATCTGTCCGGCCGACACGTAGCTGCGCGGGGCGAGCATCAGGTAGATCAATCCCAGCGCCAGCATGATGGCGATGCATAGCCCGATGACCCGCATTTGCCGCCGCAGGACGGAAAATATCCGATCGAGGTCGATGAATTTCAGGTCCATCGGCTGCGGCGCCAGGGTTTCTGGATAATTGCCTCGTTCAAGCATGTTTGCCTCCGGGGGCAGGTCTAGTGAGTGGGGTTGTGTGCGCTGGGCGCGGCGCCGTCGCCATAGTGGACGGCAGGGCGAATACCCAAAATGCCGCCGACCACTCCCATATGGAGGATGGCGCGCAGCAGGTTCTTGCGCCGCGCAATGGGCGAAAATGCGGTCAAGCCGGTCATGGCAACGCAAAAGCTGGCTTTTGCCGTTGCTACGGCGGCGGCAGCCAGGCGCGATCCGCCAATCAGCTTGCCATGGGTCTGGCCCATGCGCAGCCGCCGACGGACCAGCCAGGCCATGGCGGCGCGGTCGGTCGGCACCGGCTCATAAACCAGTGCGTCGGGGGCCTCGGCGATGGTGCCGCCCAGGGATGTCAGGCGATAAAAGTAATCGGTATCCTCGCCGCCGGACTTGCCCAGCGACAGATCGAAACGCAGGGCCGCGAACGGTTCGGCTCGGCGGATCAAGACGTTACAGGTGTAACCCGTGCGAATGGCGCCGTTGACCGCGACCGGCAGGGTCGAATGGAAATCGCCTTGCACCATCCAGTCGGGCGTCTTGGGATCGTAGACCGCGCGGACCGGCCCGAGCACTGCATCGGCGCGGGTTTCCTGCGCGGTCGCCAGCAGCTGGCTCAGCCATCGCGGCGAGACGGTTTCGTCGTCATCGATGAAGGCAACGTAATCGGCCGAAGCCGCATCGAGGCAAGCATTGCGGGCGATGCAGATATTGGCCGAGGGCGCATGCACATAGGTGATGGCGTGGGGGAAGCCGTCCCGCGCCGCGTCAACCAGCCTTTGGGCGGACGGCGTGGTGTCGTTGTCGGCGATGATAACGCGCACATCGACGTTGTCGATCGCGAGCGCCGCGACCGAGGCCAGCGTTTCGGCCAGGAACGGGCGGCGGAACGTACAGATGCAGATATCGACGGAAACCATGGCGCCCTCCTATGCCGCGCCGGGACGCGCAGTGGCGGTTCGGGCCAGGTGCAGCCAAAATCCCGACGACCAGGCAAAATGCATGATCATGGCCGCCACGCCGACCAGCGGCACCTGGACCAGGCGCAGCCCATACTCCTTGACATGCTGCCGAGCCGCCACGGCACCAAGCGCGAAGCAGGCCAGTCCCCAGGCCAGTAGCGGCACGAGAAAACCCCAATGCACGATGGAGAGCGCCGCCAGCAGCACCGCCGGCAGGATCACCAGCGGCACCATCTGGCGAATGCGCGGTTTCATGCGGTGCTTGACGATATTGCGCGCCCGCCCGCCCCCATAGCCGAAATACTGTTTGAACAGCCCCGACGCCGTAGACCGTGGGAAATAGGTCATCGAGGTCGCATCGGTCAGCCAGACGCGATAGCCGGCCTGGCCCAGCCGATAGTCGAGTTCGGCGTCCTCGTTGAAACGAAAACTCTCGTCATAGCCGCCAACCGCACGATAGGCAGGAATGCTCATCAGGGCATGATGACCATGGTCGACCTGCTGCGCGCTCTTGCCGGTGCGATGCGCCGAACCGCCGGTGCCGACCAGCGAATTCTGCGCCGTCGCCACCGCGCGCTGGAACGTGCTGCGCCCAACTGTCGTCATGGGCACCACGATGCTATCGACACCAAGCCGTTCAGCCTCCGCCAGCAGCTTGCGGCAATAGTCAGCCGGGTATTTGCCATGCGCATCGATACGGATGACGTAATCGGTATCGTCGCCAAACTCCGCCACCGCCAGGTTCATCGCCGCGCTCTGGATGCGCTTGGGATTATGGATCAGCGTCACGCGCTTCTGGCCCGCGGCAATGTTGGCGACGATGGCGGGCGTCCCATCGGTGCTGCCACCATCGGCCACCACGATCCGCGCATTCATGGCTTCGGCTTCGACCAGCAGGTCATGCAATAGCGGTCCGATATGACGCGCTTCATTGAGGGTCGGCACGACGATCAGGCAGGATTGGCTCATGCGGCCTCCGTCAATCTGGTTGGCGCAGCAAGAAGTCCAGCAAGCTTGTTCACAAGGGCTACGCAATCGGTCGTATTGACGGCAAAACGAGCCGTGTCCTGCGCCGCCACCGCCCCCGCCAATTGCACCAACCGCTCCCGCGTCAGCCCACCCAGCATGGTGCGCAAAGTCTGCGGCGCGATGTCCGGCAGCACGATGCCAATGCCACGCCGCTCAAGGAATGCGGCGGTTTCCGTGCCCGCCAGCGCTACCGGCACAGCGCCATGCAGGCATCCCTCGTAAAGGCGGTTGGGCAGCAACCACTTGGAATTTTGGCCCTCTTCAAAAAAATCGATAGCCCAGGCCAGATGCACATCCGAATAAATCGCCGCCAGATCGTCCGGATTGCGGTAAGGCCCGGCGAAGCGCAGATGCTCCTGACCGGCCACTATCGCATTGAAATCATTGAACTCTGTCAGCGCCGGCCGGCCGCGCAGCACCATTTCGACATCGCCATCCATGGCATCGGCGAGGCTACCCAAGGCCTCAAGCGAGCGCGCACACCGCAACGCACCGAACCAGCCGATGCGGAGCGGACCTGTGGTTTTGGCGGTAAGAGCAGGATTGCTGCCGCGCTCGCCACCATCCCAAATGACTTTGTTTTCAACGACTTCCGTCGGCAACGACCCGTGCAGGTCGAAATAGTTGCGCGAAAAGGCCGGGGAACTCGTGAGCAACAGCGCCGCTTGCTTGCTCCAATGCCGCTCGGCCCCTCGCATGGCCCGGCCAATCGCATCCTCACGCAGCATCAGCCGGTGAATATCGAGGCATTCGTAGACGATTGGCGGCTGCTCGGGCCAAAAGGCTCGTAACCTGTTGGCCAGCCCCAACATTTCAAGATTGCGCGCGATGATCAGATCGGGGCGCGGCAGGCGGGACGCCCATTGCCGCGCCCCGGACATGGCCTTGGCGGTCGCCAGCAGACGCTGCGCAAAGCGCGCATCGAAGGTTTGGTCGAGTTCCAGATAGGTGGCGACATCAAGGGTAGGCACTGCGGTGCCGGCGCGGCGAAAGCCGGCGACGTGGATTTGCGCGCCGCCAAGGCGCAGCATATCCACGCGCCGCGCGACGGCCGGATCTGCAAGATTGGGGACGAGATAGAGAATCTTCAGCAACGACGCGTCTCCTGTCGCAAGCGGTGGCCGGGCTTGTGGCGGTGTGGGCGGTTGCTCGCAATTGCTCGCGAACAGAGGCAGCCAGGGGCTGTTGAATGTCGCGGCGCTCCCCACTTCAGGAGCCCGCTAGTTCATATGATGGAGTAGGAACCGATGCCGGCGCAGGGTCAATGCGGGCGCGCGGGCAACTGAAATGCGGTCAGCGCATGCCTGAAAAAGGGCTCAATCGTCTGCAGACAGGGGCTTGGGGCAAGGCGCACAGCCGCCGGAAGGCGGGCGCGTGGCGCGTCATGGAACGCGGCGCTGCCGGCGGGATCGTATTGACAATGCTGGTAAAACCGCCGCGCGGCAATGGCCGCGCGAGCACCTTGGCGTCAGGCGAAAGATTGCGGCATCAATGCGCGACCGCGAGTTCCGGCTCGGGCAGAAGCAAGCCGAGGCGTTCGCGCAGCGAGCGCTTTTTCTGCGCCAGGTCGGCTATGGTATAGCCTTCGAGCACCGAGAAGAAGGCGCCGAGCGCCTCGCGCAGGGCCGAGTTCAGATCGCATTCGCCGATGAGCGGGCAATCGGCGCCACCATCCTCGAAGCATTCAGCCAGGGCGAAATTTTCCTCAGTCAGCATAATGGTTTCGAGCAGGGTGATCTCATTGGCCGGCTTGCCGAGGCGCACGCCGCCATGGCGGCCGCGCACGGTTTCCAGAAGGCCGTTTTCGACCAAAGGCTTGATCAGCTTGAACAGGAACAGTTCGGAAATGGCGTAAGCCTTGGCGATATCGGCCACGCGGCTCAGGCCGGGCTGGTTGACAGCGCAATAAACCAGGGCCCGAATTGCGTAATTGGACTGGCGCGTGAGTCTCACTGGGGACCTTTTCTCGGGGCTTGCCCGCCGATTCGTCTGCTTGAGCGGAGCCAATAGCTCCAGCAATTCCGGGGCTTTGGCCCTTGGAACGGCTTATAGAATGCTCGCCAGCTTATAACCATTCTAAAATATGTCAACTTAACTTGAACAGATTCGTCATGTTTTTAAAAGTGATCGGCGCGCCGATAGACAGGTTTTTAAATTCCTCGTATGAACTTAACTGAATGAGGAGGTAAGATCGTGACTGAAACGATCACCAAGGCGATGTTGTGCGCAGCTGTCGCTCGGCGGACGGGCTTGCCCAAGGCCGATGTGGCGTCCATCAGCGACGCCATGTTCGCCGCCATGAGCACGGCTCTGACGGCGGGCGACTACGTGAAGTTAAGTGCCTTTGGGACGCTTGCGGTCCGGCCCCGTGCCGAACGGGTGGGCCGCAATCCCCGCACCGGCGAACAACACCGGATCGCCCCGCGCCATACCGTGACGTTCATCCCAAGCGGGCAACTGCGCGAGGCGCTGTGCGAGCTGGCCGAGACCAAAACGCTGGTTTCAGCGGAAGGCTAGGCGGGGTCGCGGGCAAGAGGATCGCCCGATCCAGCCTTGCCGAGATCAAGGGCGGCGATGGCCACCTTTTATGCCGGGCGAAGCGTCGCGCTGCAGGTCACTCCAGCGCCTTGACCAGGTCGGGAACGAGCGTGAACAGGTCCCCGACGAGGCCGAAATCGGCGACCTGGAAGATCGGCGCGTCCGCATCCTTGTTGATGGCGACGACGATGCGGGCTCCCTTCATGCCGGCCAAGTGCTGGATGGCGCCGGAAATACCGATGGCGATGTAAAGCTCGGGCGCCACCACCTTGCCGGTCTGGCCGACCTGCAGGTCATTGGGCGCATAGCCCGCATCGACCGCCGCGCGCGACGCGCCGATTGCGGCATTGAGCCTGTCGGCCAACGGGGCCAATACAGCCTCGAATTGTTCGGCCGAGCCGAGAGCGCGGCCACCCGACACGACGACGCGGGCGCCGGCCAATTCAGGACGAACCGAAGCCGAGAGCTCATTGCCCAGCCATTGCGACGTGCTGGCATCGGTCGGGACGGCCACCGTTTCGATGGAGGCACTACCCCCTTCGCCGGTGGCGGTGAAGGCCGAGATGCGGATGGTGAGTACCAGCTTGCCGCTTGCCTGTACGGTTTCGATGGCGTTGCCGGCATAGATCGGGCGCTCGAACGTGTCGGGGGCGATGACCTTGCTGACTTCGGAAACCTGCATCACGTCAAGCAGCGCCGCAACCCGCGGCAGCGTGTTCTTGCCAGTCGAGGTGGCGGGCGCGACGATGGCGTCGTAGCTGCCGGCCAGCGAGACCAGCAAGGCCGAAATTGGCTCGGCCAGTTGATGGGCCAGGCTTTCGGCGTCGGCGCGCAGAACCTTGGCGACGCCATCGAGCTTGGCGGCGGCATTGACGATGGCGGCGATATCCTGCCCGGCAACGAGCACATGTATCGGCGCGCCGAGCAGTTTGGCAGCGGTCAAGGCCTTGGCGGTGGCCTCGTTGAGGGTCTTGCCGTCGTGTTCGGCGAGAAGCAGGGTTGTCATATCAGAGCACTCCCGCCTGCTTGAGCTTGGCCGCCAGTTCCTGCGCGGACGCGACGAGAATGCCCGCGGCGCGACCGGCTGGCTCGGTGGTCTTGAGCACTTTCAGGCGCGGTGCGATATCCACGCCCAGGGTTTCGGGGCTGGTCTCGTCCAGCGGCTTCTTCTTGGCCTTCATGACGTTGGGCAGCGAGGCGTAGCGCGGCTCGTTGAGGCGCAGGTCGGCGGTGACAAGAGCGGGCAGGGCTAGGCGGAGGGTTTCGAGGCCGCCGTCCACTTCGCGGGTCACGTCGATAGTGCCAGTGCCGACAACGATTTTGGAGGCGAACGTTGCCTGGGGCCAGCCGAGCAGAGCCGAGAGCATCTGGCCGGTCTGGTTGCTGTCGTCGTCGATGGCCTGCTTGCCCAGGATCACCAGGTCCGGCGCCTCGTTGGCGATGACGGCCTTGAGCACTTTGGCAACCGCCAGCGGCTCGATGCGGGCGGCGTCGGTTTTGACGTGGATGGCGCGATCGGCACCCATGGCGAGGCCGGCGCGCAGGGTTTCGGCGGCTTTTTCAGAGCCGATGGTAACGATGACGACCTCGGTTGCCGTCCCGGCTTCTCTAAGGCGCAGCGCCTCTTCGAGGGCGTTTTCGTCAAAGGGGTTCATCGACATTTTGACATTGGCGATGTCGACACCGGACCCGTCGGGTTTGACGCGGATCTTGACGTTGGCGTCCACTACCCGTTTGACGGGCACGAGAATCTTCATGTCGAAAAGTCCTCCGCAAGCGTTGCGCGCTTAAAGCAGGACGGGGCGAAACCTGCAAGTTTTAGCGGCTTTTGGCGCTACATATTGACGTAGTTCGGCCCGCCGCCGCCCTCGGGGGGGACCCAATCAATGTTCTGGTTGGGGTCCTTGATGTCGCAGGTTTTGCAGTGGACGCAATTTTGCGCGTTGATGACGTAGGTGCCGTCCACCCATTCGTAGACCCCGGCAGGGCAATATCGGGTCGATGGACCGGCGAAAATGTCCAGCTCGCTGGATTTCTGCAAGGCCAGATCAGCGACATGCAGATGGGGCGGCTGGTTCTCTTCATGATTGGTGCCCGAGATGAACACCGAGGACAGGCGATCGAAGGTCAGCACGCCATCGCGCTTGGGGTAGTCGATGGGTTGGTGCAGCGAGGCCGGTTCGAGCGTGGCGTGATCGGGCTTGCCGTGGCGCAGGGTGCCGAAGGGCGAGCGGCCGAACAGGGTGTTGCACCACATATCGACGCCAGCGAGGCCCATGCCGAGCAAGGTGCCGAAGCGGGACAGCAGCGGCTTGACGTTGCGGACCTTGTGCAGGTCCTTGCCCACGGGGCCGGCGCGCAGGGCGGCGTCGAGATCGGCCAGCGTATCGCCGGAGCGACCGGCGGCGAGAGCGGCGGCGACGTGTTCGGCGGTGACGATGCCCGAGAGCACGGCGTTGTGGCTGCCCTTGATGCGCGGCAGGTTGACGAAGCCGGCAGCGTCACCGACCAGCGCGCCACCGGGAAAGGCCAGCCTGGGGATGGACTGGTAGCCACCCTCGGAAATGGCGCGGGCGCCGTAGGACAGGCGCTTGGCGCCGTCGAATGTGGTCTTGATCGCGGGGTGGGTCTTGAGGCGCTGGAATTCGCCGAAGGGGGAGAGATAGGGATTTTTGTAATTGAGGTGGACGACGAAGCCCACGGCGACCTGATTGTCTTCGAGGTGATAGATGTAGGAGCCGCCGCCCACTGAATCCTGCAACGGCCAGCCAAGGGTGTGCTGCACCAGGCCAGGCTGGTGGTTGGCGTCGGTGACCTGCCAGATTTCCTTGAAGCCGATGCCGTATTTCTGGACATCGGCATCCTTGGCCAGACCGAACTGCGCGATGGCGCGCTTGGTCAGCGAGCCGCGCACGCCTTCGGCGAGCAACACGTACTTGCCCTTTAGCGCCATGCCGCGGGCGAAATTGCTCCCGGGCTCACCGGACTTCCCGATGCCCATATCGCCGGTGGCAACGCCAACGACCACGCCGTCCTCGACTAGCAGTTCGGCGCCGGCAAAGCCCGGATAGATATCGACGCCCAAAGCCTCGGCCTCGCTGGCCAGCCATTTGCAGACATTGCCGAGCGAGACGATGTAATTGCCGTGATTGCTCATCAGAGGCGGCATGATGAAGCCGGGCAGTGGAAAGGCGGATTTTTCCGTCAGCCAGAGGAAGCGATCATCGGTGACGGCGGTCTTGATCGGGGTTTCGTGGGTGCGCCAGTCGGGGATCAGCGTATCGAGGCCCGATGGGTCTATGACGGCACCGGAAATGATGTGGGAGCCGACTTCGGCGCCTTTTTCGACGATCAGGACCGAGAGATCGGGCGATAGCTGCTTGAGACGGATCGCGGCGGACAGGCCAGCCGGGCCGGCGCCGACGATGACGACGTCGAATTCCATCTCTTCGCGCGGTTCGGTCATGGGTTCACTCGCAGGCATCCGGTGGGCCTTAGCATCGCTGTTTCCATCCCCGCAAGCGCCGAGGGCCAGCGCGGGAATGCTTTTCCCGTCATCGCGCAAAAGCGGCAAGGATTGCGCCCAAACGGCGCCTAACGGGTAATGGCGAGCGGAATACCGAATTCCCAGGAACTACGCCCCGCTCCTGCGGGGATGGGCGGGAAAGGCGCGGCGCGCAGCACCGTATCAATGCCGGCCTGATCGATCGCGGAGTTGCCGGACGAGCGGATGACCCGCACGCCCGATACCTGGCCATTCGCCGAGACGACGAAGCGGACCACCGCTTCGCCCGGTGTGCCGCCGTGCCGAAAGCGTATGGCCCGCATCACCTTGGCAACAACCTGGCTGGGATAGCGCGCCACATCGGCATCGCCGCCGGAGCCGGCATTGCCCTGCTGGCCCGCCGAAGGTTTGGCGGCGACTGTGTCGGCCTGGTTCTGGCCGTCATTGCCGGCGGGAGCGGAGGGACGCGGCTGCGGCTGTTGCTGCACCGGCGGCTTGGGCGTGGCGCGCGGCGGCGGGGCGGCGGCAACCTGCCGGCGGGGGCGCTGGGTGGGCTCGGACGGACGGGGACGGCTGAGGGTGTGCGGAACCGGGGCGAGTTTGAGGTCGGTGACCTCGGTGGGCTGCAGGCTTTCCGGCTGGACCGGGGTTGCGGTCTCGGCCGGGGCTGCGCTTGGAATGACCGGCGCGACGGCGTCGGCCTCCAGCGGCTCGGGCGAGATGGCACTCAATATGGCCACCTCCATGCGGTCGGGTTCGGCTTCGGTCACCTCGACCGGGGTCACCGGCGCGGCGCTGCTGGCTTCGACCGGCTCGATCTCGGTGGGCTCCACGGGCCTGGCCTCAGTGGGCTCCACCGGCTCGGGGGGTGGTGGTTCGGCGGATTGGCGCTCCACCGGCGGCTCGAGCGTTTCCGACTGGACGGCCTCGATGGTCTCGGGGACGGTCGGCGGCAGCGCCTCCGCACCGGCCGAAACCAGCGTTTCGGTAGCGTCGCTTTCGATGGTGCTGGTCTGGTTGGTGGAGACTGAGGCTATCGAAATAACCTCGACCGACACCGACTGCGCGGCGGGCGCATCGTCGGGCTCGGGCCAGGCAAACATCAAGAGGCCAGCGCCAAGCGCCAGCACATGCACCAGCGCTGAGCCCGGCAAGGCATAGTGCATTCAGGGTGCCTGCTGTTCGGTGATGAGGCCGATCTTGTCGAAGCCGGCGCCGGACAGCGCGCCCATGACTTGCATGATCATGCCGTATTGCGCGGTGGAATCGCCGCGCACGTAGAGCCGCTCGTCGGTGCCCTGGGTGGCGAGCGACTGGACGGTAGAGACCAGCGCGTCAATGGTCACCGGCTCGTTGTCGATGGAGATAGCGCCATCGGGCGTCACCGTCACGGTGATCGGCTTGGCGTTGACCGGCATGGCCTTGGCGCGGGTCTGCGGTAGATCGACCGGCACGCCCATGGTCATCAGAGGCGCAGCGACCATGAAGACGATCAGCAGCACCAGCATGACATCGACCAGCGGGGTGACGTTGATCTCGCTGATCGGGCCATTGTGGCGACCGCGACGGCCGCGCCGGCCGCCGAATTTGGCGCCACCTGCCGACATGCCCATCAGAGGGCCCTGCCCGCATCGATCTGGCGCGAGAGCAGCGCGACGAGCCGATCGGCGAAGCCTTCCAGGCGGGAGATCAGCTTGCCGGCATCGGCGCTGAGCTTGTTATAGGCAATGACCGCCGGAATGGCGGCGAGCAGGCCGAGGGCGGTGGCGAGCAATGCCTCGGCGATGCCGGGGGCGACGACGGCAAGGCTGGTGTTCTCGGCATTGGCGATGGCCGTGAAGGCATTCATGATGCCCCAGACGGTGCCGAACAGGCCGACGAAGGGTCCGGCGCTGCCGATGGTGGCGAGGAAGCCAAGGCGCTGTTCGAGCTTGGCGCTTTGTTCGGTGACGGCCAGGTCGAGGGCGATTTCCAGCCGGCTTTGCAGGCCCCCGGCCGCGGCCTGGGCGGCGTGGCTCTTATCCCATTCGTCCATGGCCGCGACGAAGACCGCCGAAAGGCCGCTTTGGGCCTTGCCGGCATAATCCTGGCGCAGATCGGCCAGGGGACGGCCGGCGGCGAAGGCCTTGTCGAAGGCGGCCATGTCGCGACGCGCCTTGGCGTATGCGGCGATGCGGTTGGCGATGATGGCCCAGCACCAGATCGAAGCGACCAAGAGGCCGATCATGACGCCCTTGACCACCCAATCGGCCTGCAAAAACAGAGCCAGCATGGAGAAATCATGGGCGGGGGCGGCGGCGGTTTCCATCGAGGATATCCTTAGAGGCCGAAGGTAATGCTTGGCCGGGTCGTGGTCTTGAGATTGTCGAGGCAGGCGGTGGGTGCGAGCCCCGTGCCTTCGCAGGCCGACACAGTGTTGATCAGCACGCGGCCGATGCCATCACAGGGCAGGTCGGCCAGTTCGAATTGCAGGACCTTGGTCTTGCCTTGCGTCAGGCCCTTGAAATCGAGGTTGACGATGCGGTCGATGGCGCCATCGGCATCGAACAGGGCGGTTTCGATGGCCGCACGATCGAGCGGAGCGCCGAGCTTGTTGGTGGCGAGGAAGGTGACGCGGCAGCCCTTCTCGGTGGGCTGGAGCGCGTTCAACTCCAGATCGAGCGAGATGGGAGCAGTGGCCTGCGCGAAAGCAGGGGCGCCGGATAACAGGATGAGTACAGCGGCGGTGAGCAGACGGGACATCAGGCGACCTTGGACTGAAGGCCGTCGCGGCGGACGGCGGATTGGGGGAGGACAAAGGGCATGTCGGGGGCCGGGGTAAGGTTGACCTGCATGGGGCAATCGAAGACATCGGCCAAAAGGCTGTCGGTCAGCACGTCGGCTGGCGTGCCGAAGCCGGCGACGCGGCCCTGGCGCAGGGCCAGGATCTGGTCGGCATACATGGCGGCCAGGTTCAGGTCGTGCAGGATGGCGATGACGCCGCCGCCCGCATTGGCGAAGTCGCGAGCGACATCCATGATCATCAACTGATGCTTGATATCGAGGCTGGAGACGGGCTCATCGAGGAACAGGTAGCGTGGCACGCCGTCGAGCACCGGCATCCAGACCTGGCAGAGCACGCGGGCGAGCTGGACGCGCTGCTGTTCGCCACCCGAGAGTTCGCCATAGAAGCGGCCGGCAAAACCATCAAGATCGACGCGCGCCAAGGCCTGTTCGGGCAGGCGCTTGCGGGCGGAGAGCGGCACGCCGGAGAGGCCGGCGGTGAGGCCCAGCGCAACGACTTCGCGCACGGTGAAGGGGAATGGCAGTGCACTCTGCTGGGGCAGTACGGCGCGCAGAGTGGCGGCCTCGATGGGGCGCAGCAATTGCAGATCGCGGCCATTGATGGAGATCAGGCCGTCATAGGCATAATCGCGGCACAGGGCCTTCATCAGCGTGGTCTTGCCGGAGCCGTTGGGACCGATGACGGCCGTCAGCTGGCCCGGTTTGGCCGAGAGACTGACATTCTCCAGAATACGGCGGCCGGAGATTTCGACGCTGACATCAAAGGCTTCGATCATGGGCGTCACCAGGCAATGGCATTGCGGCGGCGCAGCAATATCCAGAGGAAGAACGGACCGCCGA
Organism: Devosia sp. UYZn731; assembly: GCF_040546795.1. Classification (NCBI taxonomy): domain Bacteria; kingdom Pseudomonadati; phylum Pseudomonadota; class Alphaproteobacteria; order Hyphomicrobiales; family Devosiaceae; genus Devosia; species Devosia sp. UYZn731. The sequence continues at coordinate 476,188 of NZ_JBEPOL010000005.1, forward strand.
CGGCCGCCGTGACGATGCCGATGGGCAGTTCAGCCGGGGCGACGACGAGGCGGCTGACGGCATCGGCCATCAAGAGGAACGAGGCGCCGAGCAGGGCCGAAGCCGGCAGCAGGTAGCGGTGATCGGGGCCGATGACGAGGCGCAGCAGATGGGGCACAACGATGCCGACGAAACCGATGCCGCCCGAGACGGCCACCGAGGCCCCGGTCGCGGCCGCGACGGCGACGATGGCGGCAAGCTTGAAGCGTTGCACAGGCAGGCCGAGATGGCCGGCCGTGGCCTCGCCCAGCGTCAGGGCGTTGAGGCCCTTGGCGAGGAAAGCGGAGGCCGTCAGCGCCACGACGATGATCGGACCAGAGGCCATGATCTTGGTCCAGTTGGCGCCCGAGAGCGAGCCAAGGCCCCAGAAGGTCAGATCGCGGAGCTGGCTGTCGGTGGCGACATAGACCAGCACGCCGGTGATGGCACCAGCGAGGGCGCCGATGGCGATGCCGGCGAGCAGCATGGTGGCAATGGCGGTTTGGCCGGCCTTGGTGGCAACCCGGTAGAGGATGAATGTGGTGATCAGGCCGCCGATGAAGGAGGCGAGCTGGAGGGAATAGATGCCCAGCAGCGCCGTCAGCGGGGCCAGCATGGTGGTGCCCAGGACGATGATACCAACGGCTCCCAGCCCGGCGCCGGCGGAGACGCCGACGAGGCCCGGATCGGCCAGGGGATTGCGGAACAGGCCCTGCATGAGCAGGCCGGAGGTGGCGAGCGCAGCGCCGACAAGGACGCCCAGGATCATGCGCGGCAGGCGGATATTGTAGATGACGGTCTGGTCGCGCAGCAGCGCGGCCGGATCGGCGGTGGTGCCGCCGAACCAGGAGCCGATCAGATTGAGCGCCGAAGCGCCCGAGGCACCGGTGGTCATCGAGATGACCATGGTGACCAGCAGCAGCACGGCTAGCACGGCGATGGCCAGCCGGCCGAGGGACGAGCGGTCACCCGCCAGGCGCTCGGCGCGGCGGGGCGCATCGGACATGGACAGTGCCGCGGTCATGGTGCCTTGCCGTAAAGGGCATCGACCAGCTCACCGACGGCGCTGGCAGTGCGCGGACCGAAGCCGAGCAGGTAGGCGCCATCGAGACGGACAATGGCGTGGTTCTTGCCGGCAGTGGTGAGGGCGATAGCGGGGTGCGCCAGCAGTTCGGCGTCGGTGCCGCCATGATCGCCACCGCGGTCCATCATCAGGATGACGTCGGGATTGGCGGCGATGATGGCTTCCTCGGTGAGCGCCTTGTAGCCCGAATAGTCGGTGACGGCGTTGAGCGCGCCGGCCAGATCGATAATGCCGTTGGCGGCGGTATCGGTGCCGGAAGCCTGGATTTTTCCACCTTGGGTGGAGAGGATGAAGAGCACCTTCTTGCGCTCGGGGATTGCGGCGGTGCGGGCTTCGACGGCGTTGAGCGACGCGTCGAGCTGAGCCGCGAGAGCTTCGGCTTTGTCGGGCACGCCAAGGGCTTGGCCCACGGCGCGGACTTTGGCCAGGATGCCTTGGTGGGAGAAGCCCTCGGGGACGGTCTGGTAGGCGACGCCGGCATGGGAGAGCACGTCGAGCGCTTCGGGCGGGCCGCTGCCATCGATAACCAGCAAGGCGGTCGGAGTGACCGAGAGCACGCCTTCGGGGGCGAGAGCGCGCATGTAGCCGACATCGGGGAGGGCCAGCGCGGCTTCGGGATAGGTGGCCGTCTGGTCGCGGGCGACGAGGCGTTTTTCTTCGCCCAGCGCGTAGATGATCTCGGTCAGCGAGCCGCCGATGGAGACGAGGCGCGAGGTATCGGCGAAGGGCTTGAGGTCCTGCGCAGACGAGGCCGCGGACAGGGCGAGAACCAGGCTAACGGCGGCGATGACTTTGGGGGCGAAACGCATCACAAAATCCTCAGGCGGCGTGGGTCTGGGCGTAGAGCGGCAGGTTCTGGACCAGATCGCGCCAGGCGCCGCGCTCGTCCGAGCCCTCGATGCGCTTGCCGAAGAACTGGATGATCAGTTCGCGGTTTTCGTCATAGACCTCGACCGAGGTGACGTGACCGTCCGAGGTCGGCTTGCGCACGCCCCAGACCGACGCAATCTGATCGAGCCGCAGGTGCAGGTGGAAGGTGTCATCGAGGACGTTGAGCCAGGGGCCCATGGTCTTGATGTTCTGGATCGGGCCGGAATGGACCTGGATGCAGCCGTGATTGCCCACAAAGGCCATGACGGGCAGGGTCTGGTCGGCAGCGGCGGCATTGAACAGGCCGGCGACGGCGCTGTGGTCGAGCTGCCAGGCGTAGTCCTCGCCAACCGTTTCGAGCGCGGTCAGGCGGGGATAGTTGAGCTTCTTGAGCAGGCCGAAGAACTGGTGCGTGTCGGTCAGGGCCGACCAGCCGGCGCGCAACTCGTCGAGCGGCGCCGGGGTGCCGAGCGCCACTGGAGCGGGCTTGGGCTGGGTGACGATCGGCGCCTGCTCGGGCGAGCGCAGGTTGGCGACGAGGACGGACCAGGCTTCGAGGTTCGTCGCCGGGCGGGCGTGCACCTTGAACACCGCGTCGCCCTGGGCATCGAAGAACTGCACCGAGTGGCGGAGGGTGCCATCGTCATTGGCCTTTTCGACGGCGAAGCCGAAGGCCCATTTGCTGGGGAAAATGCGCAGGTCGATCTGCTCGCCCAGCACCATCGAAGCGTGCGGGCCGATGACGACCTTTTCCACCGGGCCGATCTTTTCGTGCACGGCACTTTCGTTGCGGGTCAGGGCCATGACTTCGCCGCAGGCGGTCAGGCCATTGAGCAGCAGATCGAGATTGGGCTCGATGCGGATGACGTTTTGCCCCACATAGGCGGCGACCAATTCAGCTTCGGAAATGGCGTGGATGCGGGCGAAATCGCGTTCGCGCATCTCTGGGTGCAGGGCGCGCAGGTCGCGGATTTCGGCTGGGGTCTTGGGAGCGGAATTGGTCACTAGATCGGGCCCTATTTGGTCAGAATGAGTTTGTCCTGACGCGTGATGCGCAGGCGGTACGGGCTGCCATTGTGGATGATGATCAATTCGTTGCTACCAGCGAACAAGGCGGCTGAATCGATCGAACGTGGCGCAATCTGGGCGCCCTGTGCGGTCTTGTCGCTGTCGTCCATTGCTGTTGCTTCCATCCACATAGGCACAAGAGTCTCGTCTTTTCAGGACGTTACCGCGTGGCGGATGGCTGGCGGGTCGTGTCGTTATTAGTTGACTCTCATAATCAGCTTATCTACCAAGCGCAATAGGTGATTTTCTGGGTCATGTTTCATGGTCCATCACAGCCAGCCAGCCTCCGCCAGCCAGCGCACACAAGAACAATCAGGAGTTTTGAATGGGGCTGGTGAAGTCGAGCGCGGCTGTGCTGATGTGCGGCGTGGCTTTGAGCGCGATCGGGTTGCAGGGGGCTGCGGGCCAATCAACGAAGCCGACGAGTGTGAATACGACCAATATCACGCTGCTGGAGCGGCTGGTGATCGGCGCCGGCGCGCCCAAGGTGGCGATCAACACGCCGCAGGCCGTGACGGTGATCAACCAGGCCGATATCGACCAGGTGCAGGCATCGACGACCGGCGAGCTGTTCGAAAGCGTACCCGGCGTGACCATGGTGGGCAGCGAACGCCAGTTTGGCGAAGCGTTCAACATTCGCGGTATCGGCACGACGGAAAATTCGTCGGACGGCTCGCGCGTCATCGTCAATATCGATGGTACGCCCAAGTTCAACGAGCAGTACCGCATGGGCTCGTTCTTCTCCGATCCCGAGCTCTACAAGCAGGTCGAAGTGCTGCGCGGACCGGCCTCGTCGACGCTCTATGGCGCGGGCGCGCTGGGCGGCGTGATCAACTTCACCACCAAGGATGCTTCGGACTTTATCCAGGATGGCTATAGCGGCGCGGCGCGCCTCAAGACCAGCTTCTCCAGCAATGGCCTGCAGACGCTGACCTCGGCGCTGGTGGCCCAGCAGGTCACCGACAGCTTCGAAGTGCTGGCGACGGCGAATTGGCGCCGGTCTGAAAATCTGGACCTGGCCAAGGGAGCAGAACTGGCCGGTTCGGGCTTCGATACGCTGTCGGGCCTGGTCAAGGGCACCTACCACTTTGGCGACGACAATGAGCAGACGCTGCGCGCGTCCTATCAGCGCTGGTACAGCGACGCCAAGGACCAGCCCTATGCGCAGACCTCGACGCAGGCCGCGTTCGGCGTGACCGACCGCACCGTGGTCGACCAGACGGCAGTGCTGACCTGGGAAAATCCGGCGACGGACAATCCCTGGGTCGATCTGAAGGTGTCGCTGAGCTATTCGGACACCACCAACGAGCAGACCAATCATCGATATGCGCTGGGTGCGCCGCGCACGGTCGTCGGCCCGGTCTTGCCGGCTTTTCCGCAGAACGTAACGGCCGACAGCATCCTGCTCGACACCACTTATGGCTACAAGACCTGGCAGCTCAAGGCGGACAACACGGTCGAGTGGATCGGCGACGATTTCGAGAATTACTTCACCTTCGGTTTCCAGGGCAGCACGCTGGAGCGCACGGCAACGCGGCCGGGCGGCACGCCTTTGCCGGCCCATCCGCAGGGCACCGAAGACAAGCTGGGGATTTTCGCCCAGAACGAATATATCTGGGATGAGAAGCTGACGCTGATCGCCGGCGCCCGCGCGGACTTCCATTGGGTCGAACCGACCACGACCGGCCTGCCCAATATCGATGGCGCGGCCGTCTCCCCCAAGCTGGCGGCGCTCTATGAAATCAACGACAATGTGGGCGTGTTCGGCTCGATCGCCCATACCGAACGACTGCCCACGATCGACGAGCTTTATTCGGTGGCGGCACCGGCACGCGGCGCTACCGCCAAGGTGGCGAGCCTCGACCTGCGCAAGGAGCAGGCCAATACCATCGAGGGCGGCTTCACGCTCAGCAATGACGACATCTTCCAGCCGGGCGACACTGCCAGCATCAAGACCACGGCATTCTATAGCGACCTGACCGACCTGATCGCCTCCAACACGGCGCCGCGGCTGCCGGCCGCGCCAGTGCCGTATTACGGCAATATCGGCAAGGCGCGGATCTACGGGCTGGAAGTGGAAGGCGCCTATGACAGCGAGGTCTTCTTCGCCAGCCTGGCCTATTCGATCACGGTGGGGGATAACCTCGTGACCAATACGCCGCTGACCACCGTGCCGCAGAGCCGGCTGGTGGCGACGCTGGGCGCCCATCAGTCCGAATGGGACCTGGATTACGGCGCGCGGGTGACGCTGGCGCAGGTGGGCCGCTATGTGGCTCCGGCGATCCAGCAGGGCCAGGTTGTCGCCGACGGCGAGGCGGATGCCTTTGCGACAGTTGATCTGTTTGCCAGCTGGAAGCCCAAGCATGGGCAGTTCAAGGGGCTGGAACTCACGGGCGGCATCGATAATCTGTTCGATGCGGACTATCGCGAAAACCTGTCGGGCGACCGCTCGATCGGCCGCACCTTCAAGGTGACGCTGGCCAAGCAGTTCGACTACTAGACCTGTGGCCGGTTGGCGATGGCGGGCTGCAAATGGCAGTTTTCGCTCTGGCCTGACGCAGCCGGCCACACTATCGAGGCCAAATCAAAAATCATGGGCGCGGCGGGAAACCTGCCGCGCCTTTTTGCGTGCTGCAGCAAGGCCCCCTCACCCGGCGCTGCGTGCCGACCGCTGCCCGAAGGGGCGAGGTGACAAGTCATTGTCTGCCGCCGTACGGGGAACCGAAGACGGATTGGCTCGTTGTGCTGGGGCTACAGTTTTTTGACGCTAAAAGCTGGAGCTGCCCTGGTCCTCTCACGAGGGTCAGGGCTTTTTCGTCCTATGGCGAGGGCGCGACATGACCGATACGAGCCTCTTCACTAAATTTTCCCACCATGTGGCCCATGCGGCGGGACGGCCCCAGACATTTGCGTTGGCTTGTGCGGGGATCGTCGTCTGGGCGGTCAGCGGCCCGGTCTTCGGGTATTCCGAAACCTGGCAACTGGTGGTCAATACGGCGACCACTATCATCACCTTCCTGATGGTGTTCGTGGTGCAGAATACCCAGAACCGTGACGGCGAGGCGATCCAGGCCAAGCTGGACGAGCTCATCCGGGCCAGCCAGGCGGAGAACCAGTTTATCGGCGCCGAGCAGTTGACAGAAAAAGAACTGCATCAGTTGCGCGAAATGTGCGTCGATCATGCGAGCCGAAAGGCCGCAGCCAAACACTAGGCCCAGGACAGGTCCTCACCGGGGCGGCGAATGATTTGGATAGTGAACCGGTCATGTCATCGTGGATGACAGGCCATCCTTGCCTCAGTTCTATTCGACCTCACCAGCCAAGGTTGCCGCCAGGAGCGGGCGGCGGGGGCGTGGACGGAAATCCTGGCCGAGCAGACGGGCATATTCGGCCTCGGCCAGACCGTAAGAGCCATTGGCCGCGTGTTCCAGGCCCTCGCGGTCGAGGATGATGACGTGGCCGCGATTGGAGCGGACCAGGCCCTTGCCTTCCAGCAGGTGCAACGTGACGGTGACGCCGGGGCGGCGGCAGGCCAGCATGGTGGCGAGCAATTCATGGGTGACATCGAGCCGGTCGCCGGTGAGGCGATCATGGGTCATCAGCAGCCAGCGGGCCAGGCGCTCTTCCAGCTTGGCGCGGCCATTGGCGGAGGCCGTGGAGGCGGTCTGGATTTCGGCGGCGCGCACGAAACGCAGCAGATGATCGTGCAGCTGCCGGCTGGTACCCAGGGCGTTGGTCAACACATCGGCCGGCAGGCGCTGGGCGGAACCGGAGACCTGCACATTGGTGGCATAGGTGGACAGGCGATCATTGAGCAGCAGGGGAATACCCGACATGCCCTCACGTCCGACTATACCCACTTCCACATCGCGGCTGGTTTCAAAACGAGAGATGATCGAGAGCAGGCCTTCCTCGGGGAAGTAGACGAAATCGATGCCCTTGCCGGGACGTTCGAGCACCGTTTTGAACTCGATCTGCACGGGCTCCAGTGCGCCCTGAATCAGCGCGAAGTCGTCGAGATGCATACCGTTGAGGAGCAGATTTCGCGATCGGTCGCCAGATGATGGGGACACAGCTCTTCCTTGGGCAAGAGCAAATTATCGCCCAGCCATCCGCGCCCCTGAAGACAGGGCACACGATGGGTTAAGGTTATGCGCCATCAGGCTCAATAGACAGTAAAATATGTACATTCCATCCGGATCATCCAAGTTGTCCAATTGGACAATTCATCTGCGATTTCTATATTGCTCCATTATCTTGGTCGCGGTATCGGCCGGGGCCAAATGCAGGGCGATGACCAGATGCGCCGCCCCGGCTGTGTCTTGCGTCGGAAACCGCAAGGATTGCCAAGCGGACGATCCTGGGCCAGCCTGCAGCAAAAGCTTGGAGGAGCGCGCATGAAGCATCTGATCACCACATTGGGACCCTACCGCAAGGATCAGCTCGGCATGATCCTGCCGCACGAGCATGTGTTCGTGGATTTGCGCACGCCCGATCAACCCGGGTATGCGCAGGCGGAGGCCGCTGACGTGGTGGCGCTGATGGCGCCGCAGATTTTCGCGATCCAGAAGCAGGGCATAACGGCGCTGGTGGAATGCACGACCGGTGGGGTCGGGCGGCGCGCCGATCTCGACAAGGCCGTGTCGGTGGCGACGGGGCTGCCGATCGTGGTGCCGACGGGGAATTATCGCGAGCCGTGGATACCGGATTGGGTGGGCAAGGCCAGCGGCGCCGAACTGGAAGACTGGATGGTGGGGGAACTGACCGGGCAGATCGAGGACAGCGGCGTCATGGCCGCCTGGATCAAGGTCAGTGCCGGCGACGATGGAATCACGCCATTGGAGGAGCGGATTTTGCGCGCGGCGGCGCGGGCGGGGATGCAGACCAATGCGGTGATCGGCTCGCACACGATTCGGGGCCGCGTGGTGATGGACCAGCTCGATATCATCGAGGATGAGGGGTATCGGGCCGAGCGGTTTATTTCCATCCACACGCAGGCCGAGCCGGATTTCGAGCTGCACAAGGCGGTGGCGGCGCGGGGCGCATGGATCGAGTACGACCATGTGGGGCGGGAGCCGGACGACGAAGTCTGCGCGCTGATTTTGAAGGCGCTGGACGCAGGGCTGGGACCCCAATTGCTGCTGAGCCATGACCTGGGGTGGTTTGACCCCGCTCTGCCCGGCGGCGGCACCCCGCGGCCCTATACGCATCTGGTGGACGTGATGCTGCCGATGCTGCGGGCGGCGGGGGTGAGCGAGGAGACGATCGTGCGATTGACGCAGGACAATCCGTTTGAGGCGTTTGCGCGGTAGGGAAGGCCCTACCGATCCACGTCCGTCACATTGCCGCGTTCGGTGATGGCAAAGTTGTGCAGCGCCATGCTGGCTTCGATGTCCTTGTCGGCGGCGGTGATCAGGGACGAGAAGGCGGCGCGGATGATGTCCTTCTTGGACGCCTTGGGGTGCAGCTTCTTGGCTTGGCGCAGCATTTCCTTGGGGGAGATATTGGGGGTCGCCAGCTTGAGCAGAGTGGTTTCAAGAGTGTCGGAATTTTCAAGATTGTGCATCATTCGCTCCGGACGTTTTGCAACAAAATGCACAAACTACTGTCACAAACCAGAACCATCGCTGATTTTGGACTGATGCATTTTGGCAATCGGCCGCTCTCAGTGCTGCGCCTTGCCGATCAGGCGGGTGCGTAGAGCATTGGAAATATTGTCGAAAATGAACACGACCGCCAGGATCAGCAGGACCATATAAAACACGTTCGACCAGTTGGAATTGGTGCGCATCGATTCCCACAGTTTCAGGCCAATACCGCCGGCGCCGACCGCGCCGATGATGCTGGCGGAGCGGGTGTTGGACTCCCACTGGTAGAGCGTCTGCGAGATCATCACGGGCAGCACCTGGGGCAGCACGCCATAACGCTGGGTGGTGATGAGGCCGGCGCCGGTCGAGGCAATGCCCTCGCGCTGCTTGTCGTCGATGTTTTCGAGGCCCTCGGAATAGAGCTTGCCCAGGGTGCCGGTTTCGGTGAGGGCGATGGCGCCGATGCCGGCGAGCGGGCCGGGACCGAAGGCGCGCGTGAAGAACAGCGCCCAGATCAGCATATCGACCGAGCGGAAGAAATCGAACAGGCGCTTGATGACCTGGTTGATGGGCTTGTTGGGCGTGATGTTGCGGGCGGCAAAGAAGGCCAGCGGGAACGACACCATGGCGCCGATCAGTGTGCCCGCAAAGGCCATGACGATGGTCTGCAGCAGCTTGGTCCAGACGTCGCCGTGCTGCCACTGGGCGTTGAACCAGATATTGTCCCAGGCCAGGGCGTAATTGGGGGTGCCGGCGAGCAGGTCAGGCCCCGAGGTAATCAGCGATGTCACTTCGCCGGCCGATTTGCCGAAGAAGGGCGAATTGATATCGAACAGGAAGTTAGGCCAACCGAAGGCACGCTTGCGGAACTTGACGCGATCGGTGCTGACCCGCACGTCGCCGACAAAGCCCATATCGGCAACGGCCTCGCCACCCTTGACCACGAGCCAGGGCGGCACGTCCGGGGTCACGATGCGCACCTCTGCGCTGGTCAGGTCGAGATCGACGCTCGCGCCGGCATTGGTCAGGGTGGCGGCGGTCTTGGTGAAGGTGACCGACTGGCCGGCCCCGCCGAGTTCGATGGTGTAGCCGCCCTCGCGGGGGATCAGCCAATCGGGATGCGGATCCTTGCCAAGCACGGAAAAGCGCGGATATTTGCCGACGATGGTGGGCCCATCGAGCCGGTATTCGGCATTGACGTCATAGGCGATCCACTGCTGCATGTAATCGCCGAGGCGATCCCATTTACCCTGGCTGATGACCGTGGGCAGCGCGAAGAACCAGATCGCGTAGAGCAGATAGAGCACGACGGCGACCAGCGCGATCAGGGGCGCGAAGCGCTTGAGGATCGACTGCTTGAAGACGGCCGGGTAGCGCTGTTCGAGGGTGAGGGTCATATCGGTCATAGTGAGCACCTCAACCGTGGATCAGGAAGGCGGCGTCGCCCACCAGCTTGCGGCGCACATAGGCGGAAATCTGGTCGACGATGATAATCGTGGTCAGCAGCAGGGCGATCAGCGCGATAGTCTTGGCGCCGAAACCGCGCGAGATGGAGAGCTTGAGCTCCTCGCCGATACCGCCGCCGCCGACGGCGCCGATAATGGTGGAGGCGCGCACGTTGATCTCGAGGCGCAGCATCGCATAGGAAACAAAATTGGGCATGACCTGCGGCAGCGCGCCGAAGCGGACGCGCTCGATCCAGTTGGCGCCAACCGCCTTGAGGCCCTCATCGGGCTTCATGTCGATGTTTTCGATGACCTCGAAATAGAGCTTTCCCAGCGCGCCGATGGTGTGCAGGCCCACCGCGATGATGGCGGCGACCGGGCCGATAGACAGCACGGCAGCAAACAAGCCGGCGATGACGATTTCGGGGAAGGCACGCAGCACTTCCATGACGCGGCGCACGACGGAGCGCAACAGGAAGGACGGCATCATGTTGCGCGCGGCGAGGAAGCACAGAGCCAAGCCGCCGGTGAACCCCACAATGGTGGAGACCATCGCGACATTGATGGTGATCAGCATCAGGTAGAAATATTCGGGCAGGTAGAAGCCGGCACCGAGATCGACCCGACCCTCGGGGAAGTTGAATTCCTGGGTGCCGTTATCGGCGGGGGTGGGCAGATCGAACAGCGCGCGCGGAACATCCATCCAGTCGTGCGGGATCAGCCAGGAGAGAAAATCGAACAGATGGGGCAGCCGCTCCATGAAGTGGCCGGCATTGCTTTCGTCAGCGAAAATCAGCGACCAGACCAGAGCCAGAGCCAGGCCGCCAAAGCCGAGGATGGAATACAGCCGTCGCTGCCGCGCCAGATGGCGCCAGGCCAAATCGACGGTGCGGACGGTCTCGGAGGCGGATGGAGCGAGCGCGGTCATGGAGCAATGTCCCGATAGACGAAGGGCACCAGCCAACTCGGCCGGTGCCCTCTAGGCTAAATTAGCCGCCGATGGTGGCTTTGCGGATGTCGATGATGGGCTGGTAGAATTCAGCCTTGACCGGGACGTAACCCTTGAAATCGCCGCCTTCGATGGCCGAGAAGCAAGCTGCGTCTTCGGTGGGCAGGTTCAGGTAGAAGTCGGTGATCTTCTTGATCGAGTCAGCGCCGAGGGCGTTGCGAACCACGGTCGGACCGTTCGGGATCAGCGGCGAGCGCCAGACTTCAACGAAATCTGCGGGATCGACGGCGCCCTTGTCGACGAGCTTGCGGAAGGTGCCCGAGGTATAGCCGTCGGCGAACTCGCCGATGCCCGAAGAGTCGTCGACCGAAACGTCGGACTTGCCGTCAAGCAAGGCCAGGACGTTGTTTTCGTGGCCGCCGTTGAAATCGGCAGAAGCGAAGAATTCCTTGTTCGGAACGCCGGTGGTGACCGGGATCTGGGTCAGCGGGACGAGGTAGCCCGAGGTGGAGTCGGGATCAGCATAGCCGAGCTTCTTGCCCTTGGCAGACATGATATCGGTGATGCCCGAGGACTTGAGGGCCAGGCCGATCGAGTAGTAACCGGTCGAACCGTCTTCCTGCTGGGTGGTCAGCACGGGGGTCACGGCATCGGGGTTTTCGATGGCGATGGCCGCATAGCCCGAAGCGCCAAGGCCGGCAACGTCGAGGGTGCCGCCGAGGAGGCCCTGGATCACGCCGTCATAGTCGGCGGCGGGGAACAGCGAGACCTTCTCGAAGCCGAGGTCGGTCTTGAGGTGATCGGCGAGGCACGCATAGTTGCGCAGGCGGTCGGCTTCGTTTTCGCCGCCGAGGATGCCGATGCGGAGTTCCTTTGGCATTTCCTGGGCAAAGGTAGCGACAGCGCCGTTACCGAGAGCGACGAGCGCGACAGCGCCCATAAGCATAGATTTCAGCATGGTTTTCTCCTGGGTCTGAGATCCGCCCCGCTTTTGCCGCGGGGTTGGATGGGGTGCGCACAACTTCAGTTGGCGAAGGCTTCGGCGCGCTGATCGAGGGCTTCGACGCGCGCGCGCGGGCCGGGAATGGATGTGGAGGTGATGGCTTCCGAAAAAGCCTCCTTGAGGCCATCGGCGCCGTAGATTTCGCGGGCAGCGGCTTCGGTGAGCTGGGCGGGCGAGCCGTCGAACACCACCTTGCCGGCGGCCATGCCGATGATGCGCTGGCAATAGACGCGAGCGGTGTCCAGCGTGTGCAGGTTGGTGATGACGGTGATGCCGTGATCGCGATTGATGTCGCGCAAGCTATTCATGACGATCTGGGCATTGCGCGGATCGAGCGAAGCAATCGGCTCGTCGGCCAGGATCATCTTTGGGCTCTGCATCAGGGCGCGGGCGATGGCGACGCGCTGCTGCTGGCCGCCCGACAGGGTGCCGGCGCGCTGCAAGGCCGTCTGGGCAATATCGAGGCGGTCGAGCGCCTGGAGCGCATCATGGCGCTCGGCATGGGTGAAGATGTTGAGCAGGCTAGTGATGGTGGAGCGACCGTTGAGGCGGCCGAGCAGCACATTGGTCAGCACGTCGAGGCGGGGGACCAGGTTGAACTGCTGGAAGATCATGGCGCAATCGCGCTGCCAGTTGCGCAACTCCTGGCCCTTGTGGGTGGAGACCGTGGCGCCGTCGAATTCGATATGGCCGTCGGAGACATCGGCCAGGCGGTTGATCATGCGCAGCAGGGTGGACTTGCCGGCGCCGGAGCGACCGATGATGCCGACCATTTGACCATTGGGGATTTCCAGATCGACAGTGTCGACGGCAGTCTTGTTGCCGAAGCGTCGCGTGACCTTGGAAATCTTGAGCATGTGCCCTCCGGTGTTGAGCCGGGGGATGCGTATGGGGTGCAGATAAACCTGCGATGTCGGTTGCGTGACGGAACGATGACGATGTGGGGTAGGGATGTCGCAGAGGCACCGGGCTAGCCGAAGGCGCCCCCACCTAGCCGCCTCCTGGGAGGGGGAGGAACAGGGCAGCGGATTTGGCACGATCTCGGCAGACCGCCAGACTAGCTCCTCCCCTTGTCAGGGGGAGGTTGGGTGGGGGTATGCCTACCCCTCGTACTTATCCAAAAATGCTTCGGTCGAGAGTGAGCGGAAATCCTGCAAACCCAGCCGCAGGCGGTCGTGGTCCCAGTCCCACCATGCCAGCGCATCGAGGCGGCTGGCGATCGGATCGGTGAAGCGCTGTTTGATCGTCTTGGCCGGCACGCCCACCGCGATGGCGAAGGCGGCGACGTTCTTGGTGACGACAGCATTGGAGCCGATGATGGCGCCATTACCGATGGTGACGCCGGGCATGATCACCGCACCATGGCCGATCCAGGTATCGTGGCCGATGGTGATGGGGGTGCTGGCGCGCCAGTCGAAGAACGACTGATCATCCTCGGCACCATCGAAATACCAGGACGAGCGGTAGGTAAAGTGGTGCAGCGACGCCCGCTCCATCGGGTGCATGGAGGCATAGATGCGCACGTGGCTGGCGATATTGGCGAATTTGCCGATGGTGGAATAGGCGATCTGGGTGTTTTCGACCGCGTAGGAATAGTCCCCCATGGTCGAATGGGAAACGTGGCTGCCGGCGCCGATTTCGGTGTAGCGGCCGAGCTTGGAATTGTTGACTGACGCGGTGGGGTGCACGGAGGGCGTTTCGGAGAGGCGGGTCATGCGGCGATCCTGGGGGCGAAGGCGGTGACGTCGACGATACGATCGGCAACCTGGCTGCGGACCTCCTCATCGTGGAAGATGCCGAGCAGCGCGGTGCCGGCGGCCTTCTTCTGCGCGATCATCGCGACGACGACGGCGCGGTTAGTCGCATCGAGCGAGGCGGTGGGTTCATCGAGCAGCAGCACCTTGTGATCGGTGATGAAGCCGCGGGCGATATTGACGCGCTGCTGTTCGCCACCCGAGAATGTGGCGGGGGGCAAGCTCCACAGCCGTTCGGGCAGGTTGAGCTGGGCCAGCAGGCTTCTGGCGCGGTTTTGCGCTTCGGCTTTGTCGGCGCCGCGAATAACCAAGGGTTCGGCGACCACGTCGAGCGCCGAAACGCGGGGGACGGTGCGCAAGAACTGGCTCACATAGGCGATGGTGTCGCGGCGTAGCGTGAGAACGAGGCGCGGATCGGCGGTGGCGAGGTCGACTTCTTCGCCGTCATGGTGCAGCCAGATGTGGCCGGCATCGACGCCGTAATTGCCATAGACCATCTTGAGGATGGAGCTTTTGCCGGCGCCGGACGGGCCACCGAGAACGACGCATTCGCCTTCATTGACCTCGAAATTGACGTTATCGACCACGGGGAGGACGACGCCATCGCGCAGGTGCATGGTGAAGGTCTTGGCGAGGGAGGTTACGCGCAGAGGGGTCACATTACACCTGCAGGATCGAGGAGACGAGAAGCTGGGTATAGGGCTCGCGCGGATCGTCAAGCACGCGATCGGTCAGGCCGGACTCGATGACGCGGCCATCCTTCATCACCATCATGCGGTGGGAGAGGAGACGGGCCACTGCCAGATCGTGGGTGACGATGACGGCGGCGAGGCCGAGTTCACCGACCAAGCCCCGCAGCAGATCGAGCAGGCGGGCCTGCACCGAAACGTCGAGGCCGCCGGTGGGTTCGTCCATGAAGACGAGGCGCGGATTGGTGACCAGGTTACGCGCGATCTGCAGGCGTTGGCGCATGCCGCCCGAGAAGGCGCGCGGCTGGTCGTCGACGCGGTCTTCGTTGATCTCGACGCGACCGAGCCAATCGACGGCGCTGGCGCGGATATTGCCGTAGTGGCGATCGCCGATGGCCATGAGGCGTTCGCCCACATTGGCGCCGGCCGAGACGGTCATGCGCAGGCCGTCGGCGGGGTTCTGGTGCACAAAGCCCCAGTCGGTGCGCATCAGGAAGCGGCGTTCGGCTTCGCTGAGGTCATAGATATTGCGCCAGACATCATCGCGCATGCGGTATTCGGCGCGGCCCGAAGTGGGTTCGAGATTGGTGGACAGGCAATTGAGCAGGGTGGTCTTGCCGGAGCCTGACTCGCCCACCACGGCGAGGACTTCGCCGGGGTAGAGTTCGAAATTGACATCGGTGCAGCCGAGGCGGGCGCCGTAATATTTGGAAAGGTTGGTGACCTTGAGCAGGGGAGTGTCGGTCATTCTGCGGCCTCCAGGGCTTCGCCGCTCAGGGCACCACGATGGCCCGCAGCGCGGCGGTCTTCGCAATTGTCCGTATCGGAGCAGACGAACATGTGCCCGCCGTGGTCATCGAGAATGACCTCGTCGAGATAGACGCCGGTGGCGGCGCAAAGCGCACACGGCTCGCTGAAATGCTGGATTTCGAAGGGATGATCCTCGAAGTCGAGGCTTACCACCTTAGTGAAGGGCGGCACCGCATAGATGCGCATTTCGCGACCGGCGCCGAACAGTTGCAGCGCGGCCGACATGTGCATCTTGGGATTGTCGAATTTCGGCGTTGGCGACGGGGACATGACGTAGCGGTCCTCGACCATCACCGGATAGCCATAGGTGGTGGCGATGCGGCCGTGGGTGGCGATGTCCTCGTAGAGCTTGACGTGCATCAGGCCGTATTCCTTGAGCGCATGCATGACACGCGTCTCGGTTTCGCGCGGCTCGAGCAGGCGCAGGGGTTCGGGGATCGGCACCTGATAGACCAGGGTCTGGCCGGCCGAGAGCTGCTTTTCGGGAATGCGGTGGCGGGTCTGGATGATGGTGGCGTCGCCGGTATGGGTCGTCGTCTTGACGTTGGCGACCTTGGCGAAGAAGGCGCGGATGGAGACCGCATTGGTGGTGTCGTCGGCGCCCTGGTCGATCACCTTGAGGACGTCATCGGGGCCGACGATGGCCGCGGTGACCTGCACGCCGCCGGTGCCCCAGCCATAGGGCATGGGCATTTCACGGCTGGCGAAGGGCACCTGATAGCCGGGAATGGCGATGGCCTTGAGGATGGCGCGACGGATCATCCGCTTGGTCTGTTCGTCGAGATAGGCGAAGTTGTAGCTGGGGGTGGCGCTCATGATGCTTGCTCCATGCTTTCTTCACCTCTCCCTCTGGGGGAGAGGTCGACCCTCTTGGGTCGGGTGAGGGGGCCTTTACTGGGTGGGGTGCGCGCGAAAGGCCCCCTCACCCGGCCTGCGGCCGACCTCTCCCCCGAAGGGAGAGGTGAGAAGGCGCTCATTCGGCGGCCTCCTGGACGGGATTTTCGGCGGCGTGCTTGGCGTGCATGGTGCGGATCATGTCGAGTTCGGCCTGGAAATCGACATAGTGCGGCAGCTTGAGATGCTCGACGAAGCCGGTGGACTGGACGTTATCGAGGTGGGAGATGACGAATTCCTCGTCCTGGGCGGGGGCGGTGATGTCCTCGCCCAGCTCGCGAGCGCGGAGGGCGCGGTCGCAGAGCGACATTGACATGGCCTTGCGCTCGGACTGGCCGAAGACCAGGCCATAGCCGCGGGTGAACTGCGGCGGCACCTTGGACGAACCCTTGAACTGGTTGACCATCTGGCATTCGGTGACGCGGACGCGGCCGAGGCTGATGGGGAAGCCCAGCTCGGGAATATCGAGTTCGACCTCGACTTCGCCGATGCGGATTTCGCCGACGAAGGGGTGCGATTTCGCGTAGCCGCGCTGGGTGGAATAGCCGAGGGCCAAGAGGAAGCCTTCGTCGCCACGGGCGAGCGCCTGCAGGCGCAGGTCCCGGTCGAGCGGATATTGCAGCGGCTCGCGGGTGAGGTCGCCGACCTCGTCTTGCGGAACATGATTGAAGCCGAGATCGGGCTCCATCAGGCCCTGATGGCCGAGCATGTCGGTGACGCGGGGGGCGCGATCATGGTCGGCTTCGGCGGTCAGGGGCTCGGCGACGTCGTTGCCCTCGGCAATCGAGGGATCGAGCAGGCGATGGGTGTAGTCGAAGGTGGGGCCGAGAAGCTGGCCACCGGGAAGGTCCTTGAAGGTCGCGGAAATGCGCCGTTCAATCAGCATGTTGGCGGTATCGATGGGCCGCGAATAGCCGAAGCGCGGCAGCGTGGTGCGATAGGCGCGGACGAGGAAAATGGCCTCGATCAGGTCGCCGCGCGATTGCAGGATGGCCAAGGCCGCCAGTTCGCGGTCATAGAGCGAGCCTTCGGCCATGCAGCGATCGACCGCGAGGCCGAGCTGTTCGATGATCTGTTCGGTGCGCAAAGCGGGCACCGAGCGGTCGCCACGTCGACGGTCGGCGAGCAAGGCATGGGCATTGTGTATGGCGGCTTCCCCGCCTTTGACGGCAACATACATGGGTCAGGCCTCCTGGATACGGGTGGTGCGCGGCAGGCCGATGAGCTGGCCATCGGCAACGAGCAGCAGATCGACGCCGCGCGGGAATTGGGCGCCATTTTCGGCCCATTGGGCGAGGAAATCGGCGGGCAGGCCCTGCGGCGCGATGGTGATGGCGCCATCGATGCCAGGACCGGTCAAGATCAGGCTTTGACCACTGGAGACCGATTGGACGGCCAGAGCCAGGGTGGTGGAGCGATCGGGATAAAGATCGGTGCCCTGGTTGAAATCGGCCAGCGCGACGGCTGGATCACGCGTGAGGGCGAACTGGGCCTGAGCGCGCTCAGAGGTGATGGGGGCGCTGGTGTGGAAGCGCAGCCAGCCAAGCACGGCGTCGGTGGCCAGGTCGCGGTCCAGCCAGAGGGTGGTGTCGTGATCGCAAAGGGTCAGCGCGATGGCGGCCAGTTCGGGCGACAGCGACGATGGCGGGACGAGGCCGAGGGCCAGTTCCTGCACCGTGCCGGGATTGGCCAGGGCGTCCATGACGGCGCGGAACGCGGTCTGGGACTGCATGACGGGATCGGCGAAGCCGCCGTCGAGGGTGTTGGTGTCCATCAATTGTCTCCCCGGACCATGGTGAAGAAGTTGACCTTGGTGGCGGCGGTTTCCTGTTTGCGCTTGAGGTCGGCAGCGGTGCCGGCGGCGCGCAGCGGGGCGAGGATGCGGGTCTCGACCGTGGCCGGATCGCGTTGGAACAGGGCGTCGAAGACGGCGATCAGGCGGGCCTTGTCGAGATCGCGGCCGAGGCAATAGCCGTGACCGATTTCGCCGGTTTCGAGCCGCACTGTGGCGCGGCTGACGCTGGCTTCGCCGAGGTTGAACGGCGCGCCGCCGCCCCCTGCCCTGCCACGCACCATGACGAGGCCGGTTTCAGGACCACGGACGGGCTTGAAATCGGGCTTGTCGGCCCAGTTGGACCAGGCGGCGGTGAGCGCGTCGGCGTCAGCGGCGGCCAGGGCGTTGAGCGCCAGGCGGCGCGGGTCGGTATCGGTTGCAATCTGTGCGGTCATCACTTGCCTCAACTTGTCTAATGAACTAGACAACTTAGAACGTAATTTCGGTCTTAGGCCTCTCGTGTGAATTTGCAATGACAAAAATGACCCAGACTTCAGATTCGCATTTGAGCGGCGTGGCGATCTGGCGGCGGATCGCCGACGCGGTCCGGCTGGATATCGTCGGCGGCAAGCTGGCGCGGGGCGACAAGCTGGCCGGGGAAATGGAGTTGGCGGAGCGGTTTGGTGCTAACCGGCACACGGTAAGGCGGGCACTGCAGGCGCTGGCGGCGGAGGGGGTGATCCGCACCGAGCAGGGGCGCGGCAGTTTTGTGGATCAGGCCAAGCGTCTGAGCTATCGGATCGGCAAGCGGACGCGGTTTTCCGAGGGGCTGGCGGGACAGGCGAGCGAATTGCGCCGGCAGGTGCTGGGGACGCGGCTGGAGAATGCCAGCGCCAGCGTGGCGGCGGCACTGGGGCTGGTCACCGGCGCCAAGGTGACGCGGGTCGATACGGTGTCGCTGGCGGATGGTCGGCCGATCTCGCGGGCAACGAGCTGGGTGGGATATCGCGATTTTCCCGATTTTGCCGAGCGGTTTGCGGGGGAGCAGTCCACCACGGCCGTGTTCCGGGGACTGGGCGTGGCCGATTATGTGCGGGCGAGTACGCGGATTTCCGCGCGGCATGCGGATGCGGAGGAAACCGCGCTGCTGAAGCTGGCGCCGGGGGCGATATTGCTGGTGTCCGAAGGCGTGGACGCCGATGTGAATGGGCGGCCGATCTTGTACGGGCTGAGCCGGTTTCCGGCGGATTTGATGGAACTGGTGGTTTAGGGGGGAACTCGATCTGATCTCCCCCCCCTTGCGGGGAGGGTTAGGGTGGGGGGAGGCCGCAGCAGGAGTGGCGCTTTCGCTAGCTCCACTCTTGCGGGGGGCTCCCCCCCCCCCCGCCCCTCCCCTCAAGGGGGAGGGGAGCCCGGGCTCCGCGTTCTTATGAGAGAAGCATCAGGCCCGCGCCGGCCC